>URUF01000026.1 GCA_900550955.1 uncultured Eubacteriales bacterium | reverse complement strand
GAGTGCCACCTTGCCAAGGTGGATGTCGCGAGTTCGAATCTCGTCTACCGCTCCATTTTTTTGTTTGGATCACTTTTATGCGGGTGTAGCTCAATGGTAGAGCCCCAGCCTTCCAAGCTGGTTACGTGGGTTCGATTCCCATCACCCGCTCCATAGCGGGTATCCTTACAGGGCTTGCGCATCCTGTAAGGATATTTTTTTGCTATTGAACGGCTGTTGCATAAGCCCCTTGCAGGCGTTATTTCTTTTTTCCATGTGCGGCAAAATGGCAGCGGCTTTGCATCTTTCACGGGCCGCTACTTTTTGGGCGTAAAGGTTACAAAGCCGCCGCGGTAGTGCAGCGTGCCCGTTGAGCCTCGCAGGTCGCCGTTTTCGGCTTGCAGGAGCGCCTTTATCAGCGTGTCCGTTAGCGTTGGGCCGCCCACACGGCTTACCGCATCCTTCCACAAGGTGAACCGGCATCCCTCGCGCCAGCGCGAGCAGCCAAACGCCTTTTCGTTTTCCACAATCTCGCCCTTGCCGCAAATGGGGCAGGGTATCTTTAGCGTTTTGGGCCGCCTTTTTGCTTTGCCCTTGCGTTCCACGGGGTCAAACGCCACATGCGGCGCATCCTGCGCGGCGTATTTGGTTAGGAAAGCCGCCAGGCGGCGGATTCCCTCCATAAAACGCACGCTATCGCCCTCGCCGCGGGCAATGCGTTCCAGGGCCTGCTCCCACTTGCCCGTGGTTTCGGGCGAGGCAATCTCGGACGGTACGGCCTCAATTAGCTTGACGCCCTTTTCCGTGGCTATAATCTGGCGGCCCTTCCTGCGGGCGTATCCAACGGCGATCAGCCGTTCGATGATCGCCGCGCGCGTTGCGGGCGTACCCAAGGAGCAGCCCTTCATCAGCTCACGCAACGCCTCATCCTCAATGCGGCGGCCGGCATGCTCCATTTCCGATAGCAGCGATGCGTCCGTATGCTCTTTGGGCGGCTTGGTTTGATCGCTTTTTACGATCGCGCGTTTTACGGTACGCTTATCCCCCTCGCGCAGGGGCGGAAGGGGAGCGCAGCCTTCCGCTTCCTTTTTGCCGCGCTTGGCCTTAAAATCCTTATATACCGTTTGAAAGCCTTCCTCAAGAACGGTTCTCCCGGTGGAAACAAAGCGCTCCTCCTCGCATACGGTTGTTACGCGCATGGCTTCATATACATAGGCCGGGTAGAACGCCGCGATCAGCCGCCGGGAGATCAGGTCAAACAGCTTCTGCTCGCTCTGCGGCAGGGTTTCCAGGTTTGCCCTGCGGCCCGTGGGAATGATGGCGTGGTGATCGGTAAGCTTGGCATCGTCAAAGATGCGCTTGGGCTGCGGAAGGGCTTTGGCAAGCAAGGGCGCGGTTAGCGCCTTGTAGGGATCGCCAAGGGAGGCAAGCGCTTTTTGGAGCGTTGGCCCCATATCGTGCGATACATAGCGGCTGTCCGTGCGGGGATAGGTAATCAGCTTATACTTTTCATACAGGCTTTGCGCCGTTTTGAGCGTTTGCTCAGCCGTCATGCCCAGCAGGCTGCTGGCCTCGCGCTGCAAGGTGGTTAGGTCGTACAGCTGAGGCGGAAGCTCGCGCTTTTCCTCCTTGCGCGTTTCTTGTACGCGGGTGGGTTTTCCCTTGACCTTTTGGGCAATGGCCTTGGCGCGCGCCTCTGTGGGGATGCGCCGTTCGTTTTCCTTTTCGGGGTTAAACCATTGGCCCTGATAGTCGCCAAAGTCCGCCTGCACGGTAAAAAACGGCTCGGGCTGAAAGGCGTCTATTTCCTTGCGCCGCTTCACCAGCATTTGCAGCGTGGGCGTTTGCACCCGGCCAACGGATAGCAGCGCGCCATAGCGCAGCGTAAAGGCGCGGCTGGCGTTCATGCCCACCAGCCAATCCGCCTCGGAACGGCAGCGCGCGCTTTCGTACAGCGCGTCGTATTCGCTGCCGGGCTTCAGGGCCGCAAACCCGCCGCGAATGGCTTCGTCCGTCATGGAAGAAATCCATAGCCGCTGAAACGGCTTTTTGCAGCCAGCCATTTCATAAATATAACGAAAGATCAGCTCGCCTTCGCGGCCGGAGTCCGTGGCGCAGATAATGGATTGCGTATCGGCGCTGTTCATGAGCTTCTTGACGGTTTGGAACTGCGCGCGTGTTTTGGGCAACACTTTTAGCGCCATGGCTTGGGGCAGGATGGGCAGATCCTCTTTGCGCCAGCGTTTATAGCGCTCATCCAGCTCCTCCGGTTCCTTCAGGCTTACCAAATGGCCAATCGCCCAGGTTACGGCATAGCCGTTGCCCGTCAGGCAGCCCTCTCCCCGTGAGGACGCTCCAATGACCCTTGCGATATCGCGCGCTACCGACGGTTTTTCCGCTACAACCAATACATGCGCCATGCGGCTTCCACTCCCCGCCGTTTCCATGTCCCTATTCAATAACGGCCTTATACCATGCTATCAGAAACGCAGCAGAAATTCAACAAGGGCTCTCCACCCCTTACCTGGGAATACGGCCCCAAAGGAGGGCGCGGAAAAGAAAATACGCCCGATGGCGGAGGGCCATCGGGCTTTGTGAGGGGGAGGGCGCGGGCGTCTTGTACTGCGCCCCTTGTTAGCAGTACCGCTTGATTGCGTCGGCGATCATCCCGGCGCACTTCTCGATCTGCGGCATATCCTCCGGGACGATTGGGGCCAGGGGCGCGCGCACGCTGCCCAGAAGCAGGCCCTCGCGCAGCTCCATGACCTTCTTCATCACGGCGTAAAGGTTGCCGTGGCAGGCGCACAGGGCATAGATGATCTCGTTAACGGCGTACTGGATTTTGCAGGCTTCCGCGGGTTGGCCCGCACGGATCAGCTCGTCCATTTTCAAAAACAGCTCGGGCATTACCGCGTAGGTGCCGCCGATGCCGCCGTCCGCGCCAATGGCGCGGCCAGCCACGAACTGCTCGTCCGGGCCGTTGAACACAACGCCGGTACCGCCGCATTCGGCCTTGAACATTTGAATGTCCTGCGTGGGCATGGAGGAATTCTTCACGCCGATCACGCGAGGGTTTTTGCGCATTTCACGCAGCAGGCTTACGCTTAGCGCCACGCCCGCCAGCTGCGGAATGTTATAGATGATGAAGTCCGTGTTGGGCGCCGCGGCGGAGATAGCGTTCCAGTACGCGGCGATGGCGTGATCCGGCAGATGGAAGTAAATGGGCGGGATGCTGGCGATCGCGTCCACGCCAAGGCTTTCGGCATGGGCGGCCAGCTGGCGGCTTTCGTTGGTATTGTTGCAGGCCACGTGCGCAATAATCGTGCACTCGCCCTTGACCTCGGCCATGACGGCCTCCAGAATGGCCATGCGTTCTTCCTTTTCCTGATAGATGCATTCGCCGGAGGAGCCGCCCACATACAGGCCCTTCACGCCCTTGCCCACCAGGTAGCGGGCCAGCTTGCGCGTGCGCTGCGCGCTTACTGTGCCATCATCCTCGTAGCAGGCGTAAAACGCCGGGATAACGCCCTTGTATTTTTCCAAAGCCATTGGTAGGAACCCCTTTCGTGACTGAATGAATTAGCCCTTGACCGCGCCCATGGTAATGCCGCGCGTAAAGAACTTTTGGAACATCAGGAAGATAATGATAATTGGAACGCTGCCCAGCGCCGCGCCGGCCATGATGAGGCCGTAATCGGTGCTCAGCTCGCTTTGCAGCTTTGCGATACCCAGCGAGATGGTAAGCACATCCATGTCGTTGAGCATAATCAACTGCAGGAAGTAATCGTTCCAGGCGGTAATGAAGGTGAAGATGGCCAGCGCGCCCACGCCGGGTTTAATCATGGGGAACACGATGCTGGTGAAGGTGCGCGCCTCGCCTGCGCCGTCAATGCGCGCGGCTTCCAGCATTTCACCGGGAATGTTCTCGGAGAACTGCTTCATCAGGAACACGCCGAAAGGCCAGCCCACCGTTGGGAAGATGACCGCCCAAAGCGTGTTGTGCAGCCTAAGGAACGCCATTTCCTTGAGCAGAGGGATCAGGATGACCTGCTTGGGCAGGGCCATGGCGCATACGAAAATGCTGAAAAGAACGGTGCGGCCGGTGAACTTTTTCTTCGCCAGCGCGTAACCGCCCATGGCGGCCGCCACGCAGGTAAGCAGCATGCTCATGGCGCACAGGAATACGGTGTTGAACATCCACCTGCCCGCAGGGCGCTCAAACAGCCGCACATAATTATCCACCGTGGGATTGGTGGGGAACCACACAGGCACGGCAGAGTTAATTGTGCGCGCATCCTTGAAAGAACCCGTAATGATCCAGTACAGCGGGAAGATCATCAAAACGGCCAGCACAATGAGCAGAATGATGCTAATTACCTTGTAGGGAGTGGTTTTTTGAACGCTATGATCCATATCGGCACCCCCTTAATTATCGGTCTTGGCCAGACGGAACTGCAGCGCGCTGAACACCGCAATGATGATGGCCAGGATAACGCCCATGGCGCTGCCGTAGCCATAGCGGCTGAGCTTGAAGGCCTGGTAGTAGATATAGTACATAATGGTGCTGGTGGAGTAGTTGGGGCCGCCAGAGGTTAGCAGCTGGATAAGCGCGAAGCACTGGAAGCTGTTAATTGTGGTAATAACCAGAATGTACAGCGTGGTGGGCATGATCTGCGGCCACTTGATGCGCCAGAAAACCTGTAGGTTGGTAGCGCCATCCACTTCGGCGGCCTCTACCAAGGAGTGATCCACATTGCTCAGCGCCGAAACGTACAAAACGATGGGCTGGCCGATGGAGGTGGTAAACAGGATCAGAATGATGCACCACAGGGCCGTATCGGGCGAACCCAGCCAGTTCATGTTGCGCGAGATGAGGCCGAGCTCCTTAAACACGTAGTTGAGCAAGCCGTAATACGGGTTGAACATCCACTTCCAAACCACGGTAACGGCCACGGAGCCCGTAACCACCGGCAGATAGAACACGCAGCGGTAGAAGGAGGTATATACATCCTTAAGCTTGTAAATGACGGAGCCTACCCACAGCGAGAACAGGCACACGGTGGGCACGCTTGCCACTACAATGATGATGGTGTTCACCAGGGACTTGCCAAAGATGGCGTCCTGGAAAAGCTCCACATAATTTTGCAGGCCGACGAAGGTAAAGTCGGTCATGGTATAGTTAAAGGCGCTGGTAACCAGGCACATGCCCATGGGGAAGATAACGAACCCAAGGAAAAACAGCAGGCTGGGCGCCATAAAAATATAGCCCGCAATGTTTTCCCTGCGGCGCGTGGCCTTGAGCTCGCGGGAAATATTGACGGTGTTTTGCATGCGATTTCCCCCTACTCATATAACATGGCGCTCCCCTCCCGTTGGGGAATGGGGAGCGCCATGCTCGTATCCATGAGGTGATTTGTTTTTACTTGATGCTGGCGTTCGCGTTGGTTACATACACGCCAACCTCGGTAGCCACATCGCCGCCGGCGAACACGCGTTGCAGCATGTTCCACCACTCGGTGCGCTGCACGGCCCAACCGCCGGTCACGTTGTAGTAGTCGCCCAGGTAAGGCATGAAGATGGCGTAATCAGCGTTCTCAGCCTTTTCGGTGCCGGCGTAGATATCGCCGAAGGAGGAACGAACCGGGAAGAAGCCGGTGGCGTACACGCTCTGCGGGCCCTGCTCGGCGTCGTCGCATACGAAGCGGATAAATTCCTTGGCGGCAGCGGCCTTGGCCTCGTCGCCGTTATCAAAGATACCGAAGCCCCAGATGCCGCCGCACAGCTCGGGAATGCCGTCGTCAGAGGGGAAAGCCATGGGGAAGGGCTCGATGCCTTCAGCCATGGAAGCCTTGTTGCTCACAGCAGCGGAGGCGTTCCAGCAGAAGCTCATCTTGGCGGTGCCGTTGCAGAACAGGGCGATCTCGTCGCCGGCTACGATGGAGGGGTCGGCGGCCAGCAGGCCTTCGTTCACCAGGTCAACCAGCTTCTGGATGGCCTTGATGTTTTCCTCGCTATCAGCGGTGTAGGCGGTGTGCTCGGCGTTGGTGAACTTGCCGGAGTACAGGTTGTTAACAAGAGCACGGGTGCCCTGGTCGCCGCCCTGGCCGCCGCAGTATACGATGCCAGTGGGGAAGTTGCCGGCGGCTACCAGAGCGCGCAGCGCGTTCTCGAAGCCCTCGGTGGTCCAGGTGTGCTTTTCAAGATCGATGTACTGCAGAGCGTCCGCAGCCTCGAAGGCGGCCTTGTCGATAACCATGCAGTGCGTGGTCATGCACAGGGGATACTCAAAGTACTTGCCCTCGGCGTTCTTACAGGCGGCCACAACGGCCTCGCTGGTGGCGCTGATATCGGCAAGGGCTTCTTCGGTCCACAGGTCGCTCAGGTCCAGCATTTTGCCGGCCGCGCCCCAGTTGGTTACCAGGCGCTCGGGGCCTTCCATGATGATGTCCGGGGTGGTGCCAGCCTCGATGGCGGTGGTCACCTGGTCGTCGCCGGAGGTGTAATCAAGGTACTGCACGCTAACGCTGATGTTGGGGTGCACCTTGTTGAAGTTGGCAATAATGGCGTCAACGGTTTCGGCGTTGGTCCAGTTGCCGATGGGGTAGGTCCACAGGACGATGTCCACCTTTTCTTCCGCGAGGGAAGCCATGGGCAGCACCATCATGAGGCACAGAAGCAACGCGAACAACTTTTTCATGACGGGGTTCCTCCTTTAACTTATGAAAATTTTTACGAACCATCTTCCTTGAAAAGGCAGCCCCTTCTTGGAAGTTCATTTGTAATGTACTACAAACCATATTTATTGTCAACACTTTTTTGTGCACTTTCAAAAAAAAAAATGTTAATCACTGTGAAAAGCGCATATTTCGGGGGAGGGGCAAACCAAAGATAGGGAATTGACAAACGCATATATAAAAGGTACAATAAAAATGGCGTTGCCAATACGTTGGCTATATTATTTTTGAGGGAATGATATGAAGAATATCAAAGAAGAAAAACTTTACATCCAAACCTTTCGTGAAATTCGCAGCTACATTATCAGCAACGAATTAAAGGCGGGCGACCCCCTGCCTACGGAGCAAGCCATGTGTCAAATGCTTGGCGTAAGCCGCAACGTGCTGCGCGAGGCCATCAAGAGCATGGAGCTGATGGGGATGATCCAATCCTGCCCCGGCCGGGGTACGGTGGTGAAGGAATTTAACCTGGATTTTATCTTCCAAAACGTGCTATTTTTTATCGTGGGAGAGGAAAAAAAGTCCATCCGCGAAATGCTTATGATCCGCAAAGCAATCGAGCTGAGCTATATGCGCGAGGCATATCTGGCATTAACCAGCGAGGACATTGCCAAAATCCGCGACAGCCTGGAAAAAATCAAGGCCAAATGGCAGCAGCGCATCTTTTTCCATGCGGACGACAAGGCGTTTCATATGGCGCTGTTTTCCCATTTGAACAACGGCGTGCTCACCTCGCTTTTGGAGGCTATTTGGGCTGTGGATGAAAATTTTCAGCGGGAAGAAAAGGTGAAGCATTTGGACAACACCATCTCCAAGCACGAGGCCATTGTGGAGGCGTTGGAGCAGCACGATTACAACGCCTTCGCCAAAGCCATGGAGGCGCATTTTGCCTCCGGCAAATACTCCAATCTCAATACCTTTGAGGAATATTAAGGAGGGTTCTTAGCATGGATAGGGCGCTTCTCAACTCACAGCGGGAATGGATTCATTCGGAACTGGAACGCTGCGCGGATTTTTGGGTGAAAAACGGTTGGGATCATGTAAACGGCGGCGTGTATACCTGCCTGGACCGCGCCGGCAAAATCTATTCCACCGATAAAAGCGTTTGGATGCAGGGACGCTGCGCCTGGACGTTTTCCTACCTGTGCCACGTGTATGGCGTAAGGCAGGACTGGCTGGACTTTGCCAAAAGCTGCCTGGATTTTATGGAAGCGCATTGCATCAGCCGCAAGCAGGGCAACCGCATGTACTTTACCGTAACCGCCGAGGGCAAGCCCCTGCGCATACGCCGCTATTTCTTCTCCGAGGCGTTTTATGCCATTGCCAATGCGGAATATGCCGCCATCACCGGCGATGAAGCCTGCATGCAGCGCGCGCGCGACGCCTATGACCTGTACTGGAACCTGTACCAGGGCCTGATTGAGGATCCCGTGGGGATGGGCCCCAAGACCATCCCGGAAACCCGTTCCGGCCACGCGCTGGGAAACCCCATGATCTATTTGAACATGTGCTCCGTGATGCGCCGCTGCGACCCCGGGAACACCCCGAAGTACGACGAGCGCTCCCGCAAGTGTGTGGAGGATATTTTCCGCTATCACCATAAGCCCGAGTTGCGTTGCACGCTGGAAAACGTGGGCCCCAACGGCGAGGTGCGCGACCAGGTAACGGAAGGCCGCATTGTGAACCCCGGCCACGATATTGAATGCAGCTGGTTCCTGATGGACTTTGCCAACCACATTGGCGATGCCGGGCTGCACCGCAAGGCCGAAACGGTGTTTGATTACGCCATTGAGGCCGGCTGGGACAAGGAGTACGGCGGACTGTTGTACTTTATCGATTGCAAGGGCCTGCCGCCGGAGGCCTATGAGCATGATATGAAGCTTTGGTGGCCGCACGACGAGATTTTGATCGCCTCGATGATGGCGTACCGCGATACCGGCGACGAGCGCTTCTACAATTGGTTTACCAAAACGCTGGACTACTGCAAGCAGGTGTTCAGCGACCCGGAATATGGCGAATGGTACGGCTACCTGCGCCGCGACGGCAAGCCTACAATGCCCTCCACCAAGGGCAGCACCTTCAAGGGCCCGTTCCATCTGCCCCGCATGTTCAGCATGGTTGATCAGATGATCGGCGAGGTGCTGGCTAAGTAAGCGCAAAAGGCCGCTCTAGCCCAATGGGGCTGGGGCGGTCTTTTCTTTTTGGGCGGGCAGTCGCGCTATCTATCCGGAAATGCCGCCCATGGACTGCATTTTTCCGCGCACGATACCGGCCTTCCTCAAAGCGGGTGAGTACGAGGGCCCTTTCATTATGAATATCCGCAGGATAGGCCGCTTGGGCTACCTTTACTAACGCCTAGTATATCGCTTGGCTGCTCCTTTGGGCAGGATTGACGCAAAAAACCAATACGGAAAGGCAGGGGAGATGCCAAGGGGAGAGAAACCGGGGGTTGAATCCATATGGCGGGCAGCCTGCCAAACCGTTGCGGCGCTTGCTATTTGCGGCCATAAGTGGTACCATACGCATGAAAGCGCCATAGTGAAAGGCAAATAGTTACCTGCAACAAAGCGCGTTAACGATTCGTTTGATTTACGCATACCTTTGATGATTTTCTGGGAAGGAGGCGTTTTATGATTCGCTCTGAACGCCGGAACCTGATACGTATGGCCGCCTTGGCGCTTATGGCCGTTATGCTGGCGCTTCCGCTTGGCGGTATGGCGCAGGACATGCCCACGGCGGGAGAACGCAGCCAGATTGTGCGCGTGTTGTTAAGCCGCCTGGGCTTAACAGACCGCATGGATATTACGCTGGTTTCGCCGTACACGGCGGTAACGCAGGAGGGCGCGAACCTGCATTTTCAGGCTGGCAGCGAGCTGGCGCTGATTTTCCGCGATGGCGCGATGTACCTTTACTATGAGGGAATGAGCCAACTGGTGGGGCAAAGCCTTACCCTGAAGCGCGACGCTGTGGAAAACCAGGACGAGAGCGGCTTTTATCTTACCAACTATCCCGCGCTGTACCGCGGCGATTTGCAGCTGGACGTGGCTGATGGCAAGCTGCGGCCTATTTTAAGCCTGCATGTGGAGGATTATCTGCTGGGCGTGGTGCCGTATGAGATGAGCGAGGCCTTTCCCCTGGAGGCGCTCAAGGCGCAGGCAGTGGCGGCGCGCACCTATGCGCTGCGCAAGCAGGACGCTTCCAAAGCCTATGATCTGGTGGATACCACCAACGACCAGGTTTTTAGGGGCTATCTGCCAGGAAAGGGGCAGACGGAACGCGCCATTCGGGAAACGCGCGGCGTCTGCGGGTTTTATAAGGGCAAGCTGGCGCAGTGCTACTATGCCGCCAGCAACGGCGGCCAAACCGAACTGGTGGAAACCGTATGGCCCACCAGCGAGGATTTTGGCTACTATGCCTTTGGCGACGACCCTTACGATGTGGAAAACCCGGCCAGCGTAGTGCGCGCCCTCGAGATAAAAAAAGCGTATGCCGCGGGAGAAACGGCCCCGTATGCGCTGCGCAAGCTTTTGGCCAGCCGCCTGGCGGACGCGCTGGAAGCCCGGGGGTACGACGCGGCCCCGGAAAGCGTGCGCGTGGACGCGGTGGACAGCGTAACCGCGGATACCCCGGAGAATGCGCAAAGCAAGCGCATGACCATGCTGCACATGACGGTGCGCGTTAGCGGACGCACGCGCAAAGACGCGCCTGTGGAACTGATCGATAGCGATACCGAGGAGGTAAGCCTGTTTGAGGTGCAGGAGGCGACGGAAGCGCCGGCAGCTTCCCCTGCGGCAACTCCGGCCGCGGCAACGCCGGCGGCCGACGCAACCCCAACGCCCCAGCCTACGCCAGAGCCCACGCCCGAACCCATTTACGGGCCGTTTACCGCCATTGAGGAAGCCTTCGCGCTGGACATCCCCATCTTCCCAGACGCGGAAAGCGCCTTGGGGCTGGATATCAGCGGCAATTACGATAACGAGCTTTGGAGCGTTGTGGAAACCAAAACCGCCTATACGATACAGGCCAGGCGCTACGGCCATGGCGTGGGCATGAGCCAGCGCGGCGCGCAGTGGATGGCGGGCGCGTATGGCAAAACCTATCAGGAAATTCTAGCCTTCTACTACCCCGGCCTCACCCTGATGCAGTACGCCGAGGAACCGCTAACCCTTGCACAGCCGGAAGCGGCGCTTTCCGCCACGGCGGGCCCAGCGCCCTCGCCAACCCCGCGCCCCACGGTGATGCCCCTTACCCAGCAGCCCCAGGCCGGTCAATGGGTTGCGCTGGTAACGCAGATTGACAACGACAGCTCGCTGAACCTGCGCGAAACGCCGGATTTGAACGGCAACATATTGATGCGGCTGTATAAAAACCAGCGCTTGCTGGTGCTGGAGCGCTGCGCCGAGGATGGATGGGTGAAGGTGCGCACCGACGCGGCGGAGGGGTACGTGATGGAAAAATACCTGACGCGCGAAGAATCCTGAACGGCGTTCCCGCAATTTTACAAATGCGAAACATTGGTTTTTCTCTGGCTTTTTGGCGAATCCTGTCGTATACTGATAGCGTAGCCCCGCGTTACGCATAGGATGTGCCAAGGAGGATGCCATATGCAAACACCCATTGCTCCAGGCGGTCATGGAACCTCGCATCGCACTCCGCGCAGGCGGCGCCGCAGCGGCAGAATAGGCCGGTTTTTCCGGGGATATCTGATGTTTGTGGGCGGGCTAACCACGCTGTATGTGCTGGTACAGCTGCTGGTGCTCTTGTTTGTGGAGATTTCCAAGTGGATGCCGGCGTAGCCGGCGCTTGATGCGGGAGGTTTGGCCGCTTGAAAAGATTTTTCAAAAGATTGCTGGGGTTTGTGATTTGCCTGGCGTTGGCGTTTGCGGCAGTGCGGTTTGGGCCCGCGGTTTATACACGGCTGTTTGGCGAGGGAAACACCCGCTGGATTAGCGAAAGACTTTCCGAAACCCTGCGTGAAAAAAACGAGCTGGTGGTTTACGAAATTGAAACCACGGGCCAGGAAACGGTTTCGCAGGATGCATGGCTGCTGGGCACCGTGCAGAAGGTGGAAATGCCCTATACCTTCCAGATGCGCTTTACGGTGGATTTGAGCCGCTCGGTGGTAAGCGCGGGGGAGGGAACGGTGGAAATACGCGTACCTTCGCCCGTGCCGGGATATCAGAAGCTTACCGTGGACGAGGACAACATGCGCAAGTATGACTGGCTGTATCCGCTTACGCCACAGCGCTATGCGGCCATCAAGCAGGAGCTTGAGGACAGGCTGTTTGCGGAATACAGCGCCAACGCGCAGTACCGCCAAAACGCCTGGAACGTGACGGTTCACAATTTGGAAACGCTGTTCCGCACCGTGGCGCAGCAAAGCGCGCTGGGCGTAAGCTGCCAGGTGCGCGTTGTGGAGGACAGCGCGCTGAACGAAGCGGCGCCGGTTCAGGAGCAGGCGGTATAGGCAAATTGTTACAGGTTTCAAGCGGCGCGTTCTTTGAAAAAAGGGCGCGCCGCTTGCCGTTATTTTCATTTTTGACGCGTTGAATAGCTGTGTGGACGGCGGTTGATTTGTTCCAAACGTATTTACAAAGTATGAAAAAAGCGTTACAATAAAGCGAAACCTATCGAAAAGTATGGAACTTGGAGGTGCTAGCGTGGACGAATTGTCCCGCCTTACGGCCAATTTATCGGAAATCCTGGTGTATGCCGCCATTGCGCTGGTCACGCTGATTGGATTGATCAAGTGCATTTATCCCCTGCTGCGCAATGCGGCGCTGCTCAACCGCGCGGTGATCAAGCTGGAAAAGAGCACCGCGGCAGGCGAGCGCCCGCTGTGGCGGGAGGCGCGCTTCCTGGGCCGGTCGCTGCGCAACGAGTGGCAACAGTTTTTGCTAAACGCCGGGCAGCTGGACATGCGCGGCATCCCCTGCGACACGCGCGAATATATCAACGAGGAAAGCGTTGTGGAAAAGCCCGGCCATGCCCAGCTGGCGGAGCTGATTCCGGGCTTGCTTACGTCCCTGGGCATACTGGGCACCTTTATGGGCCTGATGCAGGGCCTTACCAGCGTGGATTTTAGCAATGCCCAGGGCACCATCGAAAGCATTCCGCAGCTTTTGGGCGGCATGCGCTTTGCCTTTGCCACATCGGTGGCGGGCATTGCATGCTCGCTGATGTTTAACATGTTCAACCGTATGGCGGCGGGCCGCGCCATTCGCGCGTTGGACAATTTTGAGGATGCGTTTTACGAGCTGGCTATGCCGCGCCCCTTGCAGCCGGAGGTGCAGCTTATGTGCCAAAAGCAGGATGAGGACGCGCGCATGGCGCATCTGGCCGAGAGCATGAGCAACCATATCGCCGCCTCGCTGGAAATGGCCATCGGCCGCGCTATGTCGCCGCTCACCCAATCGCTGGACACGTTTATTAAGTGCGCCACGCGCGAGCAGGTGGATGGCGTAAGGCGCATCGTGGGCCAGTTTGTGCAGCAGATGAACACTTCCCTAAGCGATCAGATGACCGCCTTGGGCGATACCATGCGGGCTGTGAACCAGGGACAGATTCAAACGCAGCAGAACCTGCAAACCACGCTGGACGCCGCGCGCGCCATGGCGCAAGACGCCAAGGCAATGCAGCTGGCCAGCGCGGAGATTGCCCGGCAGATGCAGCTGCTGAACGAAGAAATGGAAAACGAGCGCCTGGGACGCGCGAATGACGTGAGCGCGGCGCAAAGCGCCGGGGACAATTTAACCAAACGGCTGGAGGCCCTGTCAGATTCGCTCGGGCGCATGCAGGCCGCTGTGGATCAGCTCACGGGTGAATTGAACGATCAGCCGCAGGACGCCAACGAGCCTGAACAGGCAACGCTTGATATGTAAGGAGAAGCGCCAATGGCACGCAAACGATATGTGCGCCGCACGGGCGGCAAGGCAGACGGCGGCGCGGCATGGATCAGCTATTCGGATATGATGGCGGCGCTGCTGCTGGTTTTTGTGCTTGTGCTGTGTTACAGCGTTTACCAGTATTTTTTGATGCTGGAAACCAAAACGGCGGAGCTGGACGAGCAAGGCGCGCTGCTGAGCGCCCAGCAAAGCACGCTGGATGAGCAAAAGGCCACGCTGGATAAGCAGCAGCAGGAGCTTACCACCCAGCAGGCCGCGCTGACGGCCAAGCAGGACGAGCTAACCAGCGCGCTTACGCAGCTGGATGAAAAGCAAAGCCTGCTGAACGACCAAAGCCTGACCCTGGAGGAACAGGAAAAGATCATCCTGGCGGCACAGGCGGCGCTTACGCAAAAGGAAGCGGAGCTGACGGCCGCCAATACCGAACTGGAAACCAAGCAGCAGGAGCTGGCCAACGCAACCATCCTGCTGGGGCAGCAGCAGGCGGCCATGGATACCCAGCAGCAAAGGCTGGACGACCTGGTGGGCGTGCGCACCAAGATTGTTAAGGAGCTTACCGCGGCCTTGCGCCAGGCGGATCTTAAGGCCAGCGTGGATAGCAACACCGGCGATATCATGCTGGAAAGCGCCGTATTCTTTGATGTTGCCAAGAGCAGCATCAAGGAAAGCGGACGCGCCCTGCTGGACGAGTTTATCCCGGTATATCTGGGCGTGCTGTTGCAGCCGGAATACCAGGACTATCTTGGGGAAATCATTATTGAAGGCCATACGGATACGCAGGGCGCATACCTGGTGAACCTGGAGCTATCCCAGCAGCGCGCGCTTAGCGTGGCAACCTATTGCCTGCAAATGCCCGGCTTGAGCGAGAAGCAGCTTTCTAAGCTGCGCGATATTCTCACCGCGAAGGGCCGCAGCTATTCCGACCCTATTTATAATAGCGACGGAACCATTAACATGGACGCCTCACGGCGCGTTGAATTTAAATTCCGTATGAAGGATTCGGAAATGATTGACGAGATTCGCGGCATATTGGGCTCGGGCAACGAATAAGAGAGGCGGTGTGAAGGGATGCGCGGACTGAAAATTGCGGCGATCGCATCGGTTTCGCTTCTGCTGGTAATGGCGCTGCTGGTGGGCTACCTGTTTTTAACGGCAGAGGTACAGGCGGCGGCTATCAGCGCGCAGGGGATTTCCGCAGGCAATGATCCCGACGCCTTTGAGCAGTTGAAAAATGCCGTGACGGAAGGCACCTTTCAGGGAACGCTGTATCAAAAGCCATTGGAGTGGAAGGATGCGTCTGAATATGTGTATCTGACCTATACGCTGCGGATACGCAACAACTGCCTGGTTCCCATCGACATGATCGAGGTGCAGGTAGTGCCGCAGTCCACAGATATTTTGCAGATGGGCGATTTTGCGGTGCATTCCCTGCAAGCCAAAACAGAGGGCGATATCACGGTGCGGGTGCTTGCGCCTAAGGACACGCATCCGGTTCGGGAAATCATCGTTACGTATTATGTATGGGGCGTATCCTTCAATCTGAAAACCACCTATGGCGGATGAAATGGAAAATACACGGGGCCGAACGGATTTTTCCGTTCGGCCCCGTGTTATAGAGCGGGAATCAGCCGATTGCGCCAACAAATTGATAATCCGGGGTAAAGCGGGCGAAGATGGCGGGCGCGCCCAGGTCGATCTCGCCCACATCCTCGTTGCCAATGGAGAGGGCGGGGGTCTTGGTGGTCATGGCGGCGGCTTCCTCCGGGGTAGCCCCAAACTTGATTAGGTTCTGGAAGGCGCGCACCATGGTGAGGGTGCTTCCGGCCAGGGTTCCATCCGCCAAACGGGCCGCGCCCTCTTTTACAAATACATCCTGCCCGCCCAGCTGGTACTGGCCGTCCGGCATGCCGGCTGCCTCCATGGCGTCGGTGATGGCCACCATGCCGTCCTTGCCCTTGCACAGCATAATCATGCGCACGATATCCGGGTGAAGATGGATGCCGTCGCTGATGACCTCGCAGGCCAGGCGCTTATCCACCATGGCGGCGCCCGGCACGCCGGGCGCGCGGTGATTCAGTGGGGTTTGGGCGTTGAAGGTATGGGTAACATGGCTTGCGCCGTGCGCGGCGGCGGCGTGTACGGTTTCGGCATCCGCGCTGGTATGGCCGATGCTAACGGTGATGCCGGCGTCGGAAAGGCGCTTGATGAAATCCAGCGCGCCTTCCTTTTCAGGGGCCATGGTGATCAGGCGAACGATCCCCTCGTATTCGCCCGCATAGGCCTTCCAGTTTTCCTCGTTGGGCAGGGCAAAGTACTGTTTGAGCTGCGCGCCCGCCTTGCTTTCTTGCAGGAAGGGCGCCTCCATATGCGCGCCCAGCACAATGGCCCCGTCCGGCTCGGGATCGTCCATTACGGCCTTGATGCCCTTGAGCGCGGCGAGCGTATCCTCGGGGCTGGCGCTCATGGTAGTGGGCAGGAAGGCGGCCACGCCAAACTTTTTGAGCTCGCGGCTCATGTGGCGCACGGCCTGCTCGCCGTTCATGGTGTCCTGGCCCATGAAGGCGTGGATGTGCACGTCCACAAAGCCGGGCAAAAGCAGGTCGCCATTGAGGTTGACAACCTCCTCCCCGTCCGCAGCCAGCCCTTGGCCAATGGCGGCAATCCTGCCGTCCTTCACAAGGATATCCGTACCGTTTTGGAAGGCCCCGTCCATGAATGCCCGGGCATTTTGAATCAACATACGTATACTCCCTTTCTTAGCCATTTTTGGTTCATTGGTTTTTGAAGGCGGTGTAGATTTCCTGATAGGTGGTTTCCGTAGCGCCCACGTCCTCGATGAACTCGGCGTCAACGAGCAGCTCGCCGGGTACGTTCATCACTGTGGCGGTTTTGAATTCCTCGCTCAGGTAGGGCTCGGCAGCCTGGTTGACGCACATATAATACTGCATTTCGGCGTTGTGCGCGGCAACCTCGGGGCGCATCAGATAGTTAAGCATCAAGTGCGCGTTATCCACGTTTTTGGCGCCCTGGGGAATCACAAAGCCGTCGATACCGTAACCCAAGCCCTCCTTAGGATATACGACCTTGAAATCCGGGTGCTCAAGCTGCACCATGTACACAAACGGCGTGAACATAAAACCAACGCTGGCTTCGCCCGTGGTAACGGCGGTGTAGGCCTCGTTATCGCCAAAGGTGCGAATGTTCCTATACAGGGGCAGCAGCTTTTCCTTCATCTGCGCCAGCGCGTCGGGGTCAGTTTCGTTCATGCTTTTGCCCAGGGTTTTCAGGGCCATGCCGCACATCACGCGCGGCGTATCCAGCGTGGCTACGCTATCGGTAAGCGCCTCGTTCCACAAATCCTCGTAGCCGGTGATTTCAAAGGGAACGCGGGCTGGGTCATAAATAATCAAGGGGCAGCCCGCCATGTAGGGGATCACATACTCGTTATCAGGGTCGTACTTCTGATTGAGGAACGTTGGGTTGAGGTTGGCGTAATTGCTCAGCTTGGACATATCCAGCTTTTGCAAAAGCCCCTGCTTGCGCAGAATATCCAGGGAGTAATCGCTGGAGAGGATAAGGTCGTAATCCGAGCCGCCGCCCTCGGTGATCTTCAGCAGCATGTTGTCGATGGAGTCCATGGGGGACCAGATCACCTTTACGCCGGTTTCCTGCTCAAAGGCGTCCAGCGTATCCGCGTCGATATAGCCTTCCCAGCTAAGAATGTTGAGCGTCTGCTCCTCCTGGGCCAGGGCCAGTGCAGGAAGCGTAAGCAACAGGCAAAGGAAAATGGCAGCCAGTTTTTTCATAAAAGTGGTTCTCCTTTCAAAAGCAAAATTCCTGTTGGTAGAGAAATCATTTATGTCAACCGCGATGCGGAGGACAACGTAGCGTAGCGCCTAGCCGCTTACCTGCGTTTGCAGGCGCTTTTTGCGCGCCGCGCGCATGGAGGTCACATACCGGCTTAACGCAACGGCGATAAAGACCGCGCCCATCATAAGTGTGCACAGGGCGTTCACCTGCGGCGATACGCCCACCTTCACGCTGGAATAGATTTTGATGGGCAGCGTGCCCTCGCCCGCGCCGTATACGAAGAAGCTGATTACAAAATCATCCAGCGACATGGCAAGGGCCAGAAACGCGCCGCTGATGATTGCCGGGCGGCACAGGGGCAGGGTAATATCGCGCACCACCCGGGCGGGGCTTGCGCCCAGGTCGCGCGCCGCGTCAAACAAAGCGGGATCCATGCCCACCAGGCGGCTTTTCACGTTTAAAAACACGTAGGGGATGCAAAACGTGGTATGCGCCAGCACCAGCCGCACATCGTTGGCGCGCAGCCCCATGGCGTTGAAGATGACCATAAAGGCCAAGCCCAGGATAATCTCCGGAATCATGATGGGCAGCGATACCAGCGACTCCATTATAGAATCAAACCAGCCATGCTTTTGGCCAACGGCACGCTGCGCCATGCCCACAGCCCCCAGCGTGCCGATTACGCAGGAAATGCCAACCGACCACAGCGCCACGCGCAGGCTTAGCACCAGCGCGTCGCCAAAGCCGTTGCGCCCTGTAAAGAGCTTGCCGTACCAGGCGGTGGTCCAGCCGGTGAAGGCGATGGGGATGCGGGCGGTATTTGCGTTAAACGAATATACCACCACCACGGCGATGGGCAGATACATGATTACCAGCACCAGCGCAATGAAAAGCAGGGAACCGACGGAACGTTTCTTCATGGGATTCCCTCCTTAAAACATGCTCATATCGCCCGAGCCGCCAAGCTTGCGATACACGGCGATCACCGCGCCTGTAACGGCCAGCAAAAGCACGCTCAGCGCCGCGGCCATGGGCAGGTCGCGGCTATTGATCAACTGCTGGATTAACCCGCCAGCCAGCACGCTCTTGGAGCCGCCCAGCAGGTCGTTCAAAAAGAACAGCCCCATGGAGGGGATGAACACCAGCACGCAGCCGGCCATCAGCCCTGAAAGCGTAAGAGGAACCGTTACCGTGAAGAAGGCGTGCAGGGGGGAGGCCCCCAGGTCGCGCGCGGCTTCCACCACGGAAAAGTCCAGCTTGTCAACCGTGGTAAAGGTGGGCAAAATCATAAAGGGGATGAGCGCGTATACCATGCCCAGCAGCACGGCCCCATCGGTATAAAGCAGCTTGAGCGGCTCCTTGATAATCCCCAGAGAAAGCAGCAGCGTGTTCAGCGGCCCGTTTGCCAAAAACAGGATGCGCCAGCCGTAGATGCGTATGAGCGCGTTGGTCCAAAAGGGCACGATAATAAGCAGCATAACAACGGAGCGCGCTACCGGGTTCAGCCGCGCCATTAGATACCCGAAGGGATAACCCACCGCAATGCAGATGAGGGTGGTGAGCGCCGCCAGCTTCAGGCTTTGAAGCAAAACCTTGAGGTAATCCGGGCTGATAAGCCGGGCGTAGTTGCTTACCGTAACCTCCCCAGTTACGCCTACCACCTCGCCCCGACTTAAAAAGCTTAGCCCAATCACATACAATAGCGCCACGAACACAAACACGATCGTCCACAAATACATGGGCAGCTTCAAAAGCCGGGCAAAGCGCAAATCGCGCTTTTGATGAGCGTCCATTATACCGCCTCCCCGGGCGCGTCCGGCACAAGGGGCGCGTGGCGCATGCTCCAGCCAACGCATACCTCGCTGCCCAGCGCATAGCTATCCAGCTCAGCGGATTGGGTTACGGCATTGAGGGACAGGCGGTCGCTTAGGGCGATTTGGGTATGCTGCATGCCGCCCGCGTATTCCTTGCTGCGGATAACGCCGCGCAACGCCATGCCGTGCTGGGCGCGGCTTCCATAGCGTACGCGCTGGGGGCGAAGGCATAGCACGGCCTTTTCCCCAACGGCGGGATGAAAGGTATCGCTAGGCAGGGCGGGCAGGGATACGCCCTCCACCTCCAGGGTGAGGCCATCGGCGGAAACGCCGGTGACAACGCCATGGAGCAGGTTGCTCTGCCCGATAAAATCCGCCGCGAACAGGGTGCGCGGATGCTCGTACACTTCCTCTGGCGTGCCGGTCTGCTCAATGCGCCCTGCGCGCATAATCACGATGCGGGAGGACATGTTGAGCGCCTCCTCCTGGTCGTGGGTGATATACACAAAGGTAATGCCCAGCTGGCCTTGAAGCTGCTTGAGCTCCTTTTGCATATCCTGGCGCAGCTTTAGGTCCAGCGCGCCAAGAGGCTCATCCAGCAAAAGCACCTTGGGCTGCAAAACAACCGCGCGGGCAATGGCCACGCGCTGCCTCTGCCCGCCGGACAGCTGCGACGGCATGCGGCGCTCATACCCGGAAAGGCGCACCAGGGCCAGGGCGTTCATGACGCGCTCACGCTGCTCCTGCTTGCTGATTTTGAGCACCTTTAACCCATAGGCGATGTTTTGGAATACGTTCATATGGGGGAATAGGGCATAGTTTTGAAACACTGTGTTTACATGCCGCTTTTCCGGCGGAAGGCCGGTTACGTCCGTACCCTCCAAAAACACCCGGCCGCAGGTGGGGCGCTCCAACCCGGCGATAATACGCAGCGTGGTGGTTTTGCCGCAGCCGCTGGGGCCCAACAGGGTTAAAAATTCGCCGGGGTAGATATCCAGGCTCAAATCATTGAGCACAAGCCCTTCGCCAAAATCCTTGCACAGGCCCTCCAGACGAAGAATCGGTTCACTCATCGGCTTCTCCCTTCTGCCGGGCCGAGGCGCACAGCACATCCAGCAGCGCGCGCACACGGGGCCATATCTCGCCGTCCACAGAGTAGATCACCGTGCAACCCTCTTTGCGCGCGCGCACAAGCCGCGCGTCCACAAGCAGCTTCATATGATAGCTGATGGTAGGCTGCGAGCAGGCAAACGCCCGGTTGATTTCGCAGCCGTTCATATCCGCATGGGAAAGCATGCTAAGGATGGAAAGGCGCGTTTCATCGCACAGCACCTTTAAAATGGGAATTGACGCTTTGAAACATTCCATGGGAATAATCGCGGCCCTCCTTCGTAAAAACATAGATGAATTTCTATATCGAAGGTATTTTATATCATATACAGGCGTATGTCAATAAGGAGGCTATGGCAGTTTTGCGCCTCATCAAAAGGGCTGTGCGCGGGGCCGGAAGCGCCCTGATTCCAATACGCAAAACCGCATATGCCGCTACGGATGCGCCCCGCCGCCACGCTTACTGCGTGACAGGCCTTGAGAAACGTGATATAATAGCCCCTGAATTCAAGCATGGAAGGGAGGGGAACGCGCATGCCGCAAACAGCCGCAGGCGCACGCGGCGAAAAACTTGCCGGGAATACCGACACTTCGTTTTTAAAAACGCTGGCGCTGGTATGTATGCTCATAGACCATATGGGCGTGGTTCTTTTCCCAGGAACGCCGGAAATGCGCGTGATTGGCCGTATGGCCTTTCCGCTGTATGCCTGGTGCCTGGTGGTTGGCAGCGTGAAAACCCATAATCCCATGCAATATGCGCTGCGCCTGCTGGGCATGGCGGTGGTTTCGCAGCCGCTGTATATGATGGCGCTCAACCATACGTGGACGGATTTGAATATCCTGTTTATGCTGCTGCTTGCCTTGATTGCCATACAGGGCGTTCGGGCGCATTTCTTGGGCAGCGAGGTTTGGGTTCCGGCGCTATGCTATGTGCTGCTTGGCTTTTTGAAGGTGGATTACGGCTGGCGGGGCCTTACCTTCATCCTGCTGCTGTACATGGCGCGCGGCTCCAAAAGCGGGCTTGCGGCTACCTATATGGCTTACGCGCTGTTTTGGGGCGCCAGCAGCGCTGCGGTGACCAGCCTGTTTGGAAGCCAGCTTACCTTTCTAAACTGGCCGGGCGTTGGTTCCGCGCTTGCGGCGCTGTTCCGCTTGCAGGGCATGATTTGGCTAAGCCTGCCGCTGATTTTGGCAGGCACGCATACAGGGCTTAAAATGCCCAAATGGCTGGGCTATGCCCTGTATCCCCTGCACCTGATTGTGCTGATTGTGCTGCGCCTGCTTTGCGGCGCGACGTTTGCGGCGCTGGTGCGCGGATTCTAAAGAAGGATAGGGAGGAGAACGCTTATGACAAAGTATAAGATCATCGCGGATGCGGCGGCGGATATCCCGGAGGAGGCGCGCAGGCGCTATGGCATTGAAGTGCTGCCCATTCCCGTTGCGCTGGGCGACCGTACCGTGCAAAGCGGAACGGAGGTAACCGCAAAAGAGTTTTACAAGTTGATGGAAAGCTATAACGGCATTCCCGTTACCTCCCAGATTACGCCGTACGCGTTTGAAGAGCTGTTCAACCGCGAGCTGGAGGCCGGTACGCAGGAGCTGCTCGTTTTTTTGCTCAACTCCAAGGGCTCGGCCACCTATAACAACGCTGTGACAACCCGTGAACGCTTTTATGCCGAGCGCGAGGGCGCGGAGCAGAAAATGCATATCCACCTGTTTGACGGCGCTGGATATAGCGGCGGGTATGGCTATGCGGCCATTTTGGCGGCGCAAAAGCTGGAAATGGGCATGAAGGTGGATGATGTGCTGCCGCTGGTGGAGCAGCAGCTTAAAAAGCAGCGCATCTACTTTGGCCTTTACAGCCTGAAATACGCCGGCAAATCCGGCAGGATCCCCAGCGCGGCGGTTTTTGTGGGAGAGGCGTTGGGTATCAAGCCCATCATGCAGGTATGGGATCATGCCATTGCCACCGTTGGCAAGGCGCGCGGCGAAAAGAAGCTTATTCGCGAAATTGTAAAAATGGTTGAGGACGATATGGAGCCCAACACGCCGTACAGCCTTGTATATGGCTGCGAGGAGGCCGACCGCGACGAAATCTGCGAGGAACTGACCAAAAAAATTGGCTATCCGCCGGTGTACAGCTTTCAAATCGGCCCCGCGATTGCCATCAATGCGGGGCCCCGCGTGGTGGGCGCGATTTTTGAGGTGAGCAGGAAGAAGCTGGAGAAGGAAAATAAGAAGCAGGAAAAGAACGGCTAATCTGGCGGAGCGCCCTGTAAGAAACGCTGCCTAAAGCGTTATGGCGTAGGGGCGATAGGGCTTGCCAAGAATGCAGAAAAGCGGAAGCCGCATGCACCCAATGGGGAAATGCGGCTTCCGCTTTTGCATCAAAGCTTATTCGCCCAGCACGCGTTTTAAAAACTCCCTTGTGCGGGGCTGCTTGGGGCTGGTGAAGATTTCTTCCGGCGCGCCGTCCTCCGCGATAACGCCCGCGTCCATGAAGATGACGCGGCGGCTTACATCGCGCGCAAAGGCCATTTCGTGCGTGACCACAAGCATGGTGAGGCCGCTGGCCGCCAGCTCGCGCATAACGGAAAGCACCTCGCCCACCATTTCAGGGTCCAGGGCGCTGGTGGGCTCGTCAAACAAAAGCACCTCGGGATCCATAGCCAGGGCGCGGGCAATGGCCACGCGCTGCTTTTGCCCGCCGCTAAGCTGCGCGGGACGCGCGTCCCGATAGGGGGCCATGCCCACCTTTTCAAGGTAGAGCATCGCCTTTTCCTCGGCCTCCCTGCGGCCGCGATGCAGCACGCGCATTTGGCCTGCCATGCAGTTCTTGAGCACGCTCATGTTGCCAAACAGGTTAAAGCTTTGAAACACCATACCCACGCGGGCGTGGTATTGGGCGCGGCTCCATTCGGTTTCGGCGTTCTTTCCATGGAAACGGATTGCGCCGTCCGTGGGCTGCTCCAAAAAGTTGATGCAGCGCAGCAGCGTGCTTTTACCGCTGCCGCTGGAGCCGATGATGCTGACCACATCGCCCTGCCGCACGTCAAAGGAGATATCCTTAAGCACCTCATGCGTGCCGAAGCTTTTTTTAAGGTGCTCCACGCTTAGGATGGGGGAAAGGCTGCGGGCATCAGTCAAGGGGAACGCCTCCTTCCCTGGGCAGCTTGATGGAGGCATCGGAGCTGCTTTGCGAACCGTAAATGGTGTAGTTGGCGCTGCCGTCCATTTTATGTTCCAGCAGGCGCAGCAGGCGCGTGACGGTAAAGGTGAGCGCCAGGTAGATGCACGCGGTGATGAAGAACACCTCAAAGTAGCGCAGGTAGGTGCCTGCTGCGGATTTGCTCATAAAGAACAGCTCGTTGACGGAAATGACGTTCAAAACGCTGGAATCCTTGATGTTGACGACGAACTCATTGCCAATGGAAGGCATGATGTTGCGCACGGCCTGGGGAAGCACCACATAAATCATGCTCTGCCAGTGCGTCATGCCGATTGCGTGCGCGGCCTCCTTCTGGCCTTTGTCTACGCTGATGATGCCGCCGCGGATAATTTCCGCCATATAAGCGCCGGTGTTGATGCTCACAATGAGGATGGCGGCCGCCAGCACCGGCAGGCGCAGGCCTACCTGCATGCCGCCATAGTAGATGACCATGGCCTGCACAATCATGGGCGTGCCGCGGAACACCTCGATATATACCCCCAAAAGGACGCTCAGCGCTTTTAGCGGTATGCGCTTATACCAGGGGTCCTTGGGTGCGGTGGGGATGGTGCGCAGGATGGCGACCAGCAGGCCAAGCACGAACCCGGCGACGGTGCCGGTAAGGGCTACGATGAGCGTAACGCCTACGCCGCTTAGAAACAGCGAGCCATACTTCTCTAAAATAAAGCCGACCCAGCCAAAAAAGGTGGAGGGTAATTGTGTCATGCGGGCCACTCCTTTGGAAGGCTTGAGGAGGGTGGAAAAACGCACAGAAGGGAACGCGGCCAAAGGCGCGTTCCCTGTGCGCAGAAGCGCTGTTACTGGTTGAGGGGCTGGCGCTCCTTGGCGCCGGCCATGAGCTCGTCGCGCATAGCGTCGTCAATGCCGGAGAGAATCTCGTTGATGGGGGCGAGCAGCTCGCTGCCCTTGGCCAGGCCAACCGCAATGGAGGTATCGGCCTCGGACGCCACAAAACCATCGCCGTCCGTAAACTTGACGTAGATCAAGTCCGGGTTGGCGGCGGTATCAGCCTGCGCGCCATCCTCCTCGGCCACATAGCCGTCTACCGCGCCGCTTTGCACGGCCACAACCATCGCGGGGAAGGTTTCCATGGCCATGGCCTTGTTCACGCCGGGGATTTGATCGATAACGGTATAGTGGAAGGTGTTGAGCTGGCCGGTAATGCTTGCGCCGCTGAGCTGGGCAAGCGTGGTGGCGCCCGCATAGGGGCTATCCTTCTTCATAACCACAACCAGCTTATTGGTGCGGTAAGGGTCGCTGAAATCCAAGGTGGCTTTGCGCTCCTCGGTGGGGCTCATGCCGGCGATAATGGCGTCAAACGCGCCGCTCATCACGCCCATGGGCAGGCCGTCCCATTCGGTTTTTACAATGACAAGCTCCTTGCCAAGGCCTTCGGCAATCTTCTTGGCAATCTGCACGTCGTAGCCGTCGGCATATCCGCCGCCGCCCTCGATGGGCACGCTGAACTCGCTGGGTTCGGACTGGGTCCAGTTGTAGGGAGTGTAGTTGCACTCCATGCCTACGCGGAAGGTCCCTTCCGCCATGGCGGAAGCGCAGGAAGCCAACATCAGGGCAGCAAGGATAACCGCAAGAAACCTTTTCATACGTTCCGTTCCTCCTTATGCGTGGTGGAATAGAAAAAGCAGCGACGGCGGAGCGCCATCGCTGCTTCTATCCTTTGAAAAAAGATAAAATACGTACGAATAGCGCTCCACGGCACAGGCCGTGACAGTCGGTAGAATGTTCTTCTAACCGCCCAACGCTTCACCGCGTCACCCGGCAAGCGCTTCGGCAGCCTTCCCTTTCGCGCGCGGTCGCCGTCCGGTGAGGGACTACCGCGCGGTACTGATGTTGGCCGCGCCTCTATTCCTTTGAACCCACGGTGCGGGTTCAAATCGTTATCTATTGTACAACGGTTTTTCCTGCTGTCAATAGAAGCTAAGGAAAAATGCAGCCGAAATACAACGGTGTTTCCCCGCCTAAGCGGCGGCGGGCCTCCCGTGGGGCAGTTGCCCTTTCTTACTGGAAGCGCATACCGCAAGCCCAGGCATTTTAGTCCGGGTTCGGAAACGCGTCCATACGCGGTACAGCCGCAAACAGGCCCCGGACTAAGCGTCAGCCGCGGGGCCTGCACAAGGGGAAACCTTAGTTTTTAGGCGGAAGCATGGTTAGCGCAATGCGTTGCTTTTTTTGGTCTACATCCACGACCCATACCTTCACCACGTCGCCCACCTTAACCACCTCGGCGGGGTGCTTGATGAATCGCGTGCTCATGCGGCTGATATGCACCAGACCATCCTGGTGTACGCCGATATCCACAAACGCGCCAAAGTCGATCACGTTGCGCACAGTGCCGGTTAATTCCATACCCGGCGCCAGATCTTTGATATCCATAACATCGGTGCGCAGAATGGGCTTGGGCAGGTCGTCGCGGGGATCGCGGCCGGGCTTTTGCAGCTCGCGCACGATGTCTTTAAGCGTGGGCTCGCCAATGGTAAGTTCCTTTGCCAACGCTGCAAGGCCGCGCTCGTCCACCCGGGCTTGCAGGCCGTTGAGCTTGCCGGATTTGATATCGCTTAGCTGATAGCCGAGGGTGGCAAGCAGCGCCTTAGCCGCGTCATAGCTTTCGGGATGCACGGCGGTGGCGTCCAAGGCGTTTTTGCTGTCGCGCACGCGCAAGAAGCCCGCGCATTGCTCGAAGGCCTTGGGGCCCAGCTTGGGAACCTTTTTTAGCTGAGCGCGGCTGGAGATGCCGTTTTCCTCGCGGTAAGCCACGATGTTTTTGGCCAGCGCCGGGCCGATGCCCGCCACATGGGATAAAAGCGACGCCGAAGCAGTGCTTACCTCAACGCCAACGCTGTTTACGCAGCCCTCCACAACGCCGTCCAGGGTTTCCTCCAGCTGGCTTTGTTTCAGATCGTGCTGGTATTGGCCCACGCCAATGGCCTTTGGATCGATCTTGACCAGCTCGGCCAGCGGGTCCTGCATGCGGCGGGCGATGCTTACCGCGCTGCGCAGCGATACGTCGAACTGGGGGAACTCCTCCGCGGCCAGCTTGCTGGCGGAGTAAACGGACGCGCCTGCCTCGCTCACGATCATATAGGCCGCGCCCTCGGGCAGCTCGTTTAGCAGGGAGGCGATGAATTGCTCCGCCTCGCGCGAGGCGGTTCCGTTGCCTATGGCGATGGCGGTTACGCCATACCGGCGGCACATATCCACGATTTCCTTGCGGGCGCGCGCCTTGGCGGCCTCCTGCCCGGGCAGGGTAAAGTGGCCCACGCCGGTGGAGAGCACCTTGCCGTTTTCATCAACCACAGCCAGCTTGCAGCCCGTGCGGAAGCCGGGATCCACGCCTAAGGTTACGCGGCCTTTGACGGGCGGGGCCATGAGCAGCTGGTGCAGGTTTTTGCCAAACACCTGAATGGCGCTGGTATTGGCGCGGTCGGTAAGCTCGTTGCGGATTTCCCGCTCAATGCTGGGCTTGAGAAGGCGGTCCCATGCGTCCTGAACGGTCAGGCGTACCTGGCCGGTGGTGATGCTGCCTTCGCGCACAAAGGCCTTTTCCAAAACGCCTACGCAGGCGGCGTCGTCCATGCGGATATCCACCTTGAGAAAGGCCTCGCGCTCGCCGCGGTTTACGGCCAGCACGCGATGCGGGGGAATGGCGCGCACCTCCTGCGAAAAAGCATAGTACATGCTGTACACGCTATCCTCATCCTTGGCCTGGCGGCTTTCCAGCACGCCGGTACGCATCACCAGCGCGCGCAGGACCTTCCGCGCATCGGCGTCGTCGCTCATCTGCTCGGAAAGGATATCGCGCGCGCCCTGCAACGCGTCCTCCGCGGCGGGCACATCCTTTTCGGGGTTCACGTAGGGTTGGGCGAGATCTTCCAGCGTACTGCTGGTTTGGTTTTGCATAAGCAAAAGAAGGGCCAAAGGCTCCAGGCCGCGCTCCTTGGCGATGGTGGCGCGCGTGCGCCGCTTGGGCCGGAAGGGACGGTATAGATCCTCCAGCTCCGTCATGGTGGTGGCGGCGTTAAGCTTTGCAGAAAGCTCGTCTGTAAGGTTGCCTTGCCCTTCCAGGGCGGCGAGGATCTCATCGCGGCGCTTTTCCATGCCGCGCAGGTATTGCAGGCGCTCATAGATTTCACGCAAAAGCTGATCGTCCAAAGAGCCGGTTTGTTCCTTGCGGTACCGGGCGATAAAAGGGATGGTGTTGCCCTCGTCAATCAGGCGCAGCACGTTTTCGCACTGGGCAGGCTTCAGATGAAATTCCTGACAGAGGATTTCGCAGATCGTCATTCCATGCATCCTTTCGTGGCTTTGAAAAGCCTAAGGGGATTATACCATGCGCCCCGGGTTTGCGCTATACAAAGACGGCAATTTGTGCTATCATGGCGGCGGACGCCACCCAAATGGGAGGGATTTGCTTTGACCGACCTTTTGCAGAGCCGCCGGGAGATACTGCGCGTGCTGGATGAAAACCATGTGCCTTACAAGCTTTACGAACACGAGCGCGCTTATACCATTGACGATTGCCTCAGGATGCCCTTTATTGGCGGCGACGTTACCATTTGCAAGAATATCCTGCTTTGCAACCGGCAGCAGACGCGCTTTTATTTGATGCTGCTCAAGCCTCATACGTCCTTTCGCACGGCGGTGGTGAGCAAGGCGCTGGGCGTTTCACGCCTGAGCTTTGCGCCGGAGGCGGCGCTTGAAGGACGGCTGCGCCTGACCAGCGGCAGCGTAAGCCCTCTGGGCCTATGGTTTGACAAGGCGCACGAAATTACGCTGTGCTATGAACCGGGCGTGAAGGAAACGCCGCGCATAGCGTTCCACCCGTGCGATAACGCCGCCACCGTGATATTTGAGCAGGAGGTGTTTTGGCAGCAGGTTCTCCCGCTACTGGGCGTTTTGCCCTTGGAGGTGGCGTTGGATTGCGCGGAGCAATGAGCGCATTGAGCGCGCCGCCTTTCCAGATAGGCGCATGATTGTGGAGGGGCAGGGCCGCATCCTGGTACGGAGCTGCTTGGGCGTTGCCTTTACAGAGCGATACGCTTTTCCGGCCGTTTTTACAGCAGCGGCGACGGCCGGTTTTGGCTTTTACACAAGAGCTAGGCAGCGCTTCGCGAACCTGCGGTTTTTGGAATATGAATTTTGAATTTTTAATGAATTCCCAAAATCCATATTGACAAATGCGGGGGATTTCTTATATAATAACTGACGTTGTGAAAACACAACGCGCGATCGTGGCGGAATTGGCATACGCGCACGTTTGAGGGGCGTGTCCGATAAGGGTACGGGTTCAAGTCCCGTCGATCGCACCATAAAAGAACGCTAACTTTGATACGAAGTTAGGGTTCTTTTCTTTTTGCCAAAAGCTTTGTGGATA
>URUF01000025.1 GCA_900550955.1 uncultured Eubacteriales bacterium | reverse complement strand
GTTATAAATGTTGGGGAGGCTAAAAACAAAAATAAATTTGTAGAATCATTTATTCATTTTGAGTCAGTGGAAGAAATGGAAGCTCTGAACTCCAACGGGAAGAAAATAAACTTCCAACCTTCTTTATCGATGCCTCTAATGGGATTTGCTGGGAATTGGAACCACGAACCAATCCTTGATAAATGGGCCTGGGAAGAAGGTTCAAAATCAAAAACAATGGAAGGTTATGATGATGATGGCAAACCGAAAATTCCAGGAACCTTAAATAAGGGGATTGGTGGAGAAGGTATAGATAAATTTAATCCAGCAGGAGTTATACAAAATAGAAAAGATAAAAATACAACATCCCTAGATCAAAATCCAGAATTGTTTGCTTTCAATAACGAAGGGATCAACGCACCATCATCAAGTGGTTCTAATATTGCTAAAATTTATCCTTTAGATTCAAATGGAAATCCTCAAGATGCTCAACTTGGGAGAGGATTAACACCTTCTCCACTTGTATTAAGAAGTGCAGAAGAAGGATTGATTTCAATAGTAAATACAAATAAAGAGGGAGAAAATCAAAGAGACTTAAAAGTCATTTCGAGAGAACACTTTATTAGAGGAATTTTAAACTCTAAGAGAAATGATGCAAAGGGAATCAAATCTTCTAAGCTAAAAGTTTGGAGCGACTTGAAATGGGATGGACTCATCTATAACCCTAGAGGTAGAGAAGAAAATGCACCAGAAAGCAAGGATACCAAAGATCCTGCTACTAAGATAAGAGGACAATTTGAACCGATTGCAGAAGGTCAATATTTCTATAAATTTAAATATAGATTAACTAAAGATTACCCATGGCAGGTTTCCTATATTCCTGTAAAAATTGATAATACAGCCCCTAAGATTGTTTCGGTTGATTTTTCAAATCCTGAAAAAATTAAGTTGATTACAAAGGATACTTATCACAAGGTAAAAGATCAATACAAGAATGAAACCTTATTTGCGAGAGATCAAAAAGAACATCCTGGCCGTATCCCGCACGGAAAACCCGCCGGATGTGGTGATTACCGAGATTGGCGGTACCGTGGGCGATATCGAAAGCCTGCCCTTTTTGGAGGCCGTGCGCCAGATGCGCGCGGAGGTGGGCCGGGAAAATTGCCTGTACCTGCATGTAACGCTTGTACCCTACCTGAACGCCGCCGGCGAGCTGAAAACCAAGCCTACCCAGCATAGCGTGCGCGAGCTATGCAGCATTGGCATTTCACCGGATATTCTGGTGTGCCGTGCCGACCATGAGCTGCCTTATGACGTGCGGGCCAAGATTGGCATGTTCTGCAACCTGCCGGTGGAGCGCGTGTTCCAGAACCTGAACGCGCGCAGCTTGTACGAGGTGCCGCTGCTGCTGCACCGCGAAAAGCTGGACGAGCAGGTAATGAAGCTTTTGGATATTCCCGCCGCCCCCTGCGACCTTACGGAGTGGAGCAATATGGTGGAGCGCCAGCTTGCCAGCACCGAAAGCGTGACCGTGGCGCTGGTAGGCAAATATGTGGAGCTGCCGGACGCGTATTTGAGCGTGGTGGAGGCGCTTACCCACGGCGGAATCTTCCATGGCGTGAAGGTGCATATCAAATGGGTGCCCGCCCAGGATATCACCCCGGAAAACGTGGGGGAGATGGTTTCCGGTGCAGATGGCATTCTTGTACCCGGCGGCTTTGGCGCGCGCGGGCTGGAGGGCAAGATTACGGCCATTCAATATGCGCGTGAAAACGGCATTCCCTTCCTGGGCCTGTGCCTGGGTATGCAGATGGCGGTTGTGGAGTTTGCCCGCCATGTGCTGGACCTGCGCGATGCGCATACCAGCGAGGTGGACCCGCATACCACGTATCCCGTGATCGACCTGATGAAGGATCAGGACCTTGAAAACCTTGGCGGAACGATGCGCCTTGGCAAATACCGCTGCCTGCTCACACCCGGCACAATCAGTGAAAAGGCCTATGCCACGGGCGAAATTTGGGAGCGCCACCGCCACCGTTACGAGTTCAACAACGCCTACCTGGAGCGCTTTATGGCGGGCGGCATGGTGGTTGCGGGCCGCAACCCGGATCGCAACCTGGTGGAGATTGTGGAAATCCCCGCGCACCCGTTCTTTGTGGCGGTACAATTCCATCCCGAGCTCAAAAGCCGGCCCAACCGGCCGCATCCGCTGTTCCGCGAGTTTGTGGGGGCGGCGCTCAAGCACCGCGACGCGGAGTAATCCCAGGATCCCGGGTTTTTGGAATGACAAAAACCCGGGATTTTTTTGTTGACATGAAAAAGGATATATGTTATATATAGAACTATTATTAGAATAACGAATATATTTGAAAGGAGAGAAGCGCATGACGGAAACCGAAAGGCTGCTGACGCTGATGCACAGCGCAAAGCAACTGTACCGCCGGGCATTTGAGCCTTTGATAGCGCAGTATGGCCTGAACCAGCTGGAAACGGATGTGCTGCTGTTTTTGCATAACAATCCCGATTTTGATACGGCGCAGCGCATATGCGATCTGCGCGGGCTGCGCAAATCCAACGTATCGTGCGCGGTGGAAAAGCTGTGCATGCGCGGCTGGCTCGCGCGCGTGCGGGATGAGAAGAACCGGCGCGTGGTGCATCTTACCCTGAAGGAAGATGCCATGCCCTTTATTACAAAGGCGGCGCAGGTGCAGCGCCAGGTGTTCGCCCAGATGGGGGAGGGCCTTACGCCGCAGGAAAGGCGGCTGGCGGAAAGCATGATACAAAAGCTGATGGACCGCGCGGCGCTTCTGCTCAACGCACAGGAGGAATGAAAATGACGGTAACACAGGTGATCGTATGCTTCTTCGCCGGTATGGGCGCGGGGCTGGGCACGGGCTTTGCGGGCATGAGCGCCGCCGCGGTGATCACGCCCATGCTGGTAACCTTCCTGGGGATGCCGGCCTATTCGGCGGTAGGGATTGCGCTGGCCTCGGATGTGCTGGCCAGCGCCGTTTCAGCCTATACCTATGGGAAAAACAAAAACCTGGATATCCGCAACGGATTGATCATGATGGCGGCGGTGCTGGCTTTTACCATGGTAGGCAGCTATGTATCCAGCCTGGTGCCCAACAGCACCATGGGCGGTTTTTCCATGTTTATGACGCTGCTGCTGGGCGTAAAATTCATTGTGAAGCCTGTAATGACCACGAAGGAAACCATGGCGGCGATTTCGCCGGGGAAACGCGCCGCGCAATCCGTTGTGTGCGGGATGATCATTGGGTTTATTTGCGGCTTTGTGGGCGCGGGCGGCGGCATGATGATGCTTTTGATTTTGACCAGCGTGCTGGGCTACGAGCTGAAAACCGCAGTGGGCACCAGCGTGTTTATTATGACGTTTACGGCGCTTACGGGAGCTGTGTCCCACTTTGCGCTGGATGGCGCGCCGGACTGGACGGTGCTTGCTCTGTGCGTGCTGTTTACGCTGTTGTGGGCGCGCGTTGCGGCAAGGTTTGCAAACAAAGCGTCGCCCAAAACGCTAAACCGGGCCACCGGCGTTATTCTTGTCATTTTGGGCGCGGTGATTCTGGCGGTGAACTATCTGTAAGCATACATATGGAAACCCCGGCTTCCGCATGGCGCGGAGGCCGGGGTTTTGCACATGAAAGGAGGGGGTTAGCCCAGCAGCATGCGGTCGCTGGAAAGCGCCTGGCCGCTGGCCTTTTCAAACATTTGCAGCAGATCCTCCACGGTGAGGCGTTTCTTTTCCTCTCCGGAAACGTCGATGGCGATACGGCCCTCGTACATCATGACCAGACGGTTGCCATGCGCGATGGCGTCGCGCATGTTGTGGGTGATCATGAGCGTGGTAAGATGATCCTGGGTGACGATGCGCTCGGTGGTTTCCAGCACCTTTGCGGCGGTTTTGGGGTCCAGAGCGGCGGTGTGCTCGTCCAAAAGCAGCAGGCGCGGCTTTTGCAGCGTGGCCATAAGCAGGGTAAGCGCCTGACGCTGGCCGCCGGAAAGCAGCTCTACCTTGACCGTCAGGCGGTCCTCCAGCCCCAAATCCAGTATTTTGAGCAGCTCGCGGTAGTTTTCGCGCTCGGAGGCGGTGATGCCGCTTTTGAGCGTGCGGCGCTTGCCGCGGCGCATGGCGAGGGCCAGGTTTTCCTCAATCTGCATGGTGGCGGCGGTGCCCATCATGGGATCCTGGAACACGCGGCCAATGAATTTGGCGCGCTTGTGCTCCGGCAGCCGGGTTACATTTACGCCGTCAATGAAGATGCTGCCCTCGTCCACAAACCAAGCGCCCGACACGGCGTTAAGCAGCGTGGATTTGCCCGCGCCGTTGCCGCCGATTACGGTTACAAAATCGCCGTCGTTAAGCGTGAGGGATACGCCGTCCAGCGCCGTTTTCTGGTTTACGGTGCCGGGGTTGAAGGTTTTGCGAATGTTTTTGATTTCAAGCATCCTTTTCGCCTCCCTGCTTCGCGGGCCTGAACACGCGGCTTTTCCAAGAGGGCACGGCCAGGAAAAGGGCCACAATCACGGCGGACAGCAGCTTAAGGTAGTTGGAGTTGATGCCGCTGAGGCTGACCACCGCCTGGATGACCGCATAATAGATGATGGAGCCAAGCGAAACGGCCAGCAGCTTCAAGCCGAAATTGCGGAAAAGCTTGCCGAAAACGACCTCGCCGATGATCACGGCGGCCAGGCCGATGACGATTGCCCCGCGGCCCATGTTGATATCCGCAAAGCTTTGGTACTGCGCAAGCAGCGCGCCGGACAGGGCCACCAGGCCGTTGGAAAGCATCAAGCCCAGCACCTTGTTATAATTGGTGTTGATGCCTTGGGCGCGCGCCATGTTGGGATTGGAGCCCGTGGCGCGCAGCGAGGAGCCAAGCTCCGTGCCAAAGAACCAGTAAAGGATGGCGACGATCACCAGCGTAAACACGCCCACAACAAAGATGGGGTGCTGCCAGAAGGGGCGCGTGCCCTTGGTTACGTCCTGCAGGTAGCGCAGCGAAACCAGCAGGCTGTATTTGTTCACATTTAGGGACTGGTTAGCCTTCATACCCATGATGGCCAGGTTGACGGACCACAGGCCCAGCTGCGTTAAAATGCCGGACAGGATGGCGGGTATGCCGCAGGCGGTATGCAAAAGGCCGGTTGCAAAGCCCGCCAGCATGCCAACCGCGATGGCTGCCAGCAACGAAAGCCAGATATTGTAACCGTTCACGATCAGCATCACGCCCACGGCGCCCCCTGTACAGAAGGAGCCGTCCACGGTCAAATCCGCAATGTCCAGCAGCTTGTAGGTGATGTAGACGCCAATGGACATAATGCCCCATACCAGGCCCTGTGAAACAGCGCCTGGCAGCGCGTTAAGAAAGCTTATCATTTGGTAACCCTCACTATTTGGGCCGCGAATGCGCCGCCCGATTTGCATATGCCTGCCCGGTAAAAAACGTGGGAAAAGGAAATCCTTTTCCCACTTGCGGCTTTTATGGAGAAGCGTTACTCCATATCAATCGCTACATAGTTTTCCGGCATGGTAAGGCCAAGCGCCTCGCAGATGACGGGGTTGTACTTGGGGGTGAAGTTCTCGGCATAAGCCACGGGCATGGTGGAGATATCGGCCTCGCCGGTCAAAATCTTGGCGGCCATCTTACCGGTGGTTACGCCCAGATCGTAGTAGCTGATGGACAGGGTGGCAACGCCGCAGCCCTTGGCGATGCCTTCCTCACCCGCGATGACGGGGATGCCGGCGGGCTGGCAGATGTTATCCACAATACCGGTGTTGGCGGCCACGGTGTTGTCGGTGGGAACATAGATCACGTCGCTGGCGTCGGCGGCAGTTTGAACAACGGCGGCGGCGTCGTTGCTATCGGCGAAGGGGTAGAGGGTGCAATTATAGCCGAGGGTTTCCAGGCAGGCCTTTACGGTGTCCACCTGGTATTGGCTGTTGGCCTCGGCGGAGCAGTACACCAAGCCCACGTTCTTGGCCTCGGGGAACAACTCCTGAATCATGGCAGCCTGCTGATCCAGCGGCGCAAGGTCGGACGTGCCGGACACGTTGCCGCCCACAACGCCGGTAAAGCCTTCGATGTCCAGCGCAACGCCGTACTCGGTAACAGAGGTGCCCAGGATCGGGATATCAGCGGTGGCGGCGGTAGCGGCCTGCAACGCGGGAGTGGCGTTGGCCAGGATGAGGTCTACCTTATCGGACACAAACGCATTGGCGATGGTGGAGCAGGTGTTGGAATCGCCGGCGGCATTTTGTACATCAAAGGTGACGGCGTCGCCCAGCTCCTCGGTGAGCGCGTCAATAAAGCCCTGCGTGGCGGCGTCCAGCGCGTCATGCGTTACCAGCTGGCAAATGCCTACGGTGTAGGTCTTTCCTTCCGCCATAGCGGAGGCGGCGCCCAGAACGAGCAGGGCAGCCAGGAGAATCGATACAAACTTTTTCATGTGCTTTTCCTCCTCAAGTATCGTTGCGGTGTATTTTCAAACGGGCGGCGCCCGGTTGAAGCGATGGAAAAACAAAACGCCCTTTTTCACTCGCCTTCCGCGAATGAAAGAGGGCGTATATACGCGGTACCACCTCTGCTTTGCCAAAGCAAGAAGCCTTGGCCTTGCGAGCAACCAACATTGCTCCCGGGGATAACGGCCCGTATCCGGCCCAGCCTACTTGCAAAGGGGTTCAGCCAGGCGACTCTGGAGCGGAATTCACCGCGTCCCTCCGCTTCCTTGCACCAACCGGAAGCTCTCTTGAGAAGGGGATGTGCGGCCACGTTGCTCCATCAGCGTCGTTTATGGGTGGTATTGTATAACAGCGGGTGGGACAAGTCAAGCGGTAAAACAAGGCTTTGACGGGCTGGAAAAATGGCTGGAAGGCTTGCGGTATAAGGAATTTGAAGGCTTTTGCAGAGAATGTTTTTCCTTTGTTTTTGGAGGGGAAGCGTATACGAGCATTAGCGGCTCTATAATAGCCAATACCCTTCCTTATTGCGGTTCATGATGCGCTCGGCAACCATTTCGCGGCGCAGGGTGCAAAAATCGTCGTGGTATTGCGCCAGAAGGAGGTTGACCTCCCTCTCGGAATAGACGCGGCCTTTTTCAAAGCTTTCCGCCAGCTTTTCCAGCACGATGCGGCGTTTTTTGCGCTGCACGGGGATTACCTTGAGCTTTCCATACTCAAACAGGTTTTCCAATACCTTTTCCCGATAAAGCTGCTCGCGCTGGGCCTGCGCATCCATGGGCGCGCCCGGCGGGCAGATCACGTCCATCAATCGGGCCTCAAGGGCCTGCGGCTTGAGCGAGTACACGGTATAGTACTGCTCTTTGACCGCCTCCACAAGGCCGGCTTCCTCCAGCTTTTTCAGATGAAAGGAGATGGTGGAGGGGCTGCGCCCAAGCAGCTCGGACAGCAGCTCAACATATTTGGAACCGTCGTTCAGGGCGCGGATCAGCTCCAGCCGGGAGGCGTCCGCCAGACATTTAAACAGGGAAACGGCTTCTGTCTGCGTCATTGCGCGGCCTCCTTTGCTTTTTGAAACGCCTCCCAAAGGCGGTTTGCCGTAACAAGCTTGGTTTCCTCCACCAGCTGGGTTTGCAGGTCGCCATGGGCGCTGGCTGCCGATAGGTGCGCGCGCCAGGCGGCGGACAGGCTTTCAAAGCGCGGGCAGAACCGCTCGCAGAAAGCGTCCAGGGTGGGTTGGCCCGCCTTTTGCAGGTAAGCCTCGTCGGCGGTAAGAAGGGCGCTAAAAACGCCGGTAATGTTGCGCCGCACCTTTTCCAGGTTGGCTTCGTCCCAGCGCTGGGCGGCTTCCAGCTGCGCAACGCGCGCGCTGCAAGCATCGCCCTCCTGTTTTAGAAAAGCGCGGTAGGCGGCAAGCGCCGTAGCCAAAGCTTCCATAATGATTCCTCCTGAAATGGCTTAAGAGTGTTTTGACCATTTAAGTATATCTATCAAAATAGAATTGTCAATATTATTTTGATGAATATAGAATTAAAAATTAGAATTTTGATTTTGCTCATATCGTTTTCAAAAACGTGAGAAAAAAAGCTTGACAAGCGATGCAAGGATAGTTATAATAAAACACGGTTAGATAAAGCTAACCAACTGTCAGGAAGTAGCCGCTCCTTACAGCAAGACCATTGGGTGAGAGCTTTCTCACCTCCTCCAACAAAGAACGCCCCGGTCGCGCATGACCCGGGCGTTTTTTGTTGGCAGTCAGGGCTTTATTCCTTGCCATCCCTTTCCAGGGAGGCGCGCACCGCGTTCAAATGGGCGCGTACAGCGTTTTGGGCAGCCTCGACATCGCGGCTTACAAGCGCGTCCACAATGGCGCGGTGCTCGCGCAGCACCGCGTCGCGGCGCTGGCCGGTGCGCAGGGTGCGCGCCTTGATTTCACGGATCAGCTCGTAATACGTATCAATGAAGGAGCTGAACAGGCGATTGCCCGAAAGCTCGGCGATGTGATAATGAAAATAATGGTCCAGCTGAACGGCGGCCTCGTCCTCCTCGGGTATGCTGCCAAGCAGGGCGGAAAGCTCGCTGAGCTGCGCATCCGTGGCGGAGCCAATGATGTTTTGCACGGCCCGGCACTCCATTACCTCCCGGAATTCCAGCAAATCGCGATAGGTGGCCTGGCGCAGCTGCTCGGACAGGGCACGCGCAAAATCATCCCCAACGACGGACTTGATGTATGTGCCGCCCTTGGGAGAGCGGCTGATATAGCCGCGCGCCTCCAAAATGGTGAGCGCCTCGCGCAGGATGCCCCGGCTAACGCCCAGCTGATCGGCCAACTGGCTTTCGGGCGGCAGGCGCGTGCCAACGGTGAGCTCGCCGCTGCGCATGGAATGGGTGAACTGCTCCGCAATGCGGTCGGATAAACGCTGATCCTGGATGGGACGGAAGGCTGGCATAGGTTCCTCCTTCATGGGGCGGGGAAAAACGTTTAGGCCTCCGCAAGCGCGACGTCCGTCAGCTTGTCGGCAACGGCGCAAATATCCATCCCCTTGGTAAACAACAAACAGGTGCCGGTGGGATAACGGGGCTTTTCTGCCCAAATGGGCGGGATGGCCGCGTGGCCATACTTGGCCCCCAAAATCGCGCCGCAAATAGCGCCGATGGTATCGGCGTCGCGGCCAAAGTTGCCCGCGCAGGTAACGCCTGTGCGGAAATCGCCGTTGACCAGCTTGAGCACGCCAAAGGCCTCGGCCACCGCCTCGCATACGGAGGCCTTGTAGCTGGTCCACAGCTCGTCATGCAGGGGCATCCAGGCCAGCAGCAGGTTGCCGCCCGCCTCGTCCACAATGTCCATGGCGCGCTGCATGGCATACGCGTACCAGGTGTCCTTGGGCACGGGGCGCATGGCGGCCTCCAGAATTTCCTCAATGCTGCCGTCTGCCATGGCCGCGGCCACGGCGGCCGCTACCGACTGCGCGCCCCATACGCCTTCGCGGTCATGGCTGATGGAGGCGTCGATCTCCGCCATGGCGATGGCGCGGTCAACGTCGCCCGCGCACAGCACGCCGATGGGGCTGATGCGCATGGCCGCGCCATCGGAGTGGCAATAAGCATTATACCTGCCCGAAAGCGGTGGGCGCAAGCCCCTTCTGAGATTTCGGGAGGCTTCAAATTCGCTGGCGCCGCCGCGCTTGAATTCATCCTGCGTGGCAACGTGGGTAAGCCACGCATCCACCACATGCCGGCTGGTGAGCTTTCCGCCGCATTCAATCAGCGTTTGCGCGGTAAGCATGGCAAATTCCGTATCGTCGGTAGACCAGCTTGCGCCCTTGTTAAAATCTGTGGTAAAGCCATAGGCCATTTGATTGTCCGGCTTGCGGGAAGCGTCGCCAAAGCTGTCGCCAATGGCCAGGCCAATCAGCGCGCCGCGCGCCTTGTTGCGGTATACATCGGGATTTTGGAGAAGCTGTTGTCTGGTAAGCATTCGAAAAAACCCTCCTTTAGATTTCTGCAACGGTAAGATCGCCAAAGCCGGCGCGCCCCATGGAGAACATGGCGTAGCCGGTCATGCCGTAGGCGAAGCCGCCGTCGCGCGCGGTGAGCGCGATATCGCCTACGGTGAGGGTAAGCCGGTCGCCCTGGGCCTGGAAGCCAAGGGCGTACGTTTCGCCAAGCCGCCAGGGAAAGGCCTGCGCGGCAAGGGGCGTTAAAACGCCCCGCTCCATTTTAAGAATGGCGATTTGGTTTGCGCCGTAGAGCCCGGCATAGTAGCCGCGCCGCGCGCCCTGCGCCCGCAGCGCAAGCAGCGCCTGCGTGCCGTTTTCCAGCGCGACGCGGCCCGTAACGCATGCGTCCCGCATGAAATAGCTGCCGGTGAAGGCCTGCGCCTGGCTTTCGCACAACAGCTGCATCAGCCCGTTTTCCAGCGACCATGCGCCGTGGTTGTGCGAGAAGGGGATTACGCTGCCAAACTCCGTGCGCAGCATCGCAGTGCGCAGGGTATAGCTTCCTTTGCCAAAAATGTGGAAGCGCTTGGGCACGAGCGTGCCGGAAAGCGCAAACTTGCCCGGCGCGGCGGATTCGATCAGCAGGCCGATTTCGTCAATCAGGCCGCCCTCCACCTGGGGAAGGGTGAAGCGTAGGGTTACTTCCTTTGCGCCCTCGGTAAGCAGCGTGGGGGAGAGGCAGATATCCCTTTCAGTAAGCGAGTCGCGCACATAGGGCGTTAGAATGAGAAGCTCTCCCGCCAGTTTATCGTAATCCAGCGCTATTTCAACGGTTTGGCCGGGATAGGCGCGGGGCGAGAACACGGGCATGTACCGCTCGTCGCTGAAGTCCGCCCGGCGCCAGAAGGGCTTATAGAACCAGCGGGCCTTTTGACCGCGCGTCATGCGGTCCAGCAGCACGGCGCCGTTTGGGAGCCGCGCGCAGGCAGGCGCGGCGCAGGTGAAGCGCAAGCCGTGCGTGCTGCCGGGAAGTGAAAAATCAAAGTAGGTTTCGCCCTCGCGCACGCGGCTGGAGATATCCCCGGGCACGCTTTCGCCACGCAGGCGATAGCTCCAGGCGGCTAGCTCGTAGGCATAGCTTGGAATATCCAAAATGTTCAGGTAGCCGGAAATGCCGGAGAGCACGATTTCGTCGTTAATGGGGGCGCGGTAATGCGCGGGCAGGCCGTTAAGCCCGCAGGCCACGCCCAAAATGGAGCCTACGCTGCCCGCGTTGCAATCCGTATCCCAGGAGCACATGGTAGCGATTTCAACGGTACGGGCAAAATCGCCCGTGCCATAGCAAAGCGCCAGCGCGCATACGCCCGCGTTGGGGATGATGTGGCATACCCCGCCATAGCGGTCGTAGCCCCATTGCGCTTCCAGCATGGCGCGGCAGGCGCGCCAGTCCTGCGGATGCGAGCGGTGAAAGGCGCGCACGGCGCCAACCACCTCGGCGTATACGCTGTTCCCGGGAATTTGGCGAAGGCCCGCGTCCATGATTTCGTTGATGTCAGAGGTCAAAAAGGCCTGGGAGATACAGGCGGCGATAAAAGCCGCGCCATTGAGCCCCTCGCCATCGTGGCTGACGGAGGCTGCCGCCGCGGCATAGCGCGCGGCGCGGCCGGGGTCGCCCGGGGCGACAAGCCCCCAGGTGTCAATAAAAATCTGCCCGCCAATCTGCTCGGCCAGCGTTTGGCCGTTTTGGTGGATGGAGCCGGACTGCGGTGCGGGAACGCCGTTTTTGAGGTTGAGATAGGCGGTATGCTCCGTGCTTACGCCATAGCCGCCCCACCAGTACAGGCCCACCCCCTCGCGCGCGTAGTTGAGCCAGGCCTCGGCTACCGCCTGCGGGGTTACCTGCCCGGCGTTATCGTTGAGCGCGCGCAGGAAAAAAACCGGGCCGTTTGCGTCGTCATCGGCTGCAAAGTGCTTGTAGTCCTTCACATAGCCGCGGATGTCCCCGTAGGTATCGCGGATGCGTTCATAGCTCCAAATGGCGGGCTCCACAGGCGCGCCTAGGCGGATACCGATGTTCATACCCAGGAAACCGGCGTAGATTCTTTCCACACATTCCCTTGGTTGCAAATAAAAACACGCTCCCAGCATGTATTTTGGAAGGGGCGAGGCCCCTTCTCGGCCAGGCCCCCGGCTTTTGGCGGGAACCTGGCCGAAAAGGGGGGAACGGAGAAGGGCTCCGTTCCCCGCAGACCGTCGAAAAAGCTCGCCTGCGGCGATCTTTTCCGCCGAGAGATGCGCCGTTCGCCTACTCGCTTCGCTCGCCGGGCGGCGAACGGCGTAAGGAAACCTTGCTACGCAAGGCTTCCGGCCCCACCGCGCATGTCGCTGGGGCCGGATTACACTTGGAGGGCTGCGGCCCTCCAAGCCTCCCATGGGGTTTATCGACAGGCTGGGGGGAACGGAGAAGGGCTCCGTTCCCCGGTATGATGATTACTTCAGCACGGAGTTGATGTACTCGTTAAGCTGATCGCCGCCGGCGGCGTTGAACTTCTCCACCATCTCGGCAAAATCCTCCACGGGGCGCACGCCGCGAACAATCTCGTTGGCGTACTCGGTGTAGATGGACTTTACGGCCGCCAGCTGGGGCTGGAGGTCCTCGGGGATGATGACGTTAACGTCGTTGGCGTAGAACTGCGCGCCCAAGGTAAGGCTGTCCTGCGCGGGCGTGCTAAGCACGGGAGTGGCCAGCTTGAGATCGGCGGGCAGGCCGTCCACGGTGGGGAAGAAGCGGGCCCAATAGCTGCCCCAATCCTCGGTGAAGGTAACGACGCCGTCGCTGATTGTGTAGTGCTTGCCTTCCACGCCCAGCTTATCAATCATACGGCCTTCGGGGCTGGCCATGTACTCCAGGATGGCGAAGGCGGCGTCCTTCACGTTTTGCTCAATGGTGGCGTTGATGGCGAAGCCGCGCTCCTCCTTGGTAACGTCGATGGAGGCATAGGCCTGGCCGACGCCCTTGGCGGGCGGCAGGGCAACCAGCTCGGCCGCTTCGCCCATGGTTTGCACCATCTTGGTGTTGTATACCTGGATAACGTCGCCCGCGGTGCCCGCGATCAGCGCGCAAACGCCCTCATAGAAGGCCTGCTCCATGGTATCCCACGCCTTGGTGATGTAATCGGCGTCCAGAATGCCGTCCTTGTACAGCTGCGCATAGAAGGCCAGCTTGTTCTTTTCCTGCTCGGTAACCATGGAGTAGACGTAGCTGCCGTCCTCCTGCTGCATGAGGGTGCCGGTAACGCCGAAGGCATGGTTGAAGATGCTGTCCAGACGGGCCAGGCCGCCATCCACCGTGGTGCCGTACTTCACTACGCCTGCGTCCATCAGGTCCTTGAGCAGCTGGGCATAGGCCTCGGGGGTGGGATCAGCCAGGAAGGCGTCCTTAGAGGCGGCTTTGTCAAGGAAATCAGCGCGCATCACGGGCGCGGAGAACTTGGCGGGGGCCAGCCACAGCAGGTAGGGCGAGCTGGCCAGACGGGCCTTGGAATGCTCGCCCAGCACGGCCTTTACGTTGGTGGAGGCCTCTACATAGGGGGTTAGATCCTCCAGGAGGCCCTCGGCGATCACGGGGGTATCGGTATTGCCCTGGAAGAAGATCAGATCGGGGTTGATTTCGCCGGTGCGGAAAGCCAGCGGAACCACTTCAATGTACTTGCCCGCGGGGGCTTCCAAAATGGTGATATCCACGTAGTTGCCCTGGGCGGCCATGCCCTTTTCGATGGCTTCCACCACTGCGATGGTATCGGCGTCGTCGGGGGCAACGTCCTTGATGAGGATGGAAACGGGAACCGGCGCTTCCGCTGTGCCGATTTCGGCAACGGCGGCGGTGCTGCCCAGCAGCATCATAGCGGCCAAGAGGAGAGCGAGCCATTTTTTCATCAGGGTTTCCTCCTTGAATATATTTCCGGCTGTATCCGCAGCCGTTGGGGTGCGGTGGATGGGGCGCGCCGTTACTCCTTCACGCTGCCTGCCATAACATCCTTGGTGTAGAACTTGAGCACGACGGGGTAGAGCAGCAGGATGGGCACGATGGCGATGACGATGGTGGCGGCCTTGAGCGCGCCGTAGTCGATGCGGGCCAGCTCGTTATAATCCATTACGTTTTGCGCGCCGATGAGGGAAACGGTGTCCCCCAATACAACGAACTGGCGCAGAATGACCTGCAAGGTGGTTTTGGCTTTTTCTGTAAGGTAAATGCTGGCCTTGAAGTATTCGTTCCAGCGAACAACGGCGTAGAACATGGTAATGGTGGCGATGCCGCTTTTCGCCAGAGGGAATACCATGGAGCCAAGCATGCGTATGTGCCCCGCGCCGTCGATGCGGGCCGCCTCATAGATATCCATGGGAATGGCCTGGAAGTAGCGCATCATGATGATGAGGTAATACACGTTGACCGCCGTGACCAGGATAACCGACCATTGGCTGCCAATGAGGCCCAGCTGCTTTACCAGCAGGTATTCCGGCACCATCCCGGGGTCAAACAGCATCATGATGATCAAAAAGGTCATAATGGTTTTTTTGAACATCAGCTTGGGCTGGATGAGCACATAGGCCGCGCTGGTGGTGAGCAGGATGTTTATTAGCGTGCCCACCAGCGTGATGAACACCGAGTTCCAAAGCGAGGGCAGGATGACCTTGTTGGAAAACACAATTTCATAATTGACGGTGCTGAAACCGGCGGGAATCACGCGCAGGCCGCTCATGGAAGGCGAAAGGGCGGGGTCGGAGAAGGACTTGGCCAGGATGTTGAGCAGCGGGATAACCATGGTTAGCGCCAAAAGGAGCATAATCAAATCCAAAAGGAGCTGCCCGGGGCTTAAGAGCTTTTTCCATTTACGACTCATGGCTACCCCTCCTTACCAAACGCCGGTGCCGGTTAGGCGTTTGCTGGTTACATGCGTTAACAGCACCAGGATAACGCCTAGCACGCCCTTGACCAGGCCCACCGCCGTGGCCAGCGAGTACTGGCCCTGGCCGATGCCAATGCTGTAAATGTAAGTATCCAAAATTTCAATGGTGCTGTTTACGGCGGCGTTTGTGAAGTTGAGCACCTGGTCAAAGCCCGCGTTGAGGAAGAAGCCCAGGTTGAGGATGAACATGGTTACCATGGGCGTGACCAGCGCTGGTAGAACCACATAGCGGATGATTTGGAAACGGTTTGCGCCGTCGATATCCGCCGCCTCATACAGGGACGGGCTGATGCTGATGATGGTGGTGAAGTAGATGATGGAATCCCATCCCAGGGAGCGCCAGCCCTCAGAGAAGAACAGAACCCAACGGATGGAGCCCTTATCCGTCATATAATCGATGGGCGTTAGGCCAAACAGCCCGCGGATTTGATTCACCGCGCCTGTTTTGGATAGAAAGCTGATCCAGATACCAGCGATTACAACCCAGGACAGGAAGTGCGGCAGATAGCTGACCACCTGGGTGAACTTGCGCAAGGGCCCGGAGCGCATTTCGCTAAGCAATACCGCAAACAGCGCGAAGAAGGGGAACAGCAGCACGTATTTCATCAGGCTGATGATGAGGGTATTCATCAGAATATCCTTCATCAAGGGGGAGGAAAACATCATTTTGAAATACTTGAAGCCAGCCCAGGTCCAGGCGCTGCGGCCGCTGAAGTTATAAAAGGCCAGACGCATGTTCCAAATGGGAATGACGCGAAAGATGATGAAGTACAAAAGCGTAGGCACAAGCATGGCGTACAGCACCCAGTCCAGCCTAAGCCGCTTCAGGCCCATGCGCAACCGGGAAGGCTTGGTGGTTTGCATCCCGTTCCCTCCTTTATCCCAATCAGGGTATCTCTATATCCATCAGCGGCGCTTGCTGCTGCGCGCCGTATACGTCGCGGTCGCCCACGGTGCCGGAGGCCACGTCGCGCAGGTAGGTGATTTTGATACCCAAGGCCGCGTCGTAGCGCACAAATTCCAAAATTTTTTCAACGGGAATATGGTAAAGGGCGGCTACGCTTTCACGGGTGATTTTGCCGCTTTCCAGCACGCGGCGGTAAACGGCTGGGTCGTCAAAGAGAATATCCAGCGTTACCTCGAAGGGGCCGCTGTTTTTGCTGCGCAGCACCTTGGCAAGCTCGTACAGCCGCATGGCTCACACCTCCACGATTTCGATGGGGAACAGGCTGCGCCCATCCGCAACCTTGAGCAGATGATACACCGAGAAGGCATATACCGGGCCGAAGGAAACATCGCTGGGCGCAAAGGGGAAGGCCAAATTGCCCGCCGTGGATTTGCGGCCCGTGTAGCCAAAATGCAGGTAGGAGGAACGCACCGTGGCGCAAATTGCATCGGCCATGGCCTGCGTAGGGGCGATGACCTCGAACATCAGGCCCACCTCGTGCGGCAGGTCGCCGCGGCATGGCTCGCATGCGCCCATGACCGCGTCGATGCCGTAATGGTAGAAATGAATTTGATAGCTATCGGCAGGCACGTCGCTGTAATAGGCGTGAACGCCTTGCACAACCTGCCTTTCCACCTCGTCCAGGCGGGAGATGAGCATGGGGTCGCGGATGCCTGCCAGCACGAAGGTGCGGTAAGCCACCGCGCGCGCGCCCTCCAGCTTAACGGTATAAGGCTCGGGGCAAAAGCGGCTGCCGGTCACGCGCACGCGGCCGCCCCCAAGCTCCTCAAAGCGGCACTGGCTCAAATCCAGCAGCATGCCCGGCCCATGGAGCAGATAGGGATGATCCTTTTCATAAAAGGTATGCGCCGCAACGCTTACACTGGTGCATTTGCGCTCAGGCGAGGAGGGGTATACCGTGAAGGAATCCTCCTCCAAAACGCCAAGCATGCAATCCTTGGTGGTGCCAGGCTCGCAGCACAGCGCGCCGCATTCCAAAATTTTGCCAAGGTGGAAGCTAAGCCCCGCATCGTGCCCGCGTTTCACGCCCACGGCGGCGAAGGGGGCGGGGTCGTAAGCGCGGCCGCAAACGATGACCTGAGCCCGATCCAGCGCGTCCAAAATGGGCTCCATGCCCATTTGCGCCACAACGCCGTTGGTTTGGGAAAGCGTTTCGGGCGTGAGATCGGGCACGTTTTCGCTCATCTTTTCCAGGCGGCCTTCTTCCATCCCCCGCAGAACGGTTTGGTTTGGGATGTCCGCCCAGATAACCGCAGTGCGGGGATGCCAATCCATTTCCGCGCAAAGCTCACGGATGATGGAAAGCGTCCACTCCGTATGCACGCGCGCGCCGGAGCCCCCTGCGGAGCCGATGATCAGAGGGATATTCAAATCCCGCGCGCCCTGCATTAGCAGCGCCAAATCCTTTTTGGCGGCCATGCGGCTTACGATGGCTACGCCCGCGCCCAGCTTGTGAGGGCCCGCGTCGGTGGAGCCGGCGTCCACCACAATGGCGTCAGGCTTTTCCGCCATGGCCCGCGCAAAGGAATCCTTGGGGAAGCCGTAGCCTAAAATGCCGCAGGGAGAACAAATACATGTGCGCATAAAAGCACCTCAATTTCCATTCCGTCCATCTGGGATACTGCGATTCCGTTTCTATGCGCTTATTGTAACAGGTGGAAGGACGGCTGTCAATAGTTAAACTAATAAACTGCATCCTGGGATTGATTGACACCGAACCTGCAAACATGATATGATGAACGCAACCAAAACATCCATTACAGGCAGGGCGCGAGGCGGCTTAAAAGACAGGAGCGGATACGGCGATGAAAATTGTCAACTATGGTTCCATGAACATTGATAACGTGTATGCGGTGGATCACATGGCCCGGCCCGGCGAAACGCTGCTGGCTACAAAACGCAGCGTTTTTTGCGGCGGAAAGGGGCTGAACCAGTCCATTGCCATTGCCAAAGCGGGCGGGCAGGTTTATCACGCAGGCATCTTGGGCGAGGACGGCGGCATGCTGCTGGACGCGCTTGTTCAAAACGGCGTGGATACCAGCTATATCCGCCGTGCGGAAGGCCCCAGTTCGCACACGGTTATCCAGGTGGATAAAAACGGGCAGAACAGCATTATTGTATTCGGGGGCGAAAGCATGCGCCCGACGGAGGCGGATATCGACCACATCCTGGAGGGCTTTGGCCCGGGCGACGCGGTGATTATGCAAAACGAGTTGTACCATTCGCCACTGATGATGAAGAAGGCGGCGGACAAGGGGCTATGCGTTATATTCAACCCTTCGCCGGTAAACGCGGAGCTTTCGGAGTATCCGCTTGAAAGCGTGAACTGGTTTTTGCTTAACGAAATTGAGGGGGAGGCGCTAACGGGCCAAAGAGAGCCAGAGCGCATCCTGGACGGCCTGGCGGCCCAATATCCCAACGCGTCCGTGGTGCTTACCCTGGGCGAGAAGGGCGCCTATTGCCGCCATGGCGGGCAAACGATTTTCCAGCCCGCCTTTGTGGTGAAGGCCGTGGATACGACCGCGGCGGGCGACACGTTTACCGGGTATTTTGTTTCCGGGCTGGCGGCAGGAACGCCGCTGGATAAGCTGATGCGCCGCGCGGCGCGGGCTTCCTCCATCGCGGTGGGGCGCATGGGGGCGGCGGATTCCATCCCCCTGGCTGCGGAGGTGGACGCGGCGGAGGCATAGGGACCTTTTGAAAGGAAAACAAAGGCACAGCTGGAAGCCGGCTGTGCCTTTGTTGCGATTACAGGCTTTCTTAAGTTCAGTTTTTCCGACATAAAAATAGAAAATTCGGTTGAATTCCGTCCGAAATATCGGTAACATGCAAGTATCAAAAACAGCTGTTCGCAGCGACAGCCCGTAAAATGCAGAGAGGAGATTCAACGATGAAAAAGATTCTTGCTGTTATCCTGTGCGCCGTTATGGCGCTGAGCCTGGCTTGCGCCACGGCTGAAACCGCTCCCGAAGAAACCGGCAAGCTGGTGCTGTACAGCCCGCTGACCACCTCCATGATCGAGAACATGCTGGCCATGTTTGAGGCGGATACCGGCATTAAGACCGAGTGCCTCGCCATGGGCACGGGCGACGCCCTCAAGCGCATCGCCGCCGAGAGCGAGAACCCGCAGTGCGACATCCTCTGGTCCGGCACCATTGGCACGGTAAAGAACAGCAGCCAGTACTTCCAGGATTACACCTGCATCAACGAGGACGCTTTCTATGAGGAGTACAGGAATGTGGAAGGCAACCTCACCCGTTTTGACTGCGTACCTTCCGTGATTATGGTCAATACCGACCTGATTGGCGATATCCAGATCAACGGCTATGCCGACCTGCTCAACCCCGAGCTGAAAGGCAAGATCGTTTTTGCGGACCCGCAGGCCTCCTCCTCCTCCTTTGAGCACCTGGTCAACATGCTCTACGCCATGGGCACCGATGGCGAGCCCAACGGCTGGGAATATGTGCAGAACTTCTGCAAGCAGCTGCCCAACGGCTGTGTGAACAGCTCCTCCGCCGTGTACAAGGGAGTTGCGGACGGTGAGTACGCCGTAGGCCTTACCTTTGAGCAGGGCGCCGCTACCTATGTTTCCCAGGGCAATATCAAGGTTGTTTACATGGAGGAAGGCGTTATTATCCGCGGCGACGGCGTGTACATTGTAAAGGACTGCCCCAACGTGGTAAGCGCCCGCAAGTTCCTGGACTGGCTCACCGGCTATGACGCGCAAACCTACATGAACGAAACCCAGTTCCGCCGCACCATCCGCACCGACGTGCCCGAAACCGAGGCGATGCAGAGCATGTCCACCATCAATGTGATTAAGGATGACGAAACCATCGCTTCCCAGAACAAGGCTGCCTGGATTGAGCAGTTCCAGGAGGCTTTGGTGGACGCCGCCGAATAATTCGACATTCTGTAAGCTGCTGTGGAAAACAATGTGGGAGCGGCAGGCGAAACATCCTGCCGCTCCCGCTCCACAACAGCTTCTTTCATTATCAAAAATGAGGTGTGAAAAACGATGAGCGTTTCCATTGCCATTGACCATGTATGCAAAAAATTTGGGGAAAACACCATCATTCCCGACCTGAGCGCGGATATCCAAAACGGCGAGCTCTTTACCCTGCTGGGCCCCTCCGGCTGCGGCAAAACCACCCTGCTGCGCATGATCGCGGGGTTTAACTCCATCGAGGCGGGCACCATAGCCTTTGGCGAGCAGGTTATCAATGATGTGCCTGCCTACAAACGCAACATTGGCATGGTATTCCAAAGCTACGCGATTTTTCCGCACCTGACGGTGCGCAAGAACGTTGAATACGGCCTGCGCCTTCGCAACATTCCCAAGGATGAAATGAAGCAGCGCACGGATGAGATGCTCCGCTTGGTGCATATCGACGAGTACCAGGACCGCCTGCCTGAAAGGCTGTCCGGCGGGCAGCAGCAGCGCGTGGCCCTGGCCCGCGCCATCGTGATTCATCCCCAGGTGCTTTTGATGGACGAGCCGCTTTCCAACCTGGACGCGAAGCTGCGTATTGAAATGCGCAGCGTCATTCGGGATATTCAGCGCCAGGTGGGCATCACCACCGTTTACGTGACGCACGACCAGGAAGAGGCCCTGGCGATTTCCGACCGTATCGCGGTTATGAACAAGGGCGTTATCCAGCAGATCGGCACGCCGCAGCATATTTACAGCCGCCCGGCCAATGTGTTTGTAGCCACGTTCATCGGCCATTCCAACCTGTTTTATGCCACCATCCGCAAGGAAAACGGCGCGACCGGGCTGTGCTTCCGCAACGGCTTCCGCCTGGCCATGAACAACTTGGCCGATAGCTGCGCCGACGGCCAGGAGGTTGTGGTGGGCGTGCGCCCGGAGGAATTTTCCGTATCGGAGCAAGGGCTTACCTGCAAGGTGCTCAGCCGTACCTTCCTGGGCCGTTACAGCAATTATTTCCTGGAGTTTGAGGAAGGCGCCTGCGTGCCCAACCAGCCCAGCATTGAATTCTCCCAGGATTTGGGACATACGCAAAAGCTGTATGACACGGGCGACAGCCTGACCCTGCGCCCCAACCCGGACAAGATCAATGTGTTTACGGCGGATATGGAAAACAGTCTACTCAAGGATGTGATTCGCTATGAGCAAGCGTAAGCCGCAATTTGACTTTTGGACCATTGTGACCATCGGCATCCTGGCCGTGTTCGCCCTGTTTTTGATTTATCCGTTGATCTCGCTGTTTGTAGACGGCTTCCTGAAAGAGGGCACGGGTGAATTTACCCTGGCGAACTTTACCAAGTTCTTTGGGAAAAAGTTCTATTACCGCTCCCTGCTGAACTCCCTGAAGCTGACGGTGTGCGTGACCATCTGCTCGCTGCTGATTGGCGTGCCTTTGGCCTACATTATGTCCTTTTTCAAAATCAAGGGCAAAAATGTTGTGGAAATCCTGATTATCATTTCCATGATGAGCCCCAACTTCATCGGCGCGTATTCGTGGATTTTGCTGCTTGGCCGCAGCGGCGTTGTAACAACGTTCCTCTCCAACACATTTGGCATTAAAATGCCGTCCATCTATGGGTTTGGAGGCATGCTGCTGGTATTTACGCTCAAGCTGTATCCGTTCATCTACATGTATGTGAGCGGCGCGCTGAAGAAGGTGGACGTTGCCATCTGCGAGGCGGCTGAAAGCCTGGGCTGCAGCGCGCTGCGCAAGGTGTTTACCGTGGTTATGCCGCTGGTGACGCCCACCGCCATCGCCTCCGCGCTATTGGTGTTTATGAACTGCATGGCGGACTTTGGCACCCCCGCCCTGATTGGCGAAGGTTACGACGTGCTGCCCACCAAGATTTACATTGAATTTGTGGGCGAGTCCGGCGGCTCGGCATATTTTGCCTCGGCCATGGCTTCGCTGATGGTTGTTATCACGGCGGTGCTGTTCCTTTTGCAGAAATGGTATGTGAACAAAAAGAGCTTTACCATGAGCGCCATGCGGCCCATTCAGCCCAGCAAGCCCAAGGGGCTTAAGAGCGCGCTGATGCATATTTTCACCTACCTGCTCGTGATCCTGTCGGTGGTGCCGCATCTGGTAATTGTTTGGACGTCCTTCCGCAAAACGGAGGTGCAGTATTTTGTTGACGGCTATTCAACCGAAAGCTACACCAAAATTTTCGGCACGGCGTTTTCATCCATTCAAAACACCTACTTGTATTGTATCATTGCCTTAGCTATAATTATACTGCTGGGCATGCTCATCGCCTATCTGTCCGTGCGCAAAAAGAGCCTGCTGACAAGCGCGATCGATACCATTGCCATGTTCCCCTACATCATTCCGGGTTCCGTGCTTGGTATTACGCTGCTGCTTGCATTCAACGGCAAGGGAGACCCGCTGGTGCTTTCCGGTACGGCCACGATTATGATCATCTCGCTGGTGATACGGCGTTTGGCGTACACGCTGAGGTCGAGCTCGGCCATTCTGTACCAGATCAGCCCCAGCGTGGAGGAAGCGGCCATTTCGCTTGGCGATTCGCCGCTCAAGGCGTTCCTGAAGGTGACGGCCAAGCTGATGCTGCCGGGCGTTATCTCCGGCGCCATTCTTAGCTGGATTACGCTGATTAACGAGTTGAGTTCCTCCGTTATGCTGTACACGGCCAATACGCGCACCATGTCCGTGGCGATTTACAATGAGGTAATTCGCGCCAGCTATGGTACGGCCGCCGCCCTGGCAACGATCCTGACGCTTACCACGGTGATTTCGCTGCTGCTGTTCTTCAAGATCAGCGGGAGCAAGGACGTTACCATGTAAACCGCTTTGTTCCTATGCATGCGCCGCCCTGCGCGGCGTGGCAAAAGAGGAGCCTGCATGACAATGAATGGTCAACAGACCCGCTTCCGTGACGATTTACGCAAGCTGCTGCTGCTTTACGCGTTGGTACCGCTGCTAGGCGCCGTGATTGCATTGTTTGGCATTTTGGGCTATATACCGCTCAAAAATGTGGTGCATGGCACGACGGACGATTTGCGCCTGGCGGGGGGAGTGTTTGCGCAGCAGTGGCAAAGCATGGAGGAGGAGCTGTTGACCATTCAGCGCATGCTGGATCTTCCAACGTTCCGCTCGAGCATTGCGTATCAGGCGTCTGTAAAGGAGGATATTTATCAGTACATCAACAACAACGATGCGCGCCCGCAGTTCTTTTTGCTGAACGCGGACGAACAGCTCATCTTTTCAACGCAGAGCAATCCAAGCGTGCGTGAAAGCGTGCAGGATAGCCTTCACTGGCGTTTGGTGAACAATTTGCCGGCCGCGCCTGGGAAGGTTGCCTCCGCCGTTGTGCGGGCCGAGGTGGGCGTTTCCACGATTTCCTATATGCTTATCGGGTGTCGCCTGTTTGAGGAAGACGGCCAAAGCGCGGGCTATGCCTGCTTTGCGCTTGGAGAAAGCCAAATGCATAACCTGCTGAAGCAATGCGCCTCGTCCTTTATTGTAACCGACCGGTTTGATTCCGTATTTCTGGGCATGGACAGCGCCTTTATAGGCGAGTTTGGCAAGCTGCGCGGCGATTTGTGCGGCGCGAACGGGTTTAAGGCGCTGCGCGAAGGGCTGTTCTATATCCGCTGCGAAACCGCGCAAAGCGGGCTGTTGCAGATTTACGCCATGTCGGAATGCGGAAGCATCCTCAGCACGCTGCTGCTGCTGGCCGTGCTGGTGCTGATTTTGTTTGGGGCGTTTGCGCTGATTATTTTGGCAAGCACCGAACGCGTGGCGGATCAGAAAACCCGTATCATTGACGAAATTGCTTCCGCGTGCCATCAGGTGCAGCAGGGCGATTTGAATACCGAGCTTAGCATCAGCAGCAACGACGAGTTCCAGATCATCGCGCAGGCGTACAACAGCATGCTGTGCAGCATGCGCGAGCTGATCAGCCGCAGCGTGGAGCTTGGCCACGAAACAGCGGTATCCAAGGTTAGGCAGCTGGAAAGCCAGTTCAACCCGCATTTCCTGTTTAACACGCTGGAAAATGTGCGCTTTATGATTCGCATGAATCCCAAGGGCGCGGATAGGGCGCTGGTAAACCTGTCCAGCTTGCTTAGGTACAGCATCCACAACAGCGGCATGATCATCCCTCTGCATGAGGACCTTGCCTATGTGCGCAGCTACATGGAAATTTTGGAGATGCGCTTTGGGGAGCGGCTGCGCTACCGTGTGGACGTGCCTAAGAAGCTGGAAGCGTTTCCTGTGCCCAAGCTGATTATGCAGCCCATTATTGAAAACGCCGCCAAATACGGCATGCGCAGGGACGGCGAGCTGTGCGTGGAGCTATGCGCCTATTTTGAAGGCGAGCAGGTTATCCTGCGGGTTCGGGACAATGGGCAGGGGATTGAGCCGGATATGCTGAAACGCCTGGAAGGCTGCCTGGCCGGCGATACGGAGGAACGCGGCGAGCATTTTGGCATTATGAACGTGCATGACCGCATACGCCTCATGTACGGGGACGCGTATGGTATTTCCATTGAAACCCAGGCTGGGGAGGGCACCGCCGTGCTGCTCCATTTTCCCCGCAACGGCGATAGGGGAGGCGAAAAAACGTGATCCTGCGGGTGTTCATCGCTGAAGATGAAGAAATGATACGCAAAGGGCTTGTACATACCATCGACTGGAGCGCTATGAACTGCGTTATCGTAGGCAGCGCCTCCAATGGGCGGGACGGCCTGGCAAGCATCCTGGAAAAGCGGCCTGACGTGGTGATTACCGATATACGCATGCCGGAACTGGATGGGCTGGAAATGCTGGAGGAGGCGCTAAAGACCTATGACTTTCGCATCATTCTGCTTACCAGCTACGCGGATTTTGACTATGCGAGAAGGGCCGTCGCCATGCGGGCATATGATTATTTGCTAAAGCCATTGGACGAGGACAAGCTGGAATCCATTATACGCCGCATGCACCATGACGCGCAAACTGCCGAGCAGATGCGGCGGCTGATGCCCTTGCTCAACAGCGCCTGCAAACCCGCAACCCTGATGCTGGAGGAAAGAAAGGAGCAGGACGCCTATGTGGACATTGCGCTCAAGCGCATTGCGACCGCCAGCGAGCAAAGGCTGAGCATTGAAGGCCTGGCCGAGGAAATAGGCGTTTCCGCCAGCTATTTGAGCCGCCGCTTTAAGGAGGTTACGGGGCAGACCTTCCTGGAAACGCTCAACATGCAGCGCGTGCAAAAGGCGGTAAGCCTGCTGCACGAGGGCGCCCGCACGGCCGAGGTTGCCGAACGCACGGGCTTTAGCGATTACAAGCATTTCTGCTCGGTATTCAAACGCTGTACTGGCCTTACGCCGCGCGAATTCCTTCGCGGGAACGGCTAAGTAGGCCCTTACATAGAGAATGGAGAAAGGATGATACCCACATGACCAAGGAACAAATCGCTTCCATGATCGACCATACGCTGCTGAAGGCGACCGCTACGCCGGAGCAAATCCAGGCGCTTTGCGAAACGGCGCGGGAATTGAACACGGCGAGCGTATGCGTAAACCCCTGCAACATCCGCCAGGCCGCAAAGCTGCTCGAGGGCAGCCCTGTGAAGGTTTGCACGGTGATCGGCTTCCCTTTGGGGGCCAATACCTCCGCAGTGAAGGCGTTTGAAACCAGGGATGCGATTGCCAACGGCGCGGATGAGGTGGACATGGTTATTAACATTGGCGCGCTGAAATGCGGCAACCTGGCGCTGGTGGAGGAGGACATCCGCAGCGTGGTGGAGGCGGCGAACGGCACGCTGGTAAAGGTGATTATTGAATGCTGCTACCTGACGGATGAGGAAAAGAAGCTTGCGTGCAAGGCCTGCGTGAACGCGGGCGCGGATTTTGTGAAAACCAGCACCGGCTTTGGCACCGGCGGCGCGACGGTTGCGGACGTGCGGCTGATGCGGGCCAGCGTTCCCGAAACGATGAAGGTAAAGGCTGCCGGCGGCATGCATTCCTGGCAGGAGGCGCTGGATATGGTGGACGCGGGCGCAAACCGCTTGGGCACCAGCTCCACGCTTGCCATTTTGGCAGGGGCAGAGGGCTGAGCGAGCGCCCCTGAGGCAAAGAAAAAATCCGGCAGGCGGATGCGCAATTTCCGCCTGCCTGATTTTCTGTTTCCGGCTATTTCACAAAATCCTCCCGCATGGGGGCAAAGACATCAATGAGCGTGCCCGCTTCCAAACAAAGCGTGCCGTGAAGAATGCCGGAGGGGAAGGCGATGGTATCGCCAGGGCCAACGTCCACATCCTTGCCGGCGATGGTAAAGCGGAAACGGCCTGATTTTACATAGGTGCTTTGCAGGTGCGGGTGCGTGTGTTCGCTGCCGGTTGCGCCGGCTTCAAAATGAACCTCCACAAGCATTAGGCCTTCGTTATAGGCAAGCACCTTGCGGCTCACGCCGCCGCCAAGCTGCTGAAGGGCAGCGTTGCGGTTGTATACGATCACAGCGTCCATAACAATCCTCTCCTTTGGGTTGGATGCCTTATTATAGCAAAGCCCGCGCGGTATTACAAGTGCCCGGCTTTCCTGCGTACACTGAAATACATGTGTCCAAAAAGGCCTTCATTGGAAGGAAAAGCGGGGATGAACGTCGAAAAAAAGCGAGGCCCGCACTAAGGCGTTCCTGACGGGCAGCATTTTCAAAGCACGCGCTTTCCCCGGCGGCGTCATTTGACGGCGCGCCGGGGCGACGCATGTATACAAGGAGTAGGAAGCATGCTTGCGTTTTTGAAAAGGATGGACAAGGCCAGCCGTACCCTGCTGTACACCTGCTTTTTCGCTTACTTTTGCAGCGGCGTGTGCTCGCTGATGATGGGCTCCGCAATGCCGGACTTGAAGGCGAATTACGGCTTTGGCGATACGCTGGGCGGGCTGCTGCTGTCCGCACATTCCGCGGGCAACCTGGTGGCGGGGTTCATAAGCGGCCTGGTGCCGCTGTATATGGGCCAGCGCAGGGCCATTACGCTGTTATCTGCGCTTACCTATATCGGTATTTTGATGATGGCGCTGTGGGGCAATCCCATCTGGCTGTTGCTGGCCTTTTTGCTTGTGGGCCTGGGCCGCGGCAGCGTGACGAACTTTAACAACCGCATGGCGAACCTGCTTTCCGGCGGCAGCCCGGCTGCTACCAATCTGCTGCACGCCTCTTTTGCGGTGGGCGCAATTTTGGCTCCGATGATCTTCCTGGGCATGCGCACGGCGGTTTCTTGGCAGGTGGGCCTATTGATGGCGGTGGCGCTGGGGGCTATCAGCGTGTGGAACCTAAGCCGCATGAAAATTGCCAACGATCATCCAGACCCAAAGGACAAAACAAACAGCACCATGGCGTTTTTGAAAAATCCGTCCTTTTTGATTCTGGCGATGATGATGTTTTGCTACCTGTGTTCGGAGTACGCCATTAACGGCTGGCTGGTAACGTACATCCAAAGCAAGCATGCGCTGCTTTCCAGCCTGGGCTCCACGGCGGAGGAGCAGGCCAGCGGCCTTACCGCTTACAGCCAAACCATGGCCACGCTGCTGTGGGCGGTGATTTTGGTGGGCAGGCTGGTGTGCGCGGCGCTTTCGGCCAGGGTGCCGCAGAAGCGGCTGATGCTGGGCGCGAGCATTGGCGTTGCCGCGTTTTTTGGCGCTATGCTGTTGGGCAATACGCTGGCCCTGGTTACGCTGTCGGTGGCGGGGCTGGGCTTTTGCATGGCGGGTATTTGTCCCATGATTTATTCGGACGCGGCGGTTTTTACCAATACGTATCCGCTGGCGACCAGCACCATCCTGGCTATTGGCTCCTCAGGCGCAATCTTGATGCCCACCATCGTGGGGGCCACGGCGGAGCGCTTTGGCTTCACCGGCGGCATGAGCGCCATTTTTGTAACGATGCTTCTATTGGTGGTGTTCGCCACGTTAAATGTAACGGTGAAAACGCGTATGCCCAAGGAAATTGCCGGGCAAACGCAGGCATAACGGGCGTATGCCTTGCCATGGGCGGCGCGCGTGGGCTTAGCAGCCTGCGCGCATTATTTTTTTCGCAGGGCTTGACAAGGCGCATTCTTGGGCATATTATATAAATAATTTATATAAATACTTTATTTTAAAGGAGGCCCTTGTTCATGCCCAAGCAGCGGATTACAAAGGAAATGGTGATTGACGCGGCCTTTGCCCTCACCCGGGAAAAGGGCCTGGCGCGCGCCGGCGTTACGGAGATTGCGGCGCGCGCAGGCTGCTCGGTGCAGCCTATTTACAGCTATTTGGGCGGCATGGAGGGCCTAAGGCGGGCGGTATGCCAAAGAACGCGCGAATTTGTACAAAGCTATGTGGCCGCCCGGCTTGACCCGGAGGATTTTTTTCGCAGCATTGGCATGGCGTATGCGGCGCTGGCGCGCGAGGAGCCGCACCTGTTTCAAACGTTTATGATGCATCCAAGGGAGGATATCGCCTCTCTTGAGGATTTGTACGCCCGGGAGGCGAGCCCGGAGGCGGCTGCGGCCATCGCGCGCCAATATCAAACCGATGAGGCAAGCGCGCGAAGGCTGCATATGCACATGCTCATTTATACCACGGGCATAGGCGCTATTTTGGCAACGGCTTCGCCAGGCATTCCGCAGGCGCAAATTCAGGCGCAGCTGGAGCAGGCGTTTGAGGCGTTTTTTACCGCTATTATAAAGCGCAAAGAGGAGGCGTGACCATGACGGGGAAGACGGCGATTGTATATGTGAGCAAAACAGGCTTTACCCAGCGCTATGCCGAGTGGATTGCACAAAGGCTGGGCGCAAACGCCCTGCCCTTTTCCCAAAGGAGGGCATGCAAATTTGCGGACAGCGCAACCATCCTATTTGGCAGCAGCCTGCATGCCGGCAGAATTCGCAAGGTGAAATGGCTGAAGCGCCGCCTGCCAGGCTGGCAGGGCAAGCGGATTGTGCTGTTTGTAACGGGCGCTATGCCGGATGGCCCCGACGCCCAAAACACGCTGCGGCAGAATTTTACCGGCGGGCAGTGGCAAAAAATCAAGGTATTCTATCTGCCGGGAGGCTTGTGCTATGAGCGCATGGGGCGGCTTGACCGCATGATGATGGCGGGTTTCCGCCGGTTTTTGCAAAAGGCGGAGCCGGATAGCGAAGCGGCGCGCATGGTGGCCCATTCCTACGACCTTTCCGATCAGGGGGCCATAGACGGTTTGGCGCGGTATTGCAATGGCGGGGAATAACGAAAGCGGGCGCGGCCGCAAGCGGCATGCGCCCCTGCCTGTCGATAAACCTCGTGGGAGGTTTGGAGGGCCGCAGACCCGCAACCTCAATCGTCGTTCTGGCCACTGC
>URUF01000024.1 GCA_900550955.1 uncultured Eubacteriales bacterium | reverse complement strand
CGCGCCGATAAAACCGAGGCCGCAGGCGCAGGTGAACCCTGTTTCGGCGAAAAAGATCGCCGCAGGCGAGCTTTTTCGACGGCCTGGCGGCGCCTTTCCAGCGCTCTATTCTCCCGCCCCGCCGCTTAGCACTATTTGCCCCTGCTCGTCCTGGAACTGGCCGGTATAGAGGTCGTAATAATACCCCTGCTTTACAATAAGCTGATCGTGCGTGCCCTCCTCGATAATCCTGCCGCCAGAGATCACCAAAATCCGGTCGGCCTGCCGTACCGTGGATAGCCGGTGGGCGATCATAAAGCTGGTGCGCCCTTCCAGAATGCCTGTAATGGCCTGCTGGATAAGCGCCTCCGAATGGGTATCCACGGAGGAGGTCGCCTCGTCCAGGATAAACAGGGCCGGATCCACCAGGATGGCCCGCGCAAAGGAGATGAGCTGCTTTTCGCCGCTGCTGAGCAGGCTGCCTCCCTCGCCCACGTAGGTATCATACCCCTTGGGCAGCCTGGAGATAAAGCTGTGCGCGTTGGCCAGCTTCGCTGCCCTGATCACCTCATCCTCAGCGGCGTCGGGCTTGCCGTAGCGGATGTTATCGCGAATGGTGCCGCTAAACATGTGGGGCTGCTGGAGCACATATCCCAGGTTGCTTTGCAGCCACAGCAGGCTGCGTTTCCGGTAATCCACCCCGTCGATAAGGATGCGGCCCTGCGTGGGCTCGTAAAACCGGCACAGCAGGTTTACGATGGTGCTTTTGCCGCTGCCGGTTTCTCCCACCAGGGCGACGCTTTCGCCTGCGCGCACATGCAAGTTGAAATGCTCGAGCACCTGCTCGCCATCCTGATAGCGGAAGCTTACGTCCTCAAAGGTGATATCGCCATGCAGCTCGGGCCAGTTTTCCCGCTTGGGATGGAAATTATCGCCAAAGCGTTCGGCTACCTCGGGGCTGTCCTGGATATCCGGCTCGGTCGCCAGCAGGCTCAGCACGCGCTCCGCCGCAGCCTGGGAGCTTTGCAGCTCCGCAAAGATGCGGGCGATATCGCGCACAGGCTGGAAAAATTGCAGCGTATAGTTGATAAATACCTGCAAGGTGCCCAGCGTGAGCGTGGCTGGCATCGCCATCACCTCCATGCCGCCCTGGTAAAGGGCATAGGCCGTGGCTAAGGAACCCAGCGATACCACAATGGGCAAAAACAGCGCGCTTAGCGAAGCCGCCCGCACCGAGGAATGCTTCATGGCGGCGGTCAGCTCCGTAAATTCCTCCATGTTTTTTTCTTCGCGCACAAGGGTTTTGGTGGTTTTTGCGCCCATGATGCCCTCGTTGAACGCCCCGGTTATTTTGGAATGCGTCTTGCGCGTTTCGCGGTGGGCGGCCAGGATGCGTTTTTGAAAGTACATGCTGATCGCCGCCAAAGGCGGCAGCACCAGCACGATCACCGCCGCCAGCCTCCAATGCAGCAAAAACATCTGGACGGAGCAAATGACCAGGAACACAACGCCCCATACCAAATCCAGAAGCGACCAGCCGATGGTGTCCGCCAGGCGCTGCGTATCGGTGGTCATGCGGCTGAGCAGATAGCCCACGGGCATACGGTCGTAATAGGAGAAGGGCAGCTCCTGCAATTTTTGAAAGCCCTGCTTGCGGATAAGGTAGCAAACGCCCACCTCCACCTTGCCGCTTAAATACAGGAACGAATAGATGCATACAACCTGCATTACCAACACCGCGATATACGCGGCAATAAATCCGCCCATACCCTGGGTGGTCTGCCCGGCGATAAAATGGTCGATGGCGTAGCCCGTCATCAGCGGGAAAACCACATCGCCCACGGCGGATAGGCTCATGCACAAAACAATTAGCCACAAGCACCCGTGATAAGGCCTGGCGATGTGCAAAAGCCGCTTCCATAGCGAAAGATCCAGTTTCTGGGAATAATCTATCTCGTCAAATCCCTGCATGCTTCTTCCTCCTTTCTCACAGCCTCGCGGCTGCGGTTGAGGTTGTCCTCCAGCGCGGACTGAATGGCATAAATCTGCCTGTACAGGCCGTCGCGCCGCGTCAGTTCCTCGTGCGTGCCTTCGTCGGCCAGCTTGCCGCCTTCCAGCACAAAAATACGGTCCGCCTCGCACAGGGTATTGATGCGGTGGCTGATAATAATGGTGGTTACGCCCTTGCGCTTTTCACGCAGCGCCTCGCGGATGGCGCGATCGGTCTGCATATCCACGGCGGAAAGGCTGTCGTCAAAAATCAGCACGTCGTTTTCCTTCAAAAGCGTGCGGGCGATGGCTACGCGCTGGCGCTGTCCACCCGAAAGCGTCACGCCGCGCTCGCCAATCAGGGTGTCATACCCGTTTTCAAACTCGCGGATAAAGCCGTCCGCATGGGCGATGCGGCTCATCTCCAAAACGCTGCTTTCCGGCGCGTCCGGCACGGCGATGGACAGGTTGCCCATCACGCTGCGGCCATACAGAAACGGCTCTTGCAGCATCAGCCCCACATGGGCGCGCAGGTACCAGCGGTCAATGCTGCGAATGTCCACCCCGCCGATGGTAATGCGTCCCTCGTCCGGCTCAATCAGCCTTTGCAGCAGGTGCACAAGCGTGCTCTTGCCGCTACCCGTGTTGCCCAGCAACGCCACGGTTTTGCCTGCCGGGATGGTCATGCACAGGCCGTCAAGAACCCTGTTGCCCTCCTCATAGCTGAAGCTGACGTGATCAAACACGATATCGCCGTTCAAGGGCGGGGTAAGCGAGCCTTCCTCCGGCTGCTCTGCCCGCTCGTCCAGCACATTGCGGATGCGGCCCAAGGCCACCACGCTTTTGCCCGCGTCGCTTAAAATGCGGCCCAGCTGGCGGATGGGATATAGCAGCATGGAGATGTAGCTGGTAAACGCCACCAGCGTACCCACGCTGATTTCGCCCCGAATGGCCCTGTATACGCATACCAGCAGCGTAATCATGATTTGCAGCATGGTAAGGCAGTCCATGCTGCCCCAATACACCGCCAGATAATTGTACAGGCGAAAGGTTTTATGGCGAAAATCCTGGCTGGCCTCGTCAAACTTTTCCACCTCGCGCTGCTGCATGCCAAAGGCGCGCACAACGCGCACGCCGGTCAGGTTTTCCTGAAGCACGTTGCTCATGCGGCCCTCGCTTTCATCGCTCAGGCGAAAGCTTTTGGTGATCTTGGTAAAAAACATATAGGAGCCCACCCACATCAGCGGCACCAGTATCAGGCTGTACAGGGCGATTTGCGCATGGCGGTGAAACAGGATGGCAAAGGCGGCCGCCATCATCATAACGGCGCGCACGGCCTCCACCAGCTGCGTAGATAGAAAGCGCCGCACGGTTTCCACATCGCTTGTGCAACGCTGGATCAAATCGCCCGTTTCGGCGCGCACATGGTAGCTGAACGAAAGATAGCTCAACTGGCGGTACAGGCGTTCGCGCAGGCTTTTGGCAATGTTCTCGCCCGCCACGGCGGTATTGCGCTCCTTATAGTAGGAAAATACGCCGTTTAGCACGTTCAGCGCCACGATGGCGCCGGCCACAATCCACAAGTTGGCGCGCAAATAGGCGCGGCCGCCCAGCGCGCGCACCGGGGCCTTGAGCCATTCGGGCATAAAGCTGGCGCCATCCGACAAAATTACGTCAATGGTTTCCGAAAACACCAGCGGCGTGAGAAAGCCAATTCCCACCGTCAGCGCCGTGCACAATACCGCGCCCAGGTACAGCGCACGGTTTTCCTTTACGAGCGCCCACAGCGCCCGCAGATTTTGTTTCATATGCGGTTTTCCTCCAACATAACGGTCGTAGAAACGTTCTTTTGTAAATCACATTCTCAAGGCCGGGTCAGCACATAGCGGTCAATAGCGCAGGCCACGCCGTTTTCATCGTTGCTAAGGGTTACAAGCTTGGCGGCGTTTTTCACGCTCTGCGTGGCGTTTGCCATGGCCACGCCCAGGCCCGCGTAGGCGATCATACTTTCGTCGTTGTCATAATCGCCAAAGGCCATTACCTGCCGGGCGCTTAGGCCCATGCCTTCAGCAAGCTCCCTTACGGCGCTGCCCTTGCCGGTACCAGCCGGCATCAGCTCCAGGTTCAGCTCCCACGAGCTGGTTACCTCCAACCCATCCACGTCCGCAAGCCGGCGGCGCACGCTTTCCAGCGCCGCTTCATCCCCGGCCAGGCACAGCAGCTTGTTCACGCCCGCCGGGCGCACCCTTTTGAGCCCCTCGTCGCCATAGAGGTATTCCGGCGCGCATGGCCCTTGGGTATGCGTGCCCCAGAACGCATCCTTCACCGGCACTGCGCCCTCAAAAATCACCAGCCGGTTTTGCGCAAAACAGCCAAAGGGCAGCTCCGCCTTGCGCAGAATGCCCACCGCAGCCTCAAGCGCCGCATTCGGCAGCACATGGTTGGCAAAGGCCTCCCCAAGCGGGCTGCGCACGCAGTACGCGCCGTTCAGCGATAGAATCGCGCAATCCTCGAGCCCGCTTTCCATCAGAAAAACGGCGATATCGCCCGGCAGGCGGCCGCTGCAAATTGCCAGCGCAACGCCCTTGGCGCGCGCCTGCTTCAATGCGCGCAAATTTTCCCGGCTGATGCGCTGGCGCGAATCCAGCAGCGTGCCATCCATATCCATGGCGATCAGCCCAATTTGATTTGTATGCATATCGTTCTCCCATTAAAACGATGGTTCGCAGCCAAAGGTATGCTCGTTCAGATAGGCAAGCGAGCCCTCCAGCGAGAAGGAAAGCCCCGTTGCGCACAGCATAAGGCGGCGCGCCTTCAGGCGCTTGTTTAGCGCCCTATCCCCATAGAGGTCGTCGCCCAGCAGCGGATGGCCGATACTGGCCAAATGCGCCCGAATTTGATGCGTGCGCCCCGTATGCAGCCAAATGAGCAGCCGCGCGCACTCGCCTGGCTGCATAACCGTGTACTCCGTTACAATGCGCTTGGCCCCGGGCGCGGCATGCGCCGTAACCCTCACCCTTGCCTGAAGCGCGTCCTTTTGCAGATACGCCTCCAGCACGGCATGCGGCGGCGTGGGCGTTCCTCGTACCACGCAGGTATACTCCTTATGGATTTGGCGCTCCCGGAACGCGTTTTGCAGGCTTTCCTGCGCCTGGGGCGTTCTTGCCAGCAGCATAAGCCCTTGCGTAGGATTGTCCAGGCGATGGCACAACAGCGGCTCGCAGGCTGTTGCATTCCCCTCCAGGAGCTGCTCATGCACAAGCTGCGTAAGCGTTTTTCCACCCTTTGCATCGGGCTCGCAGCTCACGCCCGCGGGTTTAACAACCACAAGCACGTTTTCATCCTGATACATAACGGCAATCAGCGGCTTTGGAGGCCGCGTTTCCCGCGCATAAATCCGTACCTCCGCGCCGGGCAGGATGGCCGCGCTCAAATCCACACGCTTTCCGTTCAGCTTCACATCGCGTTTTTGAAAGGCTTCGCGCAGCGCGTATTCCGGCGCTTCCGGCAGCATGCGGCGGGCATAGGCAAACAGCCTGCCCTCCGGCGCCTTTTCAGGAATCGTAAACGTATATAGCTTCATGTTTTCAATCAATGGGCAAGAGATGCCTTCAATCCCATCCAATGCGGCGTGCATTGGTACAGGCGTTCCAACGCGCTTTTCATCACAGGCGTGGGCAGTACGGCCAGCATGGAGGCCATCACGGCTTCCATCTCCTTCAGGCTCACGCCCTGCTTGGCCAGCATGCGCAAATCCTCCGCCGCCTCGCCCAGCTCGTATTCCGGCCTGAGCGCGCCGTTTAGCGCGCCGCACATGGCCTCATGCAGCGGTTCCTCCTCCGGCAGGATGCCGTTCATGCCGCCGGCGATCATCTCCTGCGACAGCTCCAGCGTAAAAATACCGTCCGAGCTTTGATTGCCCACCAGCCGGTAGGGATCCGCCAGCCCGGGATGCAGCAAAATCAAATCGCCGTTCGCATCCGTTACATATTCAAAGGAGGCCTGCAAATACCTGCGCGCAATCTGCATAGCCAGCGCATCCTCGCGGCGCATCACATCGCGGAGAAAAAAGCCGATGGGCTGCGCGGAATGCAGCAGGCCCGCGATATACAAAAGCCCGTGGATGGTCGCGTCATAGCGAAACAGGCGCTCCCGCACCTGCGGCGCTTCCGCCACGCTGATGGCGGTCAATAGCGGCTCGTGCAGCGCCTTGGGCAATACCAGCGTCCAATCGTCGCCCTCGGCATGGAAGCTGCACCACAGCCTGCTCACCAATGCCTCGGCCGCGCCAATATCGTCCCAATCGCCCAGCAGCAGCTCGCCCTCGTTAAGCAGCAGCTTTTCCAAAAGCTGCATTTCGCCAACGCTAATATACAACGCTTCCACAGGCAGGCGTTCCATCACCGCGGCGCGAAGCTGTTCAAGCGTTACCAGCGCGCGGGCGCTAACCCCGTGCACGTCGTCAAACGAGCCGGTCAGCAGGGCCTGCGCATCCGCTTCGGTGGCCTCCGGCGCAAACAGGCTTACGCCCGGATGGGCAAACAGGCGGCGTTCGCATGCCTCAAATTGCTTTTCGCGCATCATGCTCATGGTCATCTCGCACCAATCCGCATGAAGGGTCCCCTCTCTGAGCACACGAATGCCCCCTTTCCCTCATGGTAAAGCGCCGCTCACTTCACCTTGACAACCCAGCCCATGGGATCGTCCGTCTTGCCAAACTGGATGCCCGTAAGCGTATCGTACAATTCCTGCGTGATATGGCCGATCCCGCCGTCGCCAATGCCGATTTCCTCGCCCTTGAAGCAAATCTTATTCACCGGCGATACCACGGCCGCAGTGCCCGTGCCAAAGGCCTCGGTCACCTTGCCGGCTTTGATATCGGCAATCACATCGTGAATATCCATACGGGCTTCCTCGGTTTCCAGCCCCATGTGCTTGCCAAGTTTGAGCACGCTGTCGCGGGTGATGCCGGGCAGGATGCTGCCGTTAAGGGCGGGGGTTACGATCTTCCTGTCCTCATACACAAACATCATGTTCATCGCGCCCACTTCCTCAATGTAGCGCTGCTCCACGCCATCCAGCCACAAAACCTGCGCGTAGCCAACGTGCTTGGCGTTCATACCGGCCAGGATGCTGGCCGCGTAGTTGCCGCCCGTTTTGGCAAAGCCAATGCCGCCGCGCACCGCGCGCACATAGGAATCCTCCACGTAGATGCCAACCGGCGCAAGCCCGGAAGCATAGTACGCGCCGGAGGGCGACAAAATGACATAATACAGGTACGTGCTGGAGGTGGAAACGCCCAGATGGCTATCCAGCGCGATCATCGTGGGACGGATATACAGAGACGTGCCCTCCTGGTGCGGCGTCCATTCCTTTTCAACGTTCAAAAGGGCCATCAGGGTTTCCAAACCGTCCTCCACCGGCAGGGGAGCCATGCCCATGCGCTCCGCGCTGCGGGCCATGCGCTCAAAATTGGCGCGGGGACGGAACAGGTTAAACTCCCCCTTGGGGGTGCGGTAGCACTTGAGGCCCTCAAAGATCTCCTGCCCGTAGTGCAGCACCTGGCAGGCCGGATCCAGCGAAATATTGCCATACGGCTCAATGCGGGCGTCGTGCCAGCCCTTGCCCTCGGTATAGTTGATCATCAGCATATGATCGGTAAACAGGCGTCCAAATCCCAGCTTGCTTTCATCAACGGGCTTGGCCTTCAGGGCTTTGGAAAGGTTCATTTGTACATTCATTTCAATTTCCTCCACATCTTCCTGCATCCTTGTGAAAGCAAGAGCATTCAGCGCCTGCGCGCTATCCCCTATTATAACCCCAAAGCGCCGTGTGTCAAGGTTTTGAGCGATGCAATTCGTGGCATTGCCGGGATTTTATCGCATGCGCGGGCATGAAAAACGGCCCGTGGGGAAGGCGCTCCCCCACGGGCCAAATCCGAACCCATTATTCCGCCGTCTGCGGCAGGGCCACAATCACGGCGTTCTGGCCTTCATCCACCGACGCCGTTATGCCAAGCAGGCTCTCAATGCATTCAGCGGGCAGGTATACCACATCCTCCACGCGGCGGATATCACGCCCGGGAAGCACCTGGGGCTGGTTGTCCCTAAAGGCCTTCAAACCGGCGGGATTTCCCGCCTGATCCTCCGTATAGGACAGGCGGTAAATCGCGTCCCCAAGCGCAAAAGCGCACTCATCCGCCTCCACCGTGCTGGAGGAAATAACGTTTATCCCCGCCGCCTTAAGGATTTCCACCAGCGGCAGATACAGGCTTTCGCCATAGGCGTAGGGGACAAGCGCGCGCGCATCCGCGCCGTCCCCGGCGGGGAATGCGAGCGCCTCCGTAGCGCCCTCCAGGCGGATGGTCATGCCTTCCATGGGCAAAAATTCCGGCGCGGGCGTTTGCGTGGGCTCAACCGACGGGGTGGGGCTGGGCATGGGCGCGGGGCTTTCCGTAGGCGCCGGCGTATCCGTGGGGGCAACGGTTTCTACCGGGGCAAAGGTTTCCGCCGGAGCGCCGGTTCCCTCCGGCGAAGCCGTGGGCGTGGGCGTAAGCGCGGCGCGCAGGCCTGCGGTAGCCTCGGGCTCGGGGGTTTCCTTGGAGGGGGCCATACGCACCTCGTTGCTTTCATATAGCACCGTAAGTGTTCTGTGCCCGGCAATGCCATCCACGCTAAGCCCGTGCTGATACTGGAACGCCTCCACGGCGCGGCGCGTCTGGTTGCCAAAGCGCCCGTCCAGCTCGCCCTCATAATAGCCGTATTGGGCAAGCTTTTCCTGCATGGCGCGTACATCCTCGCCATTATCGCCCACACGGATGGTTTTATAATCGGGATTGGGCGTAATATCAATGGTAGGTACGGGAGTGGGCCTAGGCGTAGAGGTAGGCGCGGGCGTATTGGTAGCCGCCTGCACATAGGGCGTAGGCGTGGGCTGGCTGTACGCGGGCAGCTCGGCGGGATCCGGCGCATTTTGCACCGAGGCCGCGAACACCATGGACATATACACCAAAATCGTCTTTAACAAATCCATTCCAAGGTTCCTCCTTTACCGGCGCGCTCAGTCATACATGCGAAAGCGGCTGGGCCGCACCTGGGTAAGCACAACGCCGCTCACTCGGCGCACAACGCTTTGTAAATCCTCCGTTGCGGCGTTCCATTCCTCCGCCGTATACGCGCCGTCCCGGCCCGCCAGCACCGTTTGCCCTGCCAGCGTGCCCAATAGCGCCGCATCCGCGCAGTTTTCCAAAGGCGCGGCATTCAAAAGCACATAATCAAAATTTGCGCGCGCGCTTTTTAAAAACGCGGCAAAGCCCGGCGTGGCGGCCATATTGGCGATGGATTCCCCGGCGTGCAGGCAATCGATAAAGCACAGCGTCCCGTCCCTTGTCTTTACAGCCGTTTCCGCAAGGGACGCTCGCCCCCTTAGGTAGTCCAGCAGATCGGCCTGGGCGGTTGCGTTTAGCAACTCTGCCAGGCTGGCTTCGCGCCCGTCCATTTCCACGGCCATCACGCGAAAGCCCTGCCTGGCCAATTCTCCGGCCAGCAGCGCGGTAAGCGCGGCCCCGCCGTCCTCCCGGCGAAGCGCCGTTACAACGATGGCGCCGTCCTCCTGCGCGCGCAGCCGTAATACCAGGGCGCGCACATTCTCCCTCACCAAACGTTCCATCCCATCCAAAAGCATGCCGGTTTCGCGCTTTTTTTGCACGCGCCTTTCAAACCGTTTTCTCGCACGGCGTATATCCGCCACCGCGCCCAGCCTGGGCGCGCGCAGCGCCGTCGCCTCGGGGCCGTCAAACCGCACGGGCTGCCTTTCGGAGCCCCACAGCAGCCCCATTAGCGAGCCGCCTGCAAACGCGGCCAGCACTGCCCAAAGTACCTTTGCCGCGCGGTTGGGCGCGCATGCGGCCTGCGGCGGTATGGCAGGCGTGATTTCGCTCACGGCTCTCGCGCCAAACAGCCCGGGCGCTTCCTCAAGCAGCCTGCGGCCCGCCGCGTTGGCAAGCCCCGCCACAATGGCGGCGTCCGGCCCCGTGGCGGTTACCTCCAGCATATGGGAGCCGTCCACGCCGCGCACGTCCACATAGGTCATGCCGTCGCTACGCGCGCACGTTGCCAGCACCGCCGTGCGGAAGCCCTCGGTATGCGTAAGCGCGCGGCAGTCGCGCGCCAGCATGCGGGACGCTTCCAGCGGCGCCTTTTCTGTTTCATAGCCTGCCGGCTGGGCATAAAACGTGTATACCGCTTGATAGCGATCCGCCTCATACAGCCAGGTATACGCCGCCACAGCGCAGCCCACAACAACGCACAGGCACGCGATCCACGGCAGGGAATGCCTCCATCTACATGCGGCACGGCTCACGGCGGCCACCTCTTTTGCATAAGCTTCTCATCTGATAGGATAGCACACCCGGGCCGCCTTGGCAAGCAAAAGCATTGACAACACGGGAATTTGCGCTAAGATGGATGGGTATTTCCTGCGAAGGGGAGGGCTTTGCTTTGATGATTTTGGGCGATCCGGATTTTTCCGTACAGCCGCTGGGCGCAGCGCCGGGGCCCGAAAGCCTGTTTTGCTGCTTTCAAAATGGCCGTGTGCTGCTTGCGGGGGAGGGCGAGGCCGCCTCGCCGCCCACCTGGGCGCAGGTGCAGGCCTTGCTGCCCAAGGGGTTCGTACCCTTTGAGCTGGCCCATACCGGCGATATTGCCATATTCAGCCCGCATCCCTTCCTGCCTTTTGAAATGGCCGAATCCGAAGGCATGCGTTTCCACGAGCTGCGCGTTTTTCGCTGCCTGCCCTATGCTGTGGGCGGCCGCATCGCCTCCTGCTGGCACCTGTGGAGCTGGTACCAGCGCAACCGCTACTGCGGCTGCTGCGGCGGGGCGCTTGCTCCCGCCCCCGATGAGCGCGCGCTGCGCTGTGAGCGCTGCGGCCAAACGCTTTATCCCGCCATCGCCCCGGCGGTGATCGTCGCCATCACCGATGGCGACCGTATCCTGCTCGCCCGCAACGCGCATGCCAGCTTCCAGCATTACGCCCTGATATCCGGCTATGTGGAGGTGGGCGAAACGCTTGAGCACGCCGTGCGCCGCGAGGTCATGGAAGAGGTGGGCCTTAGCCTGCGCAGCCTGCGTTACCTGGGCAACCAGCCCTGGGGCGTGAGCGGCTCGCAGATGTTTGCCTTCCATGCCGAGGCCACAGGCGGCGAAGCCATTGTTTTGCAGCGCAGCGAGCTTTCAGACGCGCGCTGGTTTGCCCGAAGCGAGCTGGAACCCCGCGCACATACCGCCAGCATCGCTTTTGAATTGATTGAGCGCTTCCGCACAGGCAGGCTATAGCCCTAAGCGCAGGCAGGCCGCGCCGTCCCTCACGGGCCCGGCGCGGCCTGCTTCTTTTCTTCCTTAAATTAGCGGAACATCCGTTCCAGCTCCTCATATTTTTCGTGCGTGATCAGCGCGTCGTGCTTGGTGCCCTCCAGCCGCACCACGTAGGTCCAACGGCCATAGGGCGTGATATCCTTGATATGGTTCAGGTTGATGATATAGCTCTTGTGGCACCTAAAAAACGCGTCGCTGTTAAGGCGCTCCTCCATTTCGGCCAACGAATCGCCCGTCACGTACCGCTCGCCATCCGCGGTATAAAGCACCGTGGAGCGATCCTCCCGCTGTACCAGCAGAATATCCCGCAAGTCAATAAACGTTATGCCCTCGCGGTGGCGCAGCATCAGCCTGCCCTCCACAGCGCAGGGCGGATTGCGCTTAACCGGCGTGTCCGCCGCCTTTTCCCCGCGCTGCCACAGCCGGTCGCGCGCGCGTTCCAGCGTTTGAATCACGCGCTCCACCTTGAAGGGCTTCACCAGATAGTCGAAGGCATATACCTCAAAGGCGTCTCCCATATAGGTATCGTGCGCCGTCGCAAAAATGATGATAATGGCGGGATTCATGTCCTGAATGGCCCGCGCGCATTCCACGCCGGTCATCTCGGGCATTTCCACATCCAAAAACACCACATTGGGCTTTAGCTTTTCCACAAGCTCAATTACGGTGCGGCCATCGCTCGCCTCCGCAACCAGTGCAAAACCATCTACCTTGGCAATGATTTTGCGCATTACGCTGCGCATGCCGGCATCGTCATCCGCAATCAGTACGCGCAGTTCCTCCATGCCTTTTGCCTTCCTCTCTTACGTATCAGCGCCGCCTGCGCTGTGCGGGGCGGGTTAGAATCTCGCTCATCACAATGCCGTTCATCACCGCGCGGGGGCTTATGTCTATCAGCGGCTCTCCGCCAATTTCATCTGCGTACACGCTATCCGCCGCCGGCTGCCAGCGGTCATGCTCCAGCGACGGGTCGCAGGTATCGATGCCTTCGGTGGAGCCGCCTCCCAAGCTGCCTTCGTAGTCCGCATGACCGGAAACCTGCGCCATGCGGCGCTCCATAGGCCGGTAGGCGGAGAAGCCCTCGCCCATGGCTTCCGCCATGGTTATCTGCTTGGGTTCCGGCTGCGCGCGTACGGCTTCGGCGGCGCGCTTTTGCTGGCGGCGCTGCAATTCCTCCTGCATGCGGGCCGCCCGCTTCGCCCTATAAGCGGCTGCGGACGGCGTTTCCGTGTGCGGCTGCTTTTCGCTGCGGCCGTTGCCGCCCGCGCGCTTGCCCTTTTTTACAACGGCTTTCACAATCCAAAACAGGACCAGCAGAATAAGTAAACTATCCATGCGTGCTTCCCCTCCTGTTCCAGGGGGCCGCGCGTCCGTCCCGAAACGGCCGCGCGTTTCCCGTTACTTCTTGCCCTCGGGAACGCTCGCGGTGGAGGCGGGCGCGCTCGCCCTGGCGATGCCCTCGCGCATACTGGTATCGGCCTCCACATTCTTGAGCTGATAATAGTCCATCACGCCCAGCTTGCCTTCGCGCAGCGCGGCGGCCATGGCCTTGGGTACCTCGGCCTCGGCCTCCACCACGCGGGCGCGCATCTCCTGTACGGCGGCCTTCATTTCCTGCTCGTGCGCAACGGCCATGGCGCGGCGTTCCTCAGCCCTGGCCTGCGCAATGCGGCGGTCCGCCTCGGCCTGATCCATTTGCAGCTGCGCGCCCACGTTGCGGCCCACATCCACGTCCGCAATATCGATGGACAAAATCTCGTATGCGGTGCCGGCGTCCAGGCCCTTGTTCAATACCGTCTGGCTGATCAGGTCAGGGTTTTCCAGCACCTGCTTGTGCGTTTCGCTGGAGCCTACGGTGGTTACGATGCCCTCGCCAACACGGGCGATGATGGTTTCCTCGCCCGCGCCGCCAACCAGGCGTTCAATGTTGGTTCGCACGGTCACGCGCGCCTTGGCGCGCAGCTCGATGCCGTCCTTTGCGATAGCCGCCACAACGGGCGTTTCAATTACCTTGGGGGTTACGCTCATCTGCACGGCCTGCAACACGTCGCGGCCCGCCAGGTCTATGGCGGAGGCCTTTTCAAAGGGCATTTCAATGTTGGAGCGCTGCGCGGCAATCAGCGCGTTGATCACGCGGTCTACATTGCCGCCCGCCAAATAATGCGTTTCCAGCTTGGAAAGGGTCATATCCAGGCCCGCCTTGCGCGCCTTGATCAAGGGCTCCACCAGCCGCTTGGGCTGGATGCGGCGCAGGCGCATGCCCACCAGCGAGCCTATGCTGATGTGCACGCCCGCCGCCAGCGAGGTGATCCACAGCCCCACGGGCACAAAGCGCAGGAACACAACCACAAGGATGAAGGCCACCACAATAGCCACGATGATCCACACCAGCGAGCCCGCGCCGCTGGGGTTGGACATTTCCCGAAAGCCAAGGTTATTGGCCAGCAACGATACAAACAGCGATTGAGCAGACACCGATGATTCCTCCTTAAAAACTCTATTTCCCTGCCCCGGCCTTGCCAGCAGCCGGGGAGCATGGTTTTTCTCTATTCGGCGGCGCGCATTTTGCGCACCACCACCCGGCCGCCCTCCACGCGCTCCACGCGCACGGGCACATCCTTGGGAATGTACTCTCCGTCTGCCACAACGTTCAGCTTCACGCCCTCAAACTCCGCCATTCCGGTGGGCCTGAGCACGGTGGTGGTAACGCCCTCCTTGCCCAGGAATACCTCCATATCCCGCGTGGCCACATAGCCGTCTGCGGCGCTTTCAGCGTCGTTTAGGATGATGGGCGATTTGGACAGCCTGCCCTTGTTGACCGAGCGCAGCGCCAGCGATATCACAATAGCCACAACCGCCAGAATCACCAGCGTCATGCCCAAGGCAGCCAGGCCGCCGTGCCACAGGTAGGTAAGCACGATGCTTACCACCTCCAGGATGATACCGGATATTCCCGGCAGGCCAAAGCCCGGCATAAATACCTCGACGATCAATAACCCCAGCCCCAGCAGGAAGCAGACGAAGATCGGCAAATTCGCAAGCAGCAGTTCCATGGATGATCCCCTCCTGTATGGGCGGCTGAAACCCGCCGCCTTCGATGCTATCCTATCACAGGCCGGCCGGTTTGTCTTTTGGAACGACCCACAGCATCCATTCCATGCGCTCAAATGTCATCTGGCGCGTCTGTTTTTGCATGCAGGGATCGCGCCAGAGCCTCCAAATCGCGCGCGTATACCTCCTTGAGCGACCCGTTGTAGATCACCGACGCGGGGTGGTACAGCGCAAACATAGGCAGCGTAAAGGCCGCCTCATCCGGCGGGGTAATCACCGCGCGCCTCCACACGCCGTGCGCGCCGCCAATGTTTTCACGCACAAACGCCTGCAAGGCCACGTTGCCCAGCGTCACCAGCGCCTCGGGCCGCACCAGGGCTACCTCGCGCATCAACCAGGGCGTAAACAGCGCCTTTTCCTCGCGGCTAGGCGGCCGGTTGACCACGCGCCCGGCAGCGCTTGTTTTGGTAGGCCGCACCTTAACCACGTTTGTGATATAAATTTCCTCGCGCTTTAGCCCAACCGCCTGCAAAAAGCCGTCCAGGTTTTTACCCGCCTTGCCCACAAAGGGCTTGCCCATCAGGGCTTCCTGCTCGCCGGGGGCCTCTCCCACCAGCATCAGCACCGGCCGGCAGGAGGGCCCATCGCCAAAAACGAGGGGCTTTTGCCCCTCTATGCTCAATTGGTCAAAAAAACCGGCGCATTCTTTTTGGAAGCGCTCCATGGCCCTCATTCTGCTTCCTCCTTCAACAGGTCGCAATAAAGCCCCAGCTCCTCAAGCCGCTGCCTAAGGCGTTTGAGGTCCTCCCACGCATCGCGCTTTTTGGCGGGGTCGCGCAAAAGCGCGGAGGGATGATACGTTGCAAGGATATATACGCCCTTGCTTTCAAACCATTGCCCCCGGCAGCGGGTTATGCGCTTGTCCTCGCCCAGCACGGCCCTTAGCGCCGTTGCGCCCAGCAGCAGGATCACCCTAGGCTTTACCAGCGCCGTCTGCGCGCGCAAGTGCCCTATGCAGGCCTGCATTTCCTCCGGGGTAGGCTGGCGGTTGTGCGGAGGGCGGCATTTCACCACATTGCAAATGTATACGCGTTCGCGCGGCAGCCGGATGGCCGCAAGCATCTTGGTAAGCAGCTGCCCGGCCGGGCCCACAAACGCCAGGCCCTGCCTGTCCTCCTGCTCGCCCGGCCCTTCGCCAATCAGCATCAGCGGCGCATGGGGATCGCCCTGCCCGGGCACCTTGCGCCTGCACCCCGCATGCAGCGCACAGCGCTCGCAGCATTCTATATTCTGGCTTAGCTGCTCCCATGAAATACGCATGCCTTTCCTCTTTTCCGGGCTATTGCAGCCCGCTTTGCATCAGCAGCACGGAGTGCTCAATATCCGCCGCAAGCCAGTTTACCAGCGTTACCAGGATTGCAACCAGCGCCAGTATCGCCAGCACGCCCACCAAAATGCTCACGGTATCAAACACGCCCATGGCAACCTTAAAACGCACGCCGTTGTCAATCGCCTCGTGCTCGTCCGAATATTCATATTCATCCGGCTCGTACCCGTCTGCATCGTCCGCATAGGGCTGCTCCATATCCGGCTCCGTTTCGGGTTCCAGCACGTCGCCCAGCTCCATCTCGTCCGCTTCATCCCATTGCCTATGATAGCGCCGCCGTTTTTGGGCCATACGCGTCACTTCCTTTCCGCAAAGCTAACGAACCGTTATACATAATCCATCCAGGGCGCGCTCTCATCCTCGCGTCCGGTTAGGCTCCCGCTGGTTTGCAGGCCTGCAAAGCCCTGCTGCCTAAGCGCCTCGTAAAGCACAATTGCCACCGAATTGCTTAAATTCAAGCTTCGCGCCCCCGGCACCATGGGAATGCGCACGCAGCGGTCATATACCCGCGCAAGCAGGCTTTCCGGCAGGCCGCGCGTTTCGCACCCAAACACCAAAAAATCATCCCTGCCGTAGGACGTTTCCGTATACCCGCGCGGCGCTTTTGTGGAAAGGAAGTGCATTTTCGCATCAGGCCAGGCCTGCATCAGCTGCTCAAAATTCTCGTACACACGGTACTCCATCATCTTCCAATAGTCCAGCCCGGCCCGCTTTAGGTACTTGTCCTCCAGGGAAAAGCCAAGCGGCTTAATCAGGTGCAGCATGCTGCCCGTAGCCGCGCAGGTGCGAGCAATGTTTCCCGTGTTCTGTGGGATTTCCGGCTGATATAGCACAATATGCATTCCATCGCCTCCCAAGCCCTGTTCTTTCGATAATCCTATTGTACCGCGTCCGGCGCGCGTTTTCAATCCACCCTAACTGATGGAAACGCGGTCGTTGAGCCGCCCAACCAGCTTTGCGGCCTGAGCGGCCACTTGCCGCCATTCCTCTGCGCAGGCGGGGTCGCTTTGCAGGGTTTCGGCGCATTGCGCCGCCTCATACAGCAGCTGCATGCTGCCAAAGGCGGCGGAGCCGCCGGGCAAAAGCGCCTCGCCATGCTGGCGCGTGCCCAACAGCTCGCCCGGGCCGCGCTGCTCCAAATCCACCCGGGCGATCTCAAAGCCGTCGTTCGTACGCGCCAGCGCCCGAAGGCGCTCATTGGGTTGCGCCAGCAGGAAGCACCAGCTTTGCGCCGGGCCGCGCCCCACGCGCCCCCGCAGCTGGTGCAGCTGCGCCAGCCCGTAACGGTCCGCATCCTCAATCACCATAATGGATGCGTTTGGCACGTTCACGCCCACCTCTATCACCGTGGTGGCCACAAGCACGTTCAACGCCCCGGCGGAAAAGGCCTCCAGCGTTTCGGCCTTTTCCGCGGCGGGCTGGCTGCCGTAGGTAAGGCCCACGCGCAGGCCGCTAAGCGCCCCGCCTTGCAGCTCCAGGGCATGCGCCTTGGCCGCCTTCAGGCTGTCCGCGTTGTCGCTCTCCTCCACAAGCGGGCAAACGATATAGGCCTGCCGCCCCGCCTCAAGCTCCTTTCGCAAAAAGCCGTACATGGCCTCGCGCTTTTCCTCGCCCACAATGCGCGTGGTCACCGGCTGCCGTCCGGGCGGAAGCTCGTTAATGATGGACAAATCCAAATCGCCAAACATCACCAGCGCCAGCGAGCGTGGAATGGGCGTTGCGCTCATTACCAGCAGGTGCGGCGCGCGCTGACCGTCCGTGCCCTTGTTAAGAAGCGCGGTGCGCTGCGCCACGCCAAAGCGGTGCTGTTCGTCCGTAATGCACAGGCCCAGCCTTTGGTAGGCTACCCCCTCGCTAACCAGCGCGTGCGTGCCGATTACGACCTTCCATTCCCCCGACGCGATTTTGGCCAGCGCCGCGCGCCGCTCCTTAGGGGGCATTCCGCCCACCAGCAGGCCGCAGCCAAAGCCATGCTTTTCAAAAAACGCGCGCATGCTCTTGTAATGCTGACGCGCCAGGATTTCGGTAGGCGCCATCAGGGCGCTTTGGTAGCCCACCTGCGCGCACAGGAGCATCGCGCCCATGGCAACGGCCGTTTTCCCGCTGCCCACATCGCCCTGCACCATGCGCGCCATCGCCCATTTGCCCGACATATCCTGCGCAATTTCCCCCAGGGTGCGCCGCTGCGCGCCCGTTGGCGCAAAGGGCATATCCTGCCAGAAAGCGTCTGCGGCCTCCGCCGCAAAGCGCATCTCCGGGCCGCGCCTGCGCAAGTCGCGCACCAGGCGGACTGCGGCCTGGTACATGAGCATTTGCTCAAAAGCGAACCGGCGCTGCGCCCTGGCAACCTCCTCCATGCTGCGCGGCGCATGCAGCGCGCGGATGGCCTCAGCGCATGAAATCAGCGCATGCCTCCTGCACAGCTCCGCCGGCAGCGTTTCTGGGCATAGCTGTTCCACCCATTGCAGCGCCTGCTGCACCGCGGCGGCATGCACCTTTTGCGGCATGCCTTCAATGGGCCTGTACACCGGCAGGATGCGCCGCTCTGTTTCAAAGCTGGGGTTCATCAGCCGCTTGCGCGCCCCATTTGCCTCCACCTGGCCATACAGCGTTAGCCGTGTATGGCGGTTCATGTTTTCGCGCATCCAGGGCTGGTTGAACCAGCAGGCCGAAATGCGCCCCGTAGCGTCGCTAAAGGCGCAGGTTACGCGGCTTAGCTTGCCGTGGCGCGCCAGCTTGGCCTCGCCCTCGCGCACCAGCTCCAGGCATACGCGCTCGCCCGCCTGCGCCTGCGCCACGGTGCTTACGCGGCTTAAATCCCGGTACTTGCAAGGCGCCGCATATAAAAGATCACGCAACGAGCAGATGCCCGCTGCGTGTAAGGCCGCCAATCTTGTTTTGCCAATGCCCTTGATCTCGGAAAGCTCCATGCTCACTCCACAGATACCAGATAATAGTACAGCGGTTGGCCGCCCATCTGCATTTCCACGTCGCAGTCGCCATAAATACCGGCCAGTTCGTCGGTAAGCGCCTGCGCGTCCGCCTCGGCGGTATCCTTGCCATAGTACACGGTGATGAGCTCGTCGTCCTCGGTTACGATGGCCTGCATCAGGTCGCGGGTTACGTCATGCACGCTGCTTCCCACGGTATGAATCTGCCCGTTATACAGGCCGATGATATCGCCCTGCTTGATATGCAGGTCATCAAGATCCGTATCTCGCACGGCGTAGGTCACGGTGCCTGTGCGCACGCGCTGCGCGGCCTCGTCCATATGGGCGGCGTTGTCCTCCGGGCTCTGCTCCGGCTGGAAGGCTACCGCGGCGGCGATGCCCATGGCCACGTTCTTGGTGGGGATTACAAGAACCTTCTTGTCCTCGCAAAGCTCCGCAGCCTGCTGCGCGGCCAAAATCACATTGCCGTTGTTGGGCAGCACGAAAACCGTTTTGGCGTGCGTCTTTTCAATCGCCTCGGACAAATCCTCAATACTGGGGTTCATGGTCTGGCCGCCCTCCACCACCTGGTCCACCGTCAGGTCGGCAAAGATACGGTTAAAGCCCTCGCCCAGGGATACGGCCACCATGCCGTAGTCCTTAACGGGCGCTTCCTCCTCCGCCTTCTTTTGTGCGGCGGCCTGGTTATCGCGGCGCTGCTGCACCATGTTTTCAATCTTCAGGTTCACAAGCTCGCCCAGGCTCAGGCCATATTCCAGCGCCTTGCCAGGCTCGTTGGTATGCACGTGCACCTTCACCAGGCTCAGGTCGCCTACCACCAGCACGCAATCGCCAATGCGGTTGAGGCGGCGGCGGAAGGAGTCGATATCCTCCTCCAAAATGTCGGGATACAGATTTTGGATCAGGAATTCCGTGCAATAGGCATATTTAATTTCGCCGATCGCGTCATGGTCGTCCTCAAAACCGGCCTCTCCATCCGCTGAGGGCTCCAGCGTTTCACTGGGCAGCTCCTCGCCGCGCAGGCAGGCCGCATAGCCCATGTACAACAGCAGCAGCCCGCGGCCGCCGGCGTCCACCACGCCGGCCTGCGTAAGCGCCGGCAGCATTTGCTGGGTCTGCTTCAGAATGGCCTCGCCCGTGGTAAGGATGCAGGTAAACAGCGCGTCATAATCCTCCGGGGCGCGCTCGGCCTGCTTTACGGCCTCCTCGGCAATCACGCGCGCCACGGTTAAAATGGTGCCCTCCTTGGGCTTCATAACCGCCTTGTAGGCCGTTTCAGCGCCGCGCTTGAGCGCCTGGGCAAACTGTGCGGGCGTAATGCGCTCCACGCCCTCCAGCGCCCTGGAAAAGCCGCGGTACAGCTGCGAGGTGATTACGCCGCTGTTGCCGCGCGCGCCGCGCAGCGCGCCCTTGGCCAACGCGGCGGCGGCCGCGCCCGCGCTCAAGTATTCCTTCTGGTTAACCTCCTTGGTTGCGGAGGCCATGGTCAGGCTCATATTGGTGCCCGTATCGCCATCCGGCACGGGGAACACGTTTAAGGCATCTACCGCTTCGCGGTTTTTTTCAAGCAGCGCCGCGCCCATTACAACCATATCGCGCAGCAGCACGCCGTCAATCGTCTTGGTCTGTATCAAAGGTTTTTCCTCCCGACACGCTCGTTATCAGACGCGAACACCCTCAACAGAAATGTTTACGCGGCGCACCTTTACGCCCGTCATGCTTTCCAGCTTGTAGCGCACCGTTTCCACGATGGTCTTGCAAACCTCTGCGATGGAAATGCCGTATTCCACGATGATGAACAAATCCACATCCAGCATATCGTCCACCAGCTTGAGCTGCACGCCTTTGGAAAGGTTCTCGCGCCCAAGCCACTGCACCAGCCCGTCCTTGGCCCGCTTGCTGGACATGGCCACAATGCCGTAGCATTCCAATGCGGCGTAGCCGACCACCTTAAGCATCACATCCTCGGTGATGTAGATCGTGCCTATGTCGTTTTTGATTTTGCACTCCATAATCGTTTGCGCCTCCTTGCGCGGCGGGAACCCGCCCACAATGCTGATCAGCGCGCCTAAGCGCAGCAGATCAGGCTAATTATACATGATTGCGGTCAGTTTCGCAACCAATTCAGGAAAGGTTTTGTATCGGGAGGATTTTGCCCTTTTAAATTTGTTACAGATTTGACGCATTTTTCATCTTTAGTATCGCCACTCTTTTCCTTTTCCATCCACGCCTTCAGTTTTTCGCAGACATTTTTTGTCATTCATCTGTTACTTTTCTTTTATAAACAGCCTCCCTTCTGTTTACAAAGGTGCAATATGTGTTATAATAGAATGGAGTATGCGCACAGGCGCGCTTATTATTTGACGATTCCCATGCTGTGCAAGGAGATGTAGCATGAACGCAAATCGTACCAAGTATGCTTCCACGCCGACCTATGGCATGCAAAAGCGCGGCCTTTTTAAAAAGGCCCCTGTCCGGCAGGCTCCCGAGGCGCCAGATTTTTCGCAAGTGCCCACGCCCTCGCCTGTCGCGCCCTCGGGGCAGCCTGCTGCCCAGCCCGTGTTTTCGCAGCAGCCGCTCACGCCGCAGAGCGCCTATTTTCCTTCCAATCCGTATTTTCCCCAAGGCGGCGCTGTTCCCCCTATGCAGCCCGTCGCGCAGGTTCCCTTTGCCGCCCCCAGCTTCATTCAGCCCGCTGCGGGCGCGCAGCCGCCCTTTCAGGGCTTCCGGCAGGATGCCGCGCCGTCGCAGCAGCTGCCGCTGGGCAATAGCGCTCCCTCCATCAATCCGGCTGCGGCGTTTTCCGCGCGCAGCCAGGGGTACGTTCCCCCTGCCGCGCAGCAGCCCGCCTCCGTCCGGCCCGCTGTGCAGCCCGCCTCCTTTGCCAACGCCGCGCCTCCTTATGGAAGTATGGCCCAGGGCGGCATGCCCCAGCGGGTTATGAACTATGGCGCGTCCATGCCGCAACAGCCGTTTGCGCCCGTTCAGCAAACGCCGCCCATGCAGCCCCCGCAGCAGCCTATGTACACCGCCGCCACCGCGCCCAAGCAGCCGCGCCAGCGTGCCGCCATGGATGCGGATAAGCTGTGGGCCCTGTTTTTGTTCGGGCTTTTGCCGCTTCTGTTCATTCCCTGCCTGTTCGTTCCCAGCACGCTGGACGCGCTGCGGTATGCGTTCATCGGCCTATGCGTGGTGGGCCTTGGCGGTATGTGGTACCGCCAGATGTTCACCTCCGTAACCCGGCTGATTGTGAGCATTGCGTATGTTGCGCTGTGCATCGTCGCCATCGCCATGATGATGCAGGGCGGAAACGACGTGCGCTATACCGGCGCAGCCTCCCCGCAGAACGTGCAGGCCTCCCCCGCCCCGGATAGCCAGCCGGCCGCGGCAGCCGCCACGGAATATGTGCCAGCCCCCACCCCCTCCCCCACCGTGTCCGGCCCTTCCGAGGCCGAGCAGCGCCTGACCACCTTCATGACGCTTTGGCAGGTGAACAACACGCCGGAGATGGTAAGCCTGGTGCAGCCCAGCTGGGCCAGCCAGCAGGAAAACGCCTCCTCCGCCCTGTTCATGGTGCTGGCAAACCGCACGCCGGAGGAGTTTGCCATTGAGGAAATTTCCGGCTCCGACCAGGATACCAGCCGTACCGTGACCATGACGGCCACCATTAACAAAAACAACGGCAAGGATCCCTCCGTGTACCGCTTTATGATCTTGATGGTCAAGGAAGGCGGCGAATGGTACGTGGATCCCAAAACCCTGGCCACGAACGACAGCGTCCAGTCCAGCAGCTCCTCGGATGAAAACGCCGTCAACGCGCAGGCGGCCGTATCCGTCAGCGCTACGCCCCGCACCACCGTAACGCCCGCCCCTCCGGGGGATACCGTCCTGTACTATAACGAAAACGGCGGCAGCTTCTACCATCTGGATCCCTATTGCCCCAAGGTGGATTCCAAATACCTGCCCCTCACCGGCACCTTCGCCTATCGCGATCTGAAACAGGTGATGAATGAAAAGGGCCTTAACCCTTGCTTGAAGTGTAACGCGCCCACCAGCGCCCTGCCGGATGAATAAAAGAAGGTCTTTTGCGTGGAGAAAACCAATGTGATGCGTATCCTGGATGGGTTGGGCCTTCCCTACACGCCGTACAGCTATCCCGCGCCCGCGGCGCTGAGCGGCCTGGAAGTAGCGCGCCTGCTGAACCAGGACCCGGCGCATGTGTTCAAAACCCTGGTCACAACGGCGGCCTCCGGGCGCAATTATGTATTCGTCATTCCTGTGGGGGAGGAGCTTTCCCTTAAAAAAGCTGCCAATGCTGTAAAGGAAAAAAGCATCGCCATGCTCAAAAGCAAGGAGCTGCTTCCCTTAACGGGCTACGTGCACGGCGGCTGCTCCCCCATAGGCATGAAAAAACGCTTTCCCACCATTGTGGATGAAACCGTCGAACTGTGCGATACCCTGTTTTTCAGCGCCGGAAAAATCGGCTTTCAGGTGGAAATGGCCCCGGCCGACCTGATGCGGGCCATTCCTTACAGCATTGCGGATGTAACGGTATAGTTCCAAAAAAGGCCTCTACGGATGCGCAAAAATCCGCCGGGGCTTTTTAAATGCATATTTTTATTGTGTCATTCGCCGCGCCTTCCAAAAATTATATGCAGCAACCCACGGCGCGCGTGCGTATTATCTGTGGAAAAGCAACAGGTTGATACGTTTGAAACTTTTTTATAGAAAAATATATAAAACGGTTGACAGATTGCCAAAATTGATATATAGTATGTCCAGACACATCAGATGTCTGATGTTTGTTGCGTGTGAAGTGGATACACCATTCTGAACGGAGGATAGGCATTAAGGATGCAACCAAGATTGGCGCAGGCAGTCGCTGAACAGATTCGTGACAGGATTATCGCTACCCAGATGGACGCTGGCGAAAAGTTGCCCACGGAGGGCGAGCTCATGGCCACATACGCCGTTAGCCGCTCCACCATCCGCGAGGCAGTCAAAATTCTCCAGGCGGAGAACATCGTAGAGGTTCGTCATGGGCTGGGGTCGTTCGTTGCCGCGAACACGGGGCTATCCAAGGATCCCCTGGGGTTGAGCTTTGCCGACCAATCGCGCCTGCTGCCGGAATTGCTGGAGGTTCGTCTGCTGATGGAACCCAGCATATCCGCCGTAGCTGCGCAGCGGCGCACAGAGGAGGATCTGGAGCGCATGCGGGAGTCGATCCGCCTGATGGAGGAAGCCGCCAGCCGTGGGGAGGATTACCATACCTACGACTATCAGTTCCACATCTCCCTGGCGCAAAGCACCCATAACAGCGTGCTCAAGCGCATCTTCCCGGTGATGTTTGAGGCTATCGAAAAGGGCTATGCCAGAACCGCCCACATGCAGGGCAGCTTCTCCCGCGCCCTTCGGTACCACAAGGACATCCTGGACGCCATTCTCCGGCAGGACGGGGCCGAGGCCCAGCGCGTTGTCCAGCAGCACATTCAGCAAACGCTTCTCGAGGTTACCGAATCAATGGAAGGAGAAACAACATGAAAAAGATCGCGGCTATCTTACTTGCGCTCATGCTGTGCGCATCCATGGTTTCCTTCGCCTCTGCGGAGGAAGTTACCATCAAGTACTGGTTCTGGGCGGATAACGACGCTTACGCCGCCACCATGCAGGAAATGATCGCCGACTTCAACGCCACCAACGGCAAGGGCATTACCGTTGTAGGCGAGCAGTATCCCTGGGACGGCGGCGGATACAGCAACAACCTGCTCACCGCTGCTATCGGCGGCGGCGGCCCCGACGTGGCTTCCTTCAAGCTGACCGCTACCCCCTCCTTTGTGGGCAACGACCTGCTTGAGCCCCTGGACAGCTACCTCGACGCTTGGGCCGACAAGGACGAAATCGAGTCCAGCCTGTATGATGTAATGCGTTCCGCCAGCGGCACCGACAGCGTATACGTAATGCCCTGGAACACCCAGGTTCTTTACGTGTACTACCGTCCCTCCATGTTTGAGGAGGCCGGCGTAACCGTGCCCACCACCTACGAGGAGTTCCTCGAGGCCTGCAAGAAGTGCACCCGCGACACCGACGGCGACGGCAAGACCGACGTGTACGGCTTTGGCATGCGCGGCAGCAGCGGCGGCCAGGAGCCCTGGGGCAGCTTCATCTATGCTGCCGGCGGCTCCTTCGAGCACCTGGACAGCCCCGAATCCATCCAGGGCATGCAGGATTACATCGACCTCTACACCAACGGCTATGCTCCTGAAACCGCTCCCAACGACGGCTTCTCCCAGGTGATTGACAACTTCAAGTCCGGCCTGACCGCCATGACCATCCACCACATCGGCTCTTCCGCCCAGATGATGGAGCTCTTCGGCGACGACGTAGCCGCCTTCACCTTCCCCGCCGGCAAGGGCCAGTGGACCAGCATGGGCGATACCGAAAACGTAATGTTCGCCTCCTGCCAGAACAAGGAAGCCGCTTTTGAGTGGCTGGCCTACCTCGCTACCGGCAAGGGCCAGGAAACCTGGTGCACCGTAACCGGCAACGTGCCTGTGGCCGCTTCCGTAAAGGCCCTGGACGCTTTCCAGAGCAATCCCTTCATGAAGGTTTCCATCGAGGGCGCTCCCGTTGCGGGCATCCTGCCCGTGCTGGATACCACCACCGAGTGGATCAGCAATTGGCCTTCTGTGATCCAGCAGGCCCTGCTGGGCGATATTACCGCCGAGGAGTGCATGCAGCAGCTGCAGGCCTCTCTGTGGGCTGAATAATCGTTCGCCTCATTCGCATGCGGGAAGGCTCCGCCTTCCCGCATGCTTTCCCCCCTATTTTTCAACCAGGATGGAGGGCTTCCATGGAAATCCGCCGTAAAAAACGGGGCGCAGGTATTTGGCCGTACCTGTTACTGGCCCCCGCCCTGCTGATTATGCTATCCGTCGTTATCATTCCCATCATCAACGCCGTGTCCATGAGCTTTCAAAGCTACAACCTTACACGGCCTAAAAAAATTGCCTTTATCGCCTTCCAAAATTACGAAAAAATCCTGCAAAGCTCCCAGTTCTGGAGCTCCCTGGGCCGTACCGGCATTTGGGTGCTGTGGGGCGTGGGCTTGCAATTTGTGTTTGGCTTTGCCCTGGCGCTGCTTTTGAACAAAAACTTCCGCGGCCGCGGCATCGTGCGTTCCGTAAGCCTCATTCCCTGGGTTACGCCCGGCGTGCTCATCGCCCTGATGTGGCGCTGGATCCTGGATGGCAACTACGGCGTGCTCAATGACATTCTCAAAAACCTGGGCATCATTTCCGATAATATCGCATTTCTTGCAAGCAAACAGTTCGCAATGCCCTCGGTCATCATGACCATCGTATGGCAGGGCATTCCGTTCTTCGCTTTGATGATCCTGGCTGGTCTGCAAAGCATTCCCGAGGAGCTTTATGAGGCCGCGAATATCGACGGCGCCTCCGGCCTGCAAAAGCTTTTCTACGTAACCATTCCCTCTTTGAAAAATACGATCTTCGTAACCACGATGCTGCGTATAATTTGGGTAGCAAATTCCGTCGATGTGATATATAATATGACGGAAGGCGGCCCGGCCTTCGCTACGCAGACCTTGAGCGTATATATCTATAAGGAGGCCAGTGTTCTTAACATGGGCTATGCGTCGGCCATGGCGATCCTACTCATGCTGGTGCTGATGGTGGCTGCCATCCCCTACCTGCGCACTACCTTCAGCAATCAGGAGGCGTAAGCGATGCAAAAGAGAAAAAGTCCTTTTACAGAATCCCGTATCTCGCGCTTCCTGCTTCTGTACCTGCCGTTGATCGTGTTCCTGGTGTTTTTGCTGTTCCCCTTCTACTGGACGTTTGTAACCAGTCTAAAATCCAGCTTGGAGCTGCACAGCACAACGGTGGTTTACTGGCCGGCCAATCCCACCTTCCAGGCGTATGGCTACCTGTTTGAGCAGTACAACTTCCTCCATCCCATGAAGAACAGCCTGATTGTGGCGGCTATTACCACGTTGGTATCGCTTTCAGTGTCCACGCTGGCCGCCTACGCGTTCTCGCGCTTCCGCTTCAAGGGCCGCAAGCCGCTGATGGTGTTGTTTTTAACCAACAACATGTTTCCCACCGTGCTGTTGCTCATTCCCCTATACACCATCATGCGCCGCATGGGCCTGCTCTACACCCCCTGGTCGCTGGTATTATCCTACACAACGTTCACCATCCCCTTCTCCGTGTGGCTGCTCAACGGCTACATGAACGACCTCCCCCTCTCCATGGAGGAAGCCGCCATGGTGGACGGCGCAAACCGCGCCACGGCTTTTGTTCGCATCATTTTGCCCGTGTTGCTGCCCTGCCTGTTGGCCACCGGCGTGTACATCTTCATGCAGTCCTGGAATGAGTACACCTTTGCCGTGCTGTTTACCAATGAAAAGAGCCGTACCATTCCCGTGGCGCTCAAAAACCTGGTAGGCCAGCTGGGCGTGCAGTGGGAGTTGATTACAGCGGGCGGTATCATTACCGTTATCCCGGTGTGCATCATGTTCTTCTTCGCTCAAAAGCGGCTTGTAGCCGGTCTGACGGCAGGCGCCGTCAAAGGCTAAGCCGGTTTTGATACCTAATGCCTAAAGAAAAGGAAAAGAGGAGAAACCATGGAACAAAACCTTGAACAAAAGGCTCGCAGCATCCGCGCGGACGTGCTGGATATGCTCTATGCCTGCCAATCAGGGCATCCCGGCGGATCTCTGTCGTGTGTGGAAATCCTGCTGGCGCTTTACGAAAACGTACTGCGCATCGATCCCAAGAACCCCTCTTGGAACGAGCGCGACCGCTTTGTGCTCAGCAAAGGCCACGCCTGCCCCACGCTGTATGCCGTTCTGGCGGATAAAGGCTATTTCTCCCATGACGAGCTCAAGAACCTGCGCCAGTATGGCAGCATGCTGCAGGGCCACCCGGATATGAAGAAGTGCCCCGGCGTTGACGCCAGCACCGGTTCCCTTGGCCAGGGCATGAGTATGGCGCTGGGCTATGCTTTGGCCGGCAAGCGCCCCGGCAACAGCTTCCATGTCTACTGCCTCACCGGCGATGGCGAAACCCAGGAAGGCATCATGTGGGAGGCCGCTATGGCCGCCGCGCACTATGGCCTGGACAACCTTACCGTGCTGATGGATCACAACCGCCTGCAAATTGACGGCACCAACGACCAGGTAATGGGCTTGGGCGATATCTGCGCCAAGTACGAAGCCTTTGGCTGGGAAACCTGCGTGGTAGACGGCCACGATATCGACGCTATCACCGCCGCCGCGAAGAAGCCCTCCAACGGCAAGCCGCGTTTTATCTGCTGCGAAACCGTGAAGGGCAAGGGCGTTTCCTTCATGGAGAATCAGGTAGGCTGGCACGGCAAGCCCATGAGCACCGAGGATTACGAAGCTGCGAAGCGTGAAGTGGGGTGTCTATAATGGCAGAAAAGCAATCAACCCGTATTGCCTATGGCGAGGCGTTGAAGAAACTGGGAGCCGTGAACGACAAGGTGCTCGTTTGCGATGCCGACCTTGCGCACGCCACCATGACCGCAAATTTTGCGAATGAATATCCGGATCGTTTCTATAACTTCGGCATTGCCGAGGCCAACATGATGGCCGCCTCTGCCGCCATGTCGCACTGCGGCTATACCGTATTTGCCAGCACCTTTGCCATCTTTGGCGCGGGCCGCGCCTTTGAGCAGGTGCGCAACGCCATCTGCTACACCAATGCGAATGTCAAGCTGGGCCTGTCCCATGCCGGCCCCAGCTGCGGCGAGGACGGCGGCAGCCACCAGGCGGTTGAGGATATCTCCCTTATGCGCACGCTGCCCCGCATGACCGTGCTGGTTCCCTGCGACGCCGTCGAGATGGAAAAGGCCGTGTTTGCCGCTGCCGAGATCGATGGCCCCGTATATATCCGCACCGGCCGCCTGCCCACCGACATCTGCACCACCAAGGATACTCCCTTTACCGTCGGCAAGGCCACCACGCTTCGCGAGGGCACGGATATTGCTATTATCGCCTGCGGCATCATGGTGCCTCAGGCCCTGCAGGCCGCTGAGGACCTCAAGGCCCAGGGCGTGAACGCCAAGGTTATCAACATGCATACCATCAAGCCCCTGGATGCCGACGCCGTGCTTGCCGCCGCCAAGGAATGCGGCGCTATCGTCACGGCTGAGGAGCATTCCATCATCGGCGGTCTTGGTTCCGCTGTGGCCGAGGTGCTTGCGGATAACAGCCGCGTGCCCTTTGAGCGCGTGGGTATCATGGACCGCTTTGGCCAAAGCGGCAAGCCGCCCGTGCTGTTTGAGGCGTATGGCCTCACCAGCAAGGCCATCGTGGAAGCCTGCCAGCGCGTGCTGGCTCGCAAGTCCTAAAAATCAGATTCAAGACACGCGCCAGGGCTAGTGCTTTTGCACAGCCCTGGCCTTCCCTGTATATTGCGCTGAAGAAGGAGAGATATCAGTATGAATATCCTCAAGTACGAATACGAAGGCAAGGGCCTGATTCGCGTTTTTGAAAATGAAAAGTGGATGGTGGGCATCAAAAACTGGAAGCCCGAAAACGACATTGCCGGTATCAACTGCCTGGAGCGCCACAACGAAACGGACGAGCTGTTCATTCTGCTGGCGGGCCACTGCACGCTGCTGTTCGCCAATGAAACGGCTGACGGGCTCAAGATCGAGCATGTGGATATGGAGCCCCAGAAGGTGTATAACATCCCCCGTACCCTGTGGCACAACACCGTTACCCAGGCCGATACCAAACTGGCCCTGATTGAGGACAGCAGCACCGGCATGGCCAACAGCGATGTGCTGCCCCTCACCGATGCGCAGATCGCTGAAATCCGCGCCATGCTGGCGTAAGCCCTAATCCTTATCTTCATATCAAACCCCCTTCCCGGCCTTGCGCCCTGGACTGCATGAAGGAAAATAGACAGTGAAATAAAACCCCCTTCTGTTGTAGAAT
>URUF01000023.1 GCA_900550955.1 uncultured Eubacteriales bacterium | reverse complement strand
GCGCAACTCTCGGCGGAAAAGATCGCCGCAGGCGAGCTTTTTCGACGGCCTGACGGCCCGGCCATGGTATGGCCGGGCCGCCTGCGGGATTGCTTTTACCGGAAGTACGCCACGCCGCCCTCAAAAATGGGCTGGAAGCAGTTGCCCTGCACGTTTTTGTACAGGTCGGCGCCTGCGCGCTCGCTGTGCCCCATCTTGCCAAGCACCCTTCCATCCAGGCTGGTAACGCCCTCAATGGCCAGCACGCTACCGTTGGGGTTATACCGCAAATCCATAGTGGGCGCGCCGTCCAGATCCACATATTGGGTGGCGATCTGCCCGCCGCGTTTAAGCTCCTCCACCACGGCGGGGCTGGCTACAAAGCGCCCCTCGCCATGGGAAATGGCAATGGTATGGATATCGCCCGCGCGCACCTTTTGCAGCCAGGGGCTTTTGTTGCTGGCTACGCGGGTGCGCACCAGCATGCTCTGGTGGCGGCCAATGGTGTTAAACGTAAGCGTGGGGCAGGTTTCGTCCACGTCGATAATTTCGCCATAGGGCACCAGGCCAAGCTTCACCAGCGCCTGGAAGCCGTTGCAAATGCCCAGCATCAGGCCGTCGCGCGCCTTTAAAAGCTCGTGTACCGCGTCCTTCATCATGGGATTGCGGAAGAAGGCGGTGATGAACTTGGCGCTGCCATCGGGCTCGTCGCCGCCGGAGAAGCCGCCCGGCAGCACAATCATCTGGCTTTCCCCAATCATGCGCACGGCCTCGCGCAGGCTTTCGCCAATGGCGGCGGGGGTCAGGTTATTGATAAGCAGCACATGGGGCTCCGCACCGGCCCGTGCGAGGGCGCGGGCGGTATCCACCTCGCAGTTGGTGCCGGGGAAGGCCGGGATGAACGCCGCCGGCTTTTTTGTAAGCACGGCGGGCTTGGGCCAGCTGTTTGCTGCCATGGTAACGGCCTCTACCCGCTCGCCCTCTCCCCGGTAGGGGAACACCTTCTCCAGCTTGCCCTCGTACACCTCCTGCATGGCGTCCAGCGCGACGCGCTCGCCGCCATAGCACAGCGCATACTCCTCCAGGGTGCGGCCCACGATTTCGCCAAGTGTTTCGCCGGGAGCCATTTCAAGCAGCACCGCGCCAAAATCCTGCCGGAAGGGATCCTTCAGGTTTTCAAGCTGCGCGCCGATGCGGTTGCCCAGCGCCATCTTGAACGCGCCCTCGGCCACGCCGCCCAGGCCCAGCGCCCAGGCGGAAAGCACCTTACCCGCCTTGATGGCCTCATACAGGCTGCGGAGGTTTTGCTTAACCCCCTCCGCGTCAAACGCGTCGGCCCGAAGCAGGCACAGCGTATGCCCGGCGCCCTTAAACTCCGGCGAAATGATATCCCCGCTGTCGCCCGGGGCAATGGCAAAGCTTACCAGGGTGGGCGGCACATCCAGCGTTTCAAACGTGCCGCTCATGGAGTCCTTGCCGCCGATGGCCGCCACGCCGTAATCCAGCTGCGCGTCCAGCGCGCCAAGCAACGCCGCGAAGGGCTTGCCCCAGCGCTCGGGCGCGCCGGTCATGCGCTCAAAATACTCCTGGAAGGTAAGGTATGCGCGCGTGGTGTTCAATCCGGCTGCGCCCAGCTTCATCAGGCTTTCCACCACGCTCAGGTACGCGCCCTCATACGGGCTTTGCGCCATTACCTGGGGATGGAAGCCGTAGCTCATGCCGCTAACGGTGGTGGTCTCCCCTTCCAGCACAGGCAGCTTGGCCACCATGGCCTGGTTGGGGGTAAGCTGGCAGCGGCCGCCAAAGGGCATGAGCACCGTGCCCGCGCCGATGGTGGAATCAAAGCGCTCGCTCAATCCCTTTTTGGAGCAGATATTCAGGTCGCCAACCAGGCTTTCCAGCTTCTCGGCAAAGGTGACGCCGTCAAACGAAACGTTCTTGACCCTGGCATCGGGCACGCGCACGTTGGCATGCTTCTCCGCGCCGTTGGAGTTGAGGAACTCGCGGCTCAAATCCACAATGGCGCGGCCCTTCCACGTCATACGCAGGCGGGGTTCCTCCGTCACCCTGGCAACGACGGTCGCCTCCAGGTTTTCCGCGTTGGCATAGCGGATGAACGCTTCCGCGTCCTGGGGAGCCACAACCACGGCCATGCGCTCCTGGCTTTCGGAAATGGCAAGCTCGGTGCCGTCCAGGCCCTCATATTTTTTGGGTACCTTGTCCAAATCAATTTGCAGCCCGTCGGCCAGCTCGCCAATGGCCACGCTTACGCCGCCCGCGCCAAAATCGTTGCAGCGCTTAATCAGGCGCGTAACCCGCCCATCGCGGAACAAACGCTGGAGCTTGCGCTCCACCACGGGGTTGCCCTTTTGCACCTCGGCCCCGCAGGTTTCAATGCTTTCCAGCTTATGGCTCTTGGATGAGCCGGTCGCCCCGCCGCAGCCGTCGCGGCCTGTGCGGCCGCCCAGCAGCACAATCACGTCGCCCGGGACGGGGCGCTCGCGGCGCACGTTGCGCTCCGGGGCCGCGCCCACCACCGCGCCAATCTCCAGCCGCTTGGCGGCGTAGCCGGGGTGATACACCTCGTCCACCAGGCCGGTGGCAAGGCCTATCTGGTTGCCGTAGGCGCTGTAACCCGCGGCGGCGGTGGTAACCAGCTTGCGCTGGGGCAGCTTGCCGGGCATGGTGACAGGGGTAAGAGGATCCGCCGCGCCCGTTACGCGCATGGCCTGATACACATATGTGCGTCCAGAGAGCGGGTCGCGAATAGCGCCGCCAATACAGGTGGCTGCGCCGCCGAAGGGCTCAATCTCCGTGGGATGGTTATGCGTTTCGTTTTTAAACATCAGGAGCCAGGGCTCCTTGCGGCCCGCCACATCCACGTCAATCTTGATGGAGCAGGCGTTAATCTCCTCGCTCTCGTCCAGATTGGGAAGCTTGCCCTGCTTTTTGAGGGCCTTTGCGCCAATGGTGGCGATATCCATCAGGTTTATGGGCTTGGGGCCGCCCTCGCGCCCGGCGTAGACGGTTTCGCGCAGCGCAAGGTAGCGCTTGAAGGCGCGCTCCACGGCGGGCTTCTCAATTTGCGCCCCGTCCAGCGTGGTCAGGAAGGTGGTATGGCGGCAATGATCGCTCCAATAGGTATCGATCATGCGGATTTCTGTAAGCGTTGGGTCGCGCCCTTCGGTTTTGAAATACTCGCGGCAGAAGGCCAGGTCGTCCGTATCCATGGCAAGGCCGTACTTTGCCACAAAGGCGGCCAGCGCCGCGTCATCCATGGCGGTAAAGCCCAGGAGCGTTTCCACGGTTTGCGGCGCGTCGTACTGCTGCTGAAGGGTCTGCTTTTCCGCAAGGTCGGCCTCGCGGCTTTCCACGGGGTTGATCAGGTGCTTGCGGATGCGGGCAAGCTCCTCCGCGCTTGGCGCGCCCTCAAGCAGGTACACCCGCGCGGTGCGCACCGTGGGCCGCTCGCACTGGCTGACCAGCTGAATGCACTCCTCGCAGCTGGCTGCGCGCGCGTCAAACTGCCCGGGCAGGTATTCCGACGCGATGACCGCGTCCGCGCCCTCTGGCAACGCGTCGTGCGTCACATCCACCTGCGGCTCGGAAAACACAATGGGCATGCAGCGCTCAAACAGCGCGCGGTCGATGCCCTCCACGTCGTAGCGGTTGAGCACGCGCACGCCGGTAACGCTTTTTATGAGCAGTATGTGGCGGATCTCCTTCAAAAGCCCCTGTGCCTCCACGGCGTATTCCGACTTCTTTTCCACATAAACGCGATAAACAGCCATGTTCATCCTCCTTTGTGGGGGAACGGCGTGGGCTTTGCCCCGCGCCTCGTCCAAGGGCTTCTCCCTTGAAAGCCCCATCATTGCCCGCGCAGTGCGCAGGCAAAAACGTTTTTCTTGGGGCGGGTACGCCCTCTCACCTGTCCAAAGCCTCCATTGCGCGCGCGCCAATGTCCGAGCGGCGGTGGAGCTTGTCAAAATGAATCCGATCCGAGGCTTCATAAGCCGAGCGAATGGCCTCGGAAAGCGTGGGGGCCACCGCAGTCACGCCCAGTACGCGCCCGCCTGCTGTGAGAACGGTTCCGTCTGCGCCCAGCTTCGTGCCCGCGTGATAGACGCACGCGCTCTTTTCCGCCTCGGCAATGCCGGCAATGGGTTTGCCGGTTTCATACTTTTGCGGATAGCCGCCGCTTGCCAGCACCACGCAGCAGCTTGCGCTATCGGAAAAACGCACGTCGGCATTGGCGAGCGTTTCGTCCGTGGTCGCGCGCATGATTTGAAATAGGTCGCTTTCCAAAAGCGGAAGCACCGCCTGCGTTTCCGGGTCGCCAAAGCGGCAGTTGTACTCGATCACCTTGGGGCCGTCCGCCGTTATCATCAGGCCGAAATACAGGCAGCCATGGAAGGGGCATCCCTCCTCGCGCATAGCCCTAAGCGTCGGCAGGAAGATTTCATCCATGCAGCGCCGCGCCACCTCGGGCGTGTAGTACGGGTTGGGCGCGATCACGCCCATGCCGCCGGTGTTAAGGCCCTCGTCATGGTCCAGCGCGCGCTTATGATCCATGCTGGCAACCATGGGGCGGATGGCCGTGCCATCGGTGAAGCACAGCACGCTCACCTCGGGCCCCTCCAAAAATTCCTCCACCACCACGCGGCTGCCGGATGCGCCAAATTTGCCGTCCTGCATCATTTCAGTCACGGCCTGCTGCGCCTGCGCGTTGGTTTGGCAAATGAGCACACCCTTGCCCAGCGCCAGGCCGTCCGCCTTCACCACGATGGGGCATTGGGCCGCGCGCACATACGCAAGCGCCTTTTCCATATCGTCAAACGCCTCATAGCGCGCCGTGGGGATGCCGTAGCGCCGCATGAGCCCCTTGGCAAACACCTTGCTGCCTTCGATGCGCGCGGCCTTCTTATCCGGCCCGAAGGCGGGGATGCCGCGCTCCTTCAGCATGTCCACAAGGCCCATGCACAGCGGGTCGTCCGGCGCGACAACCACATAATCCATCTTTTCCTTTGCCGCGTACTCCGCAATGGCCTCCACATCCGTGGCCTTGATGGGCACGCACGCCGCGTCCGCCGCGATGCCGCCGTTGCCCGGCGCGCAGTACAGCGCCGTAATTTCCCTGCTTTCCTTCAGCTTCCTGATGATGGCGTGCTCCCGGCCGCCGCCGCCCACTACCAGAACCTTCATAACGTACCTCCCTTAGGGGTTTCAGCCGCGTCCATGCTCTGCGTGCAATGCGCGCGGAACGGGATGCAGGGGATCCGCCCCCGCTCAGTGATGGAACAGCCGCAGGCCGGTAAACGCCATGGCGATGCCGTATTTGTTGCACGCCTCAATCACCAGCTCGTCACGGATAGAACCGCCGGGCTCGGCGATGTAGCGCACGCCGCTGCGGGCCGCGCGGTCGATGTTGTCCGGGAAGGGGAAGAAGGCGTCGCTGCCCAGGGAAACGTCGGTCAGCTTTTGAAGCCACGCGATCTTTTCCTCCTTGCTAAGCACCTCCGGCTTCTCGGTAAAGAGCGTCTGCCAGATGCCGTCCGCCAGCACGTCCTCCCACTCGTCGGAGATATAGCGGTCGATGGCGTTGTCGCGGTCGGGATTTTTGAGCGTTGGGATAAAAGGCAGGTTCAGCGTCTTTTCATGCTGGCGCAGCCACCAGTTATTGGCCTTGTCGCCCGCCAGGCGGGTGCAGTGGATGCGGCTTTGCTGGCCCGCGCCAATGCCGATGGCCTGCCCGTCCTTCACATAGCATACGGAGTTGGACTGCGTGTACTTGAGCGTAATCATGGAGATGGCCAGATCGCGCTTGGCGCTCTCGGGCAGGTCCTTGTTCTCCGTGACCACGTTGGCGAAGAAATCGCCGTCGATGTTGAGCTCGTTGCGCTCCTGCTCGAAGGTGATGCCAAACACATCCTTGCGCTCCAGCTTACGCGGCTCGTAGGCGGGGTCGATCTGAACGATGTTATAGTTGCCCTTGCGCTTGGTCTTGAGAATCTCCAGCGCCTCCGGCTCGTAGCCCGGAGCGATCACGCCGTCGGATACCTCGGGCTTGATGAGCCTGGCGGTGGATACGTCGCACACGTCGGACAGGGAAATCCAGTCGCCAAAGCTGGACATGCGGTCCGCGCCGCGCGCGCGGGCATAGGCGCAGGCCAGCGGAGAGAGCTCCGCATCCGCCGGAATGAAATAGATGCGGCGCAACGTGTCCGAAAGCGGCAGGCCCACGGCGGCTCCGGCGGGGCTTACATGCTTGAAGCTGGCGGCGGCGGGCAGGCCCGTGGCGCGCTTGAGCTCACGCACCAGCTGCCAGCCGTTGAACGCGTCCAAAAAGTTGATATAGCCCGGGCGGCCGCTTAGCACAACAATGGGCAATTCGCCCTCGTTCATAAAGATACGGGCGGGTTTTTGATTGGGATTGCAGCCGTATTTGAGCTCGAGCTCGTTCATGGAACGTTTTCCTCCTTAGCAATTCTTGTTGAGGATGACCTCATCCCCGTCCACCGATACATACAGCGATACCTTGTTGTCCCCGTCAAGCGCGCTCCAAAGGGCGTCCGCCAGGGCCCCCGCGTCCAATTCAGGCACCTCAACCGCCACCGGCTCCCCATGGAAGCTGGGCAGGGGCGAGCCAAAGCCCTCGTAGGTGCTGATGAAATGGCCCACGCCGGGCAAGGGCGCGTCCCAGGTATAAAAGAAGCGCTCGCAGCAAGCGGGGTTTCCGCCCTGCGCCTTCAGGATGGATAGCATGTACGCGCCGCAGGGCCACGCCAGGCCGGAGATGCGCGGCGTCCAGTTGGGGCCGTCCGGCTCAAAGGTACGGGTGTTCAGCGCCTCGCGCCAGCTCTTGCCGCCAGCCAGGAAATCGCGCAGGGTATCGGTCTGGTCGCCGTTGGTTACGATGAGGGTTTCTTCTTCCCCCTGCCTTATACGGCGCACGGGATGGTAAATAATCAGGCTCGGGTCTGTCATCCTGCTTTCATCAAACGCGCGGGTACGGATGCCGTCCTCCGTTTTTTCAAACACACGGTTGCGGCTGTTCTCGCTGCGGCCCATAATGAAATAGGCGCATACGGCCTTGCCTGCGGGCGTGTGCCCCAGCAGGATGCCGCGCCCGGGATACGCGCGTTCCTTCAAATAGGTAAAAAGATCGGTCATGGTATCCTACTCCCTTCCAGCCGTTTGGCCAGCCTTTCCGTTTCGCGCGGAAGCAGTATCCATTCGGCCTGCTCCATCACGCGCCTTTGCAGGGTTTCGGGGGTATCGCCAGGCAAAACCTCCACGGCCTTTTGGGCCAGGATCGGCCCGCCGTCCGGGATGGCGTTTACAATGTGCACGGTCGCGCCCGTTACCTTCACGCCCCGCTCAAGCGCCGCGCGGTGTACGCGCAGGCCGTAATACCCCTCGCCGCAAAAGGCGGGAATCAGGCTGGGGTGCACGTTCAGGATGCGGCCCTCATAGGCGTTTACCACGCATTCATCCAAAATGAGCATAAAACCCGCCAGTACCACCAGCCCAATGCGGTGGGCCCGCAAAAGCGCGACCAGCCGCTGGCCATAGGCGCTGGGCGTTTCGCCCTCCCCGCGCGCCAAGACGGCCGTTTCCACCCCGGCCGCGCGGGCGCGGGTCAAGGCGTACGCGCCCTCCTTGCTGCTCACCACCAGCGCAATGCGGCCGCTTTTCAGCTCTCCGCGCGCTTGCGCGTCCAAAAGCGCCTGCAAATTGGTGCCGCCGCCGCTTACCATAACAGCGATGTTCAGCATAGCGCAATCCCGTCCTCGCCGTCCACAATCTCGCCCAGCACGTACGCGTCGGTTTCGCCCACCTGGTACAGGCTGTCCAGCGCCAAATCAACGTCCTCGGCGGCCACGGTCAGGCACATGCCCACGCCCATGTTGAAGGTGTTGAACATGTCGCGCTCAGGAATGCCGCCCACCTCTTGGATAAGCTTGAATACCGGCGGAATACGCACGACGCTGCGCTCTATGCGGGCCATTTTGCCCGGCGCCAACGAGCGCGGGATATTTTCATAGAAGCCGCCGCCCGTGATGTGGCTGATGGCGCGAATGCGCACGCCCGCCTCCAGCATGGCCAGCACCTGCTTTACATAGATGCGCGTGGGCGTGAGCAGCGTTTCGCCCAAAGTGGCGGAAAGCTCGTCATAGCGCTTGTCAAGCCCGCCCCTTTCCACGTTGAATACCTTGCGCACCAGCGAAAACCCGTTGGAATGCACGCCGCTGGATTTGAGCGCGATCAGCACGTCGCCGGCTTCCATGGCGGTTTTGTCCAGAATGCGGCTCTTGTCCACCACGCCCACGCTAAAGCCCGCCAAGTCGTATTCGTCCTCGGGGTAAAAGCCGGGCATCTCGGCGGTTTCGCCGCCTACCAGGGCGCAGCCCGCCTCCACGCAGCCCTCGGCCACGCCGCTCACAATCTGCGCCACGCGCTCGGGCACGTTCTTGCCCACGGCCACATAGTCCAAAAAGAACTGGGGCTTCGCGCCGCAGCATACGATGTCGTTTACGCACATGGCCACACAGTCGATGCCCACGGTATCGTGCTTGTCCATCAAAAAGGCCAGCTTTAGCTTGGTGCCCACGCCGTCGGTGCCGCTTACCAGCACAGGGCGCTGGATGCCTGTCATATCCAGCTCAAACAGGCCGCCGAAGCCGCCTATGCCGTCCAGCACGCCTGGAATCATGGTGCGGGCCACATGCTGCTTCATCAATTCCACGGCGCGGTAGCCCGCGGTAATATCCACGCCCGCGGCCTTGTAGCTTGCGCTTTCGCTTTTCATTGCGCTTGTTCCTCCGTTTGCTCGTTCTTCTTTTCGGACAGGCGGCGCTCAAACTTGAGCTTGGCGGTGTCCTGGGGCGGCTCCATAGGATATTTTCCCGTAAAGCAGCCGTCGCAGAAGCCGCACCTGGCGTTATCCGCCAGCATGGGCAAATAGTCCACATTCAGGAACCCCAGGCTGTCCGCGCCGATGATTTGGCAAATTTCCTCCACGCTGTGGTGCGCGGCAATCAGGTTGTCGGTGGAGTCGATATCCGTACCAAAATAGCAGGGATGGCGGAACGGCGGCGAGGACAGGCGCATATGCACCTCCTTGGCCCCGGCCTCCCGCAAAAGGCTTACGATACGGGCGGACGTTGTGCCGCGCACGATGGAATCGTCAATAAGCACAACGCGCTTTCCCTCCACGGTGGAGCGCACCGCGTTTAGCTTGATGCGCACGCTGTTGGCGCGCTGCTTTTGCGAGGGCTGAATGAAGGTGCGGCCAATGTATTTGTTTTTGATAAAGCCAATGCCATAGGGGATGCCGCTTTGCCTGGCAAAGCCGATGGCCGCGTCGATGCCGCTGTCTGGCACGCCGATCACCACGTCCGCCTGGGCGGGATGCTCCAGCGCCAGGAAGGAGCCCGCGCGCATCCGCGCCACATGCACGGAGCTGCCCTCCATTACGCTGTCCGGACGGGCAAAATAGATGAACTCAAACACGCAAAACGCGCTTTTGCATTTTTGCGGGCTGCGCAGGCTTTTCACGCCCTCGCTTGAAACCACAACCACCTCGCCCGGCTCGATATCCCGAACGAAGGTTGCGCCAATGGCATCCAGGGCGCAGCTTTCGCTGGCAAATACGGCGTCGCCGTCCAATTCGCCCATGCACAGCGGGCGGAAGCCGTTAGGGTCGCGAGCGGCAATCAGCTTCTGCGGGCTCATCACCACCAGCGAATACGCGCCTTTGATATGCCCCATGGCGTTTACCACGGCCTGCTCGATGCTGCCGGTTTTGAGCCGTTCCTGCGTGATGATGTAGGCGATTACTTCCGTATCGCTGGTGGTATGGAAGATGGCCCCGCGCAGTTCAAGCGCCTCGCGCAGCTCGCGCGCGTTTACCAAGTTGCCGTTGTGGCACAGCGCCATAGCCCCCTTCTGGTGGTTTACCAAAAGGGGCTGGGCGTTGCCCCGGTTCTGCGTGCCGGTGGTGGCGTAACGGCAGTGGCCCACGGCCATGCTGCCCTCATGCAGCTTTTCCAGCACATCGCGGGTGAACACCTCGTTAACCAAGCCAACGTCCTTGTAGCAGTCAATCACGCCGTCGTTGTTCACGGCAATGCCGCAGCTTTCCTGGCCGCGGTGCTGCAAGGCGTAAAGCGCGTGATACGCCGCGGGCACAACGCCGGTTTTCCCGTCCCGCAGGTAGATGCCAAACACGCCGCATTCCTCATGCGGCTTGTCAAAAACGTCCATGCTTATTCTCCCATCAGGCGCTTCATGATCTCGTGATACGCGTCCTCAACGCCGCCCAGGTCGCGGCGGAAACGGTCCTTATCCAGCCTCTCATGGGTCTGGCTGTCCCAGAAGCGGCAGGTATCGGGGCTGATTTCATCCGCCAGCACGATGGTTCCATCGCTGGTCTTGCCAAACTCCAGCTTAAAGTCGATCAGTTCGATGTTAAGGTCCTTGAGATAGGCTGTGAGCACTTCGTTGACCTTCAGGCTGTAACGGCAAATGAGCTCCATTTCCTCATCGGTGGCCCAGCCCATGGCGGCGATATGATAACGGTTCACCATGGGATCGCCCAGGTCGTCGTCCTTATAGCAGAACTCCAGCACGGTTTTGCCAAGCTTGGTACCCTCGGGCAGGCCCAGCCGCTTGGATAGGCTGCCGGCGGCGATATTGCGCACAATTACCTCCAGGGGCACGATCTTTACGCGCTTTACCAGCGTTTCGCGTTCGCTAAGCTCCTTCACAAAGTGCGTGGGTACGCCTTCTTTTTCCAAAAGCTTCATCAGGTGATTGGTCACGCGGTTGTTAATAATGCCCTTGCCCTGGATGGTGCCCTTCTTCAGGCCGTTAAAGGCGGTAGCGTCGTCTTTATAGTCCACAAGCACCAATTCGGGGTCGTCGGTGGCAAATACCTTCTTGGCCTTGCCTTCGTACATCTGCTCAAGCTTTTTCACGTCTGCTTCCTCCTGCTTCTTTCAAAATATCTGGAAAACCGGTTGGGGCCTGTTCACACGTTCAGGGCCGCGTCCTTGGCAATCACCTTATCGTGCATCTCGGCGCGCATAGCCAGCAGCCTTTGGGAAAGTGCCTCGTCGCTGAGCGCCAAAATCTGCGCTGCTAGAAGCGCCGCGTTTTCCGAACCGTTGATAGCCACCGTGGCCACCGGTATGCCGCCCGGCATTTGCACCGTGGACAAAAGCGCGTCCAGCCCGTCCAGCGCGCTGGCCTTCACAGGGATGCCGATCACCGGCAGCACGCTTTGCGCCGCCAAAGCGCCCGCCAAATGGGCCGCCTTGCCCGCCGCGGCAATTAGCACGCCAAAGCCGTTTTCCTTCGCGCCGCGCGCAAAGGCCGCGGCCTCCGCCGGGGTGCGGTGGGCGGAATACACATGCGCCTCATATGGAATGTTCAGGTTTTTGAGTGTTTTGAAGCAATTTTCCAGAACGGGCAGGTCGCTGTCCGAGCCCATGATCACCGCTACCTTCTTCAACACCGTTTCCCTCCCAAAGCAAATTCATCCGGCGTCAAAAGATGCAGCCATATTCTGCGGCCTTGCCGCATGGCTGCATCCAGTGCACATAGATGGTATTTTCCAAAAAGGTGCGGTTGCCCGTCAAGCGCTTTGACACGAAACCCAAAACATGCTCCCCGCGCATGGCCGCTGCAACCCCTTTCCGAAAGATACGGATATTTTAGCGAAGAACATTCAGATTGTCAATCGTTTTTCCGAACATTTATCCTTTGCGCAATGAAAACGTTAGAAATTCTGTATAAGCTATCATCATTATGCAACGGGTGCTACCCGAAAAGCCGGATTCTATGGTATAATGCGTTTAACCCCATTTACAAAGGAGCATGCCAAGCGATGGACAGTACCATCTTTCCGGCCTTTACCGCAATCCTGCGCAGCGGGTAAGGAAGCGCCTGCGGTACGCAGCATTCTAAGGACGCGCCCGACAATCTACCGATAAAGAGGAAGCCCTATGCACGCCTTGTCCGATCCAAAGCGGCAGGGACACCTGCTCGCTTTATTCACCATTTTTGTTTGGGGAACCACGTTTCTATCCACCTCCACGCTCCTGAAGGATTTTTCGCCCGTGGAGATTTTGATTGTCCGCTTGATTTTGGCGATTATTGCGCTCACGCTGGCGCAGCCCAAACGCCTGCGCCTGGAAAGCCCCCGCCATGAGTGGCTGTTTGCGGGGGCCGGTTTCTTTGGCGTGGCCCTGTATTTCCTTTTGGAAAACTTTGCGCTCACCTTCACCTATTCCGCAAATTGCAGCGTCATCATCTCCACCGCGCCCTTTTTTGTGGCCATGGCAATGCGCCTGTTCTGCGGCGAGGAGGCGATGGGCCGAAGCTTCTATATCGGCTTTGCGGTCGCCATTGCGGGCGTGGCGCTGGTCAGCTTCAGCGGCCAGCAGCTTCACATCAACCCCTTGGGCGATCTTCTCTGCATCCTGGCGGCCATAAGCTGGGCGGGCTATAATGTGTTTCTCAAAAAGATTGAGCGCTGCGGGTACCGCAACACCCTGCTGGTCACGCGGCGGCTGTTCGCCTACGGCCTCGCGTTCCTGCTGCCGCTTCTTCCCTTCCTATCGCGGCACGCGCAGGCCGCAAGCTTTCTAAAGCCCGTGAATCTTCTCAACTTCCTTTATCTTGGCCTTTGCGCCAGCGCGCTGTGCTTCGTCACCTGGGGCCTGGCGCTGGAACGGATCGGCGCGGTGCGCACGAGCGTATATATCTATCTTTCTCCCGTGGTCACGATCCTGTTTGCCTGGCTTATCCTTCACGACCCCATCCACCCCATGGCTCTTGCAGGCGCAGCCCTCACGCTGGCCGGCCTGCTGCTTTCGCAGCGCAAAGGAGGTTCCTTATGAAAAAGGATTGGCTCGCCCCGTTGGTTTTCTGGCTTTTGTTTGAAGCCGTGGCCGTTACCCTTTGGCTTTCCCTTAACAACCTGTTCTATCTGTTCAATTTTAGCTATATCGGCACATGCCTGGCGGTGGGTATCTACCTATATTCGCGCAAATGGAAATACGCCCGCAATGCCGTGCAGTGGGCGGTGGGCTTGTATATGCTTGTTTACCTGGGCCTGATCGACGGCGAAAACATGCAGATCGAGGGCTTTTGGTACTATCTGTTTTTAGGCGTGTTTGAGGCGGCCACCATTCATTACTTCGTGGCCAAAATCGCCGGGCCGCTGTTCTTTGGGCGCGGCTGGTGCGGCTTTGCCTGCTGGACGGCCATGGTGCTGGATGTGCTGCCCTATAAGCAGCGCCAGGCTCCGCGCAAAAACTGGACGTGGATGCGCTATGCGGCGTTCGCCATATCGCTTTTGTATGTAGCCGCGCTGTTCCTGCTTGGCGTACAGGGGCTGGAACGCGTTATGCTGATAAGCTTTATCGCGGGCAACGCGCTATACTACGCGTTGGGCGTTATCCTGGCTTTTGCGCTCAAGGATAACCGCGCCTTTTGCAAATACCTGTGCCCCGTCGCCGTGTTTTTAAAGCCGGCCAGTTATTACGCCCGTCTGCGCGTGACCTGCGACACGCAGCTTTGCGTATCCTGCGGAAAGTGCAAGCGCGTATGCCCCATGGATGTGGATATGACGGATAACGCCCGCTCGCGCAAGCGCGGCACGGAATGCATCCTGTGCATGCGCTGCGTGGACGAGTGCCCCAAGCGGGCGCTCAAGGTTTAACGTTCCTTCAGCAGCGCTATCTCCAGCGGCTGCCCCAAAAACGCCGTTGCGCGCCCGATCTCCTGAGAGGTTGGGCGCGTTCCTTTTGGCGCGACGGCCCAAAGCGGGCCCTCCGCCATGCGCAGGCAGGCTACAACCTCCCCCTCAAACCATTCCACGGGGCGGTCTACGCCGTATACGCACGCGTCCTGCCATTGGTTTTGCTCCAGCAACGCCTCCTGCACATGGCCGCAGTTGAGGCCGTAAACGCGCCCGCGCCCATCGCGCGCGCCCAGCCTATGCTCCACCGTTACCGTAACCATGCGGCCCAACGGCGCAGGCTGCTTCTGGGCTGCCGCCGTCCCTTCCGGCGTTGCGGCGCATGCCCTGCCAAAGCCGCGCCCGCTCCCGGGCGTAAAGCCCAAAAATGCGCACAGGTCCGTCGCCAGCACGCCGCGCTCGCCAAACTGCCTTTCCGCCCTCTCCCCGGCCAGCCCGTGCAAGGCGCACGCAGCCTGCAAAAGCGTCAGGTCGTCCATGCGGTAGGCCCCGGCGGCCCGGCCCGCCAGCAGCGCCGCCACTACGCCTGTGAGCGCGTCGCCGCTGCCGCCCTTGGCCATCGCGGGGGTGCCGAAAGCGCTTAGCGCCAGGCCCTGCGCTGCGCACAGCACGCTGGCTGTGCCCTTGAGCGCAACCGCCGCGCCATAGCGCTTCCAAATCTGGCGTGCCGCATGCGGCGCGTCCGCCGCCACCTCCTGCGCCGTCGTACCCAGCAGGCGCGCCGCCTCCGCCGGATGGGGCGTGAGCACGCGCGTGCCGCCGTTCAGGCGCGCCGGCCTGCGCGCAAGCAGGTTCAGCGCGTCCGCGTCCAGCACGGCAGGCAGCTCATGCGCTCCCAGCCAGCCCAGCAGGCGCTCAAACAGCTCTGCCGCAGCCTCGCCCTGGCCCAGGCCGCAGCCCGCGCCCAAAGCATCCGCACGCTCCAACGCGCTTTTCAGCAGCGCCCACGCGGCCTCCGCATCCTCCATCGGCAGCGATAGGCAGGTGGCGCAGGGGCACAGCGTTTGCACCACCGGCATCACAGCTTCCGGGCAGGCCACCGTTACCAGCCCCGCGCCCGCGCGCAGCGTAGCCGTGGCACAGATGGCCGCCGCGCCCGCCATGCCGGGGCTGCCCGCCCACAGCAGCACGCGGCCGTAGCTACCCTTATGGCTCACGCGCCTGCGCGCGGGTAATAGCCCGGCCAAATCCGTTTCTTCCAGCAGGCGCAGGCCCGCGGCATCGTCCACAGCGGCCGGAATGCCAATATCCGCTACGGTGACCCGGCCCGCGTAATCCGGCCCCTCGCGCAGGTACAGCCCCGGCTTTGGCCTGTGAAAGGTGACGGTTTCATCCGCGCGCACGGTTTCGCCCATCACCTCGCCCGTATCGCCGTTCAGCCCGGAGGGAATATCCACGGCCACCACCGGCACGCCGCCCTCCCCCGAGGCGTTGATCAGCCTGCACAAAGCCAGCGGCACACCTGCAAGCGGCCTGGAAAGCCCCGTGCCAAACAGCGCGTCGATAATGCAGCCCACATTTTGGGGCGCAGGGGGCAAAGACCCGCCCGTAAGGAGGCGTACCCTTACGCGCGCAGCGCCCGCGCACGCCTCCAAGCGCCCCAGCTCGCGCCGCGCGTCCGGGCTGAGCGTCCCTTCCGCGAGCCATACCTCGCCCGCGAATGCATCGTCCGCATTGGCGAGCATACGCATCGCGGCCAGCCCGTCGCCGCCGTTATTCCCTGCCGCGCACACGCACCACACCACGCCCGGCTGGGCGCGCCTGCGCACGGCGGCGGCCACATGCGCGGCGGCGCGCTGCATCAGCATCTCCCCCGTCACGGCGGTTTCGTTCATCACGCGCGTTTCAACGCGCTTCATCTCGGCAGGCGTAATGGTCAAGCGCATTCCGGCCCCTCCTTCACATCGCTCACTCAATCACGCATACGGCGGCGGCTATGCCAGCCTCATGCGTCAAGCTCAAAAAGGCGCGCTGCGCGCCAAGCGCTTTCAGCCTTTGCAGGGCAGGCTCTCCCAGCGCGTAGCCGGGCGCGCCGCCGGGCGCGTGCGTCACGCCCACATCGCCAAGCGCTATGCCGCCGCCAATGCCCGCGCCCACAGCCTTTAAAAACGCTTCCTTGGCGGCAAACATCGCCGCCGCGCTCTGCGCGCCCATCGCGCCCCTCTGCGCAATATAGGCGCGCTCCTCCGCTGTGAAAAAGCGCTGCAAAAAGGCCTCGCCCTTTTGCAGCGCGCGTTCCATGCGGCTTACCTCGCACAGGTCTATCCCCAGGCCCCTCATGCGCCGCGCCCCATGAGCACCGCGTTTACCACGGCGCGCGCCATAGCCTCCGCCGCAGCCGCGCACAGCTGAATCTGATTCACATCCGCGTCCACGCGCCCGGTTCCCAGGGCAAAGATGGTATCGCCATCCATCTGCGTATGCACGGGGCGGATGGCGCGGGCCAGGCCGTCATGCGCGCAGGTGGCCAACCGTTTGGCCTGCGCCTTGGTGAGCACGGCGTCCGTTGCCACAACGGCGATGGTGGTGTTTTGCCCCGTGGTATGCGGGATGCGCGGCATGCCCGGCGCGGGCGCCGCGCCATAGAGCAGGCTTTCGCACAGAACGGGCGTGCCGTCCGGCAGGCGGCCAAAGCCGACGGGCTTCCCGCTGCGGATGTCATATACGTCGCCGCAGGCGTTTACCACGGCGATTGCGCCTACCGTAACCCCGCACGCCAAACGGATGCTGGCCGTACCCACGCCGCTTTGCATGGGCGACGCGCCCGGCACCAGCTTGCCTACCGTCGCGCCCGTACCCGCGCCCTGCGCGCCCTGCTCCACGGCCTTTCCGGCCGCCTTGCACGCGGCCTCGCCCATCTGCGCGTCAGGCCGCGCGTGCGCGTCGCCTACGCCCAAATCAAAAATAACCGCGCCCGGTACGATGGGCACATGGCACACGCCCATATCCACGCCCACGTCGCGCTTTTCCAAAAAGCGCATCACGCCGCAGGCCGCTTCCAGGCCAAAGGCGCTGCCGCCGGCAAGCACCACGGCATTGGCTTTTTCCACAGTGTTTTCCGGCGCGCACAAATCGGTTTCCCGGGTACCGGGGGCCGCCCCGCGCACATCCGCGCCAATCACCGCGCCATCGCGGCCTGCCAGCACAACCGTAACGCCTGTTTTGCCCGCCGCGTTTTGCACCTGGCCCACGCGGATGCCGTGCACATCTGTAATGCTGCCTTCAAAAATCATCTGTTCCATTGCAATGCCTCCTTATGAGCAATATCCCATCAGCCCGCGCACCGATACGTCCCCGCTCAGCACGCGGTGTTCTACGCCCGTTTCATCCTTTACAATCAGCGCGCCTGTTTCATCCAGGCGCTTGGCCTCGCCCACAAAATCCACATTCGCGCCAATAACGCGCACCTGCTCGCCCAGCGTTACCGAGCGGCGCAGGTATTCGGGCAAAATACCGTTAAGGCCTTCGCGCTCCAGCGCGTCGATGGCGTTTTCCATATGCTTTAGATATGCGCAAAGCACCCTGCGCCGGCAAACGGGCACGGCGGCTGCATCCTCCCGGCGCAATTCTATCAGCATGGAGGTTGCCTTGTCCCTTAGCTCGCCGGAAAAGCCCGTTTGGTTTACGTTGATGCCCACGCCCGGCACGATGAATTGCAGCCCGTCCAAATCCGCCGAAAGCTCGCTCAAAATGCCCACGCACTTTTTCCCGTTCAAAATCACATCGTTAGGCCATTTGATGCCGGGGCTCAGCCGTGGGCACACCTCCTGGATGGCCTGCGCCGAGGCGACGGCCGCCGCCAGCGTGCACAGCTGCGCCTGCTCCGTGGGCAGGGAGGGCCTAAGCACCAGGGTTTGCATCAGCGCCTCGCCCGCGGGCGTTTCCCAGCCGCGCTTAAGCCGCCCGCGCCCGGCGGTCTGCAATTCGCACACGGCCAAGCTGCCATGCGGCGCGCCGTCATGCGCCATCTGTTTGGCGCGTATGTTGGTGGAATCCATTTCCTGCGCGTAGCAAATCTCACCCCGGCCCGCCCAGCGCGTTTGCAAATCCTGATGGATATAGCCGGGCAGCAGGCTGTTTTCAACCGGCTCCAAGCGGTAGCCCCGCTTGCCCGCCGACACGATGCTGTATCCCTCCGCGCGCAGCTTTTCTATGCGCTTCCACACGGCCCCGCGCGTCATGTTAAGCTTTGCGCACAGCCTTTCGCCGGAAACCGGCTCGCTGGTGGACAGCATTTCAAGCAGCGGCTCCATGGGTCATTCCTCCTTCTTGGGCGGCTTTTTGCGCTTCTGGTAGCGCTCTTCCTCGCTGAAAATGCAGCCGCAGTATTTTTGCATATACAGCCCCATTTCCCGCGCGCGCTCCTGGCCCTCGCGAAAATAGGGCCGGAAATCCCGATACAGAAATTCCGTTTGAAATTCGGCTGCGGCAGCCTCGGCCTCCCTCCGAAGCAGCTCATGGTTCTGATAGGGGCTCACAAACAGCGTGGAGGTAAAATGCGTAAAGCCGTTTTCCGCCGCATAGCGGGCGGCCGCGCGCATGCGCATGCGGTAGCACTTTACACAGCGCCCTTCAATATTCTCCGCCACCTCGCCAATAAAGGGCCTGAGGCCATATTTCCCATGCGCTATCAATTCCAGCCCAACCGTTCTGGCATATTCCACAAGCGTGTTTTTCCTGCTGCGGTATTCCGTATAGGGATGAATGTTGGGATTGTCCCAAAAGCCGACGGGCTCAATGCCCTCCCTGCGCAGCGTTTCAATGCACATGATGGAGCACGGCGCGCAGCAGATATGCAAAAGCACCTTCATGGGCGTTCACCTCTTTATGGATATTGTAGCACGGCTTGAAGGGATGCACAAGGGGATGGGGTGGAAGGAAAGCGGCGTTGGTTTGGGAAAAGACCCCGCTCCCAGCGCGCCAACGTCCCCCATCAGGGCGGCTTGAATACGCCCCGCCGGAAGCATGCCACTGGCATGCCCTTCCAACGGGGCGCATTGGTTCATGAAAGCAATCTATATTTACGGCCGGGCTTCAGCCCTCTCCCTCCCGCAGCTGTCCCAACTGCCCTCCGGGATGGCGCAATACATATTCCTGTGGGGTTAGCGCGCGTTTTTCCTGCAACACAACCGACAGCGCCTGCAAAACGACGGTTTCCGCCAGTATGGACGTTCTGGGCGCGCGTCCCAGCGGGCCGCCCTCCCGCCGCGTACCGGCTATGACGCCCACGTCGGCATGGGCATACAGCCACGACTGGGCGTTGCCCGTTACGCCAATCACCTTGCAGCCATTGTTGCGCACGGCCGTTACCGTGGCCTTCATCTCCTGCGTTTCACCGCTGTTGGATATGCAGATCACCACATCTGACGGCATAAGCTGCCCGCAGGAGCCGTGAACGGCCTCCGTGCCGTGTAAAAAATAGGCGGGCGTCCCTGTGGACGACATCAGCGAGGCCATATATGTAGCCACATGGGCCGGCTTGCCTATGCCCGTGATGTGCACCCTTCCCCCCTGTTCTTCCGCCTCCCAAATCAGTCGGGCGGCGGAAAGCAGCGCCTCTTTGTCTATAGCGGAGAGCACGCCGCGCATTTCATCGCCGGTCGTTTCCAAAAAGCTGTCCAAAGCGCCCATAGGCGTCGCTCCTTTCAATGATCGTAATGCAGCGTTTTGCGCCCCGCGCCTGCAAGCGAGGCATTTACCTGCTCAAGCGTAGGCAGGCTAGGCTGCGCGCCCATCCCGGATACCGTTAGGCAGGCCGCATGGTTTGCAAAAGCCATGGCGTCCTCCTCTGCCATGCCGGCGCACAGCGCCGTTGAAAACGCGCCGATAAAGCTGTCGCCCGCGGCGGTGGGATCGACGGGCTGTGGGCAGTGCGCGGCGGGGCTTATCAAGAAGCGCTCGCCGTTCCAAAGGGCCGCCCCGACTTCCCCCAGTGTGATAATCACCCTGTCCGCGCCCTTTTGCCTGAGCAGGGCCGCCGCGCGGCGTATGGACGCGTCATCCTCCGGGCGCACGCCCGTAAGCGCCTCCGCCTCATGCTCGTTGGGCGCAATATAGGTCAAATTTTGCATCAAGCCGGGGGACAGGGGCGCTGCCGGCGCGGGATTGAGCATGACCGGCACGCCGCTGGCCCGCGCATAGCGCGCCACCACTTCGTTGATCTCCATGGGAATTTCCAACTGAAGAATCACCATGTCGTACCGCGCGATCTCCCGTTCCAAAAAGGCCACGTCGTCCGGCACAAGGGCCATGTTTGCGCCGGGAATCACCATAATACGGTTCTGGGCCGCGCCGCCGTTATCCCGGATCTGGATATTGCTCAAGCCGGAGGGGCATGCGCCGGTAACGGTTACCCCATCCGTGCGCACGCCCGCCTCATTCAGGGAGGCAATCATGGCTTCGCCGTAGGCGTCGCCGCCCACCTTGCCAACCATGCTCACCTCCGCGCCCAGGCGGGCGGCCTGCACCGCCTGGTTTGCGCCCTTTCCGCCGGGGGCAGAGTGAAAATCCGTGCCAAGGATGGTTTCCCCCTGGGAAACAAAACGGTCCGCGCGAAAAATCAAATCCATTACAAAGCTGCCCACCACCAACAGCCTGGGGCGTTTCATGCGGTTTTCCTCCTTTCCAAACGCGCGCGGCTTACACACATAGCGTGCGATACGCCTCGTCCATCAGCGCGGCGACCTGGCGGATTTCCTCCCGGAAATTGGGCGAAAGCAGCCTGTCATCCTGCACGCGGCAGCGCGTAGTGATGGGCAGCCCCGCAATTTCCTTCAGGAAATACTTTGCGTTGGTGGGATAGAGCTGGCGTTCCAGCAGCGAGGCGGCCGTAAGCAGCCGCTGCACTTTATCCGCGTTGGGATGACGGATGTTGCGGGTAAGCCATACATACATTTCAGGATGGAAATTCGCCATGATGCCGGAAAAGCCGTACGCTCCGTCACGCAGCGATTCCAGCAGCGTGGCGATATGCGCATTGTACAGCTTAAGGCGCGTGCCGCGGGTGACGGCCAGCTTTTCCCGAATCTGCGCCGCGTTAAGGCAGGTATCCTTCAAAAAGTAGAACCGCCCTGTATCCGCCAGCTCCCGAATCACGCGTGGCGAAAGCAGCCGCTTATAGGGAAAGGGGCATTCATACAAGCCCAGGGGAATGTTATCGTCGATCTGCCCAAGCAGGGCGCTCGCATGGGAAAGCAGGGCGTCGTCGTCCTGCCCCTCGCAGGCCAGCCGGTTGGTAAGCAAAATCACCGCGTCCACGCCCGTTTCCTTCATGGCATATATGTTGCGAACCTGCTCCGCCATACAGTAATCCGTAAAGCCGGAGCCGATCACAGGCACCCGCCCGCGCGCCGCGTCCACCGTGATTTTGGCGATGCGCATACGCTCCTCAAAGGTCATATGGAAAATTTCGCTGCTCTGGCAGGAGGCAAACAGGCCGTCCACGCCCTTCTCAATGTACCACTCAACCAGCGCGTACAAGCCTTCCTCGTCAATTTCTCCTTTTTCGGTAAAGGGGGTCAGCATAACGGGCCACACGCCATTTGGATAGCTTTTCATTTGAAATCCTTCCCTTCCATAGATCGATCAGAATGCTCTTGCCAGTTCCTTTAAAAGTACGATGATGGGCAAATGCTGCGGGCATGCGCTTTCGCACTGGCCGTAGGCAATGCAGCGCGCGGGCGTAGCGCCCTGCTGCGTGTTCTTGCGCCAGTGGTTTTCAGCCGCCTGCGACCCGGGAAAAAGCCTGCAATTGTTCAAAACGCCAATCAACGCGGGTATTTCCAGCCCTGCCGGGCAGCCCTTTACGCAGTAGCGGCAGCCCGTGCATGGTGCCGTCGGGGAGCTAAGCAGGCAGGCCGCCGCCCGGTCAAGGGCCTCCCGCTCCGCCAAGGAAAGCGGCTTGGGCGCGTCCAGCGTGGCGATGTTATCCTCCATTTGTTCCATGGCGTTCATGCCGGAAAGCACCACTTTCACGCCATCCAGGCCCGCCGCGTAGCGCAGGGCCCAGGAGGCCTGGGTGGCCTGCGGCGCGGCGGCGCGCAGGATTTCCTCCGCGGCGGAAGGAAGGCTGGCCAGCATGCCGCCTTTAATGGGTTCCATCACAACGATGGGCAGCCCGTGCGCCCGCACGATCTCATGGCATTTTCGGGAACAGATGCGCGGGCTTTCCCAATCCGCGTAATTTAGCTGTAACTGCACAAATTCCGTTTCGGGATGCTTTTCAAGCGTTTGCTCCAAAAGCTCCGGCGTGCCATGGAAGGAGAACCCTAGATGCCGGATAAGCCCCTCGCGTTTCATGCGCGCCGCGTGCTCCCAGCAGCCAAAGCGCTCGTAGCGTTCCCAATTGCGGTTGTTCACGCCATGCATCAAATAAAAATCGAAATAGCCGGCGCCTGTGCGCTCCAGCTGTTGGGCAAAGGTCGCGTCCACATCGCTGGCGTTTTTCAAAAAATTGTGCGGCATTTTGGTTGCAAGCGTAAAGCTGCCGCGGGGATAACGCTCTATCAGCGCGCGCCTGACCGCCCGCTCCGATTCGCCGTCGTGATACACATACGCGGTGTCAAAATAGGTGAACCCAGCCTCCATGAAGCGGTCCACCAGCCGGCACAAAAGCGCCATGTCAATAGCGCCGTCCTCATGCGTGGGCAGGCGCATCAGGCCAAAGCCAAGCTTTTTGCAGGCGAAAATCTCCTTCATGCCAAACGCCCCTCTCTTCCTTCGTTACACAATCAGTTCGTCAGTTGTGCGCTTCCACACATGGTGTACATCGTTCTCATCGCGGTAATAGGCATGATCGGCATCCACAAACCCCGCCGGCGCATCCTCAAGCACAATGGTTTCCGCAGGCTTTCCCAGCGCAATAAGCAGCACGGGCCGCAAATGCTGCGGCAGCGCCAAGGCCTGGCTCAACGCCCGCGCGTCATATCCGCCCAGCATGCAGCCGCCAAAGCCCATCTCCACCGCGCCCATAAGCAGCGCAAACGCGGCGATACCCACATCCTTGTAAAACGCGGTTGGGCTAGGCGCTATGCTCATGTCATGCAGGATAGCGATATAGGCGGTGGGCGCCATGCCCTCGCGCGGCAGCTTTGGCGTTTTCATGCGCCCGGCCCAGCGGGTAAGCGCCAAAATACGCGCGTTGGTTTCATCATCGCATACCAGGCGGTATTTCAGCGGCTGCACGTTCCCGCTGGAGGGGCACAGCCGGGTTAACGCTACAAGGCGCGTTAATTCCTCCCTGTTCAGCCGGGGCGTTTGCAAAAAGCCGCGATAGCTGCGGTTCTTCTTCAGCAGTCCCTTAAGCGTCATTTCCAACGCCCCCTCACTGCTCGTCCGTACCCGGCATTTGAAGGATCACCTTAAACGCCTCGCGGCCGGCGACCAGCTCAAAGCCCCTGCCCGCCTCCTCCATGGGCAAAACGTGGCTATAATACTGCTCGGGCACCAGCTCGCCGCGCTTAACCAGCTCCACAACCGCCTCGTGAGAGCGATGCTCGCCATAGGGCCAGTTGAGCATATGCAGCCTGATGTTGTTGGGCCAATCAAACAGGTTGGTATTGGCCCGCTCCTTGGAAAGGACGCCGTACAGGCCAATTATTCCGCCAGGTTTAAGCAGCGGCGCAAGCGCGCGGTCGCTTTCCAGGTCGCCTACCGCGTCCACGATCATATCCAGTTTTTGCCCAGCCAGAACCTCCTCCGGCTTTTCCTTGCGGGAATTTATCACGCCGTCCACCTTTGCGCAGGCGTAAATATGCTCCAGGCGATTGTCGTGGTGCCCTGTGCAGCGCACGCTGCCCGCGCCCAGCGCCTTGGCAATTCTGGCAATGCCCATGGCTACCGGGCCATCGCCGCACACCAGCACGTCCATGCCCGGCTGAAAGCCAAAGTTTTTTAGCGCGCTGTAATTCTCCTTAAAGGTTAGCAGCATCACCGCGTCCCGGTAGCGCATGCCGTCCGGAATCAGCTTTCCGCGATAGTCCGGAACCGGGGGCTGCGTACCCAAATCCACGCCATCCTCCATCATGGCGCGAATATCGTGCGTAATCCCGTATTCCGCCATTTGGCCAAAGTGGCAGTAAAACCCCGGCGCAGCCGTGCCGATTGGCGAAACCACCCGGTCGCCCACATGCCAGTAGCGCACCTTCTTGCCCACGGTCACAATGCGGCCCACGCTCTCATGCCCCAGCACGGTAGGATAAGGAATTTTTCGGTCCGCCACCTTGTCGTGTATCAGCTTTAGATCCGTTCCATTGCAAATGCCGCAGTATAAAATTTTGGTTAGGCATTCATAGTCGCCGGGAACGGGGCGCGGAATTTCAACAATTTCCGTTTTGCCCCGCTCCATAGCGGCAACAGCCTTCATTTTTTCAAACACGCTTCTGCCTCCAAACGAAAAAAACTGTTTTTGATGCATGCAACAAAAACAGACAAAAGCGCTTTTCCTATTCCATTTTCCCAGAGAAACTATTGCCCGTTCATTATAGCAGTTCCACCGGAATTGTCAAGCGCCGTTTTTTGCCTTCCTTATGGAAAACCGCTCCGGTTTTCCATTGACAAATCCTTTCAAGGCCAATAGAATAAAGGCTGGCAATCCTTTGGCCGTCCCACGATATGTACGGAAGGAGTTCGGCAGGACGCATGAACAAAATAGAGAAGGTGTCCGTTACGGATATGGCCGCCAGCGCCATACGCAACTCCATTCTAAGCGGGGAATACAACGTTGGCGACAAGCTTGCCACCGAGGCCAAGCTGTGCCAGCAGCTTAATGTAAGCCGCACGGTTGTAAGAGAGGCGCTGCGCATTCTCGCCACGGAGGGCTATGTGCGCATGCTCCCGGGACGGGGCGCCTTTGTGGCCCGCGTAACGGAAATAGATAGCTACTGGGCGGTTTTCTCCCCTACCAGCTTTAAGGACCTTATGGACGTTCGCGCGCCGATGGAGGAGCTTGCGGCCCGCCTGGCGGCGCAGCGCTGCGACGCGGGGCTGACCCTGCGGCTTGAGGAGAACTTTGCCGCCTTCATCGCCGCCAACAACGCCTGCGACGGGCAGGAGCTTATGCGCCTTGACGAGCAGTTTCACATGATTATTTTTGAAGCCACCGGCAACGAGCTGCTCATCAACATTGGCAAGCTGCTTACAAAGGCCTTTAACAAATACCGTTACGCCTCTTTTAACGACGACGGCACCTATTCCAACGCCATTGAACCGCATAGGAGGCTAATAAACGCGTTTCGCAACCAAAGCGAAACGGAAGCGGTTGAGGCCATGCATTACCACATGATACGCGCTATTGAGGATATCAGCGCACGCATTCGCACGGATGAATGATTTACCTTATGCAGGAACGGAGGTCCGCCCTCCGTTCTTTTTTATGCCTTGAATAAGGCGGAATGTTGGTTTTATTTGATTTTTGACCATATCGGAAATTTTTTTGAAAAGGGTATTGACAAGCGGGATGGCTTTGTGTATTATGATTGTACGATGTCATACAATATGACGTGATAAGAGCGTTGCCCGTGTTCCCAAAGAAACTATTGCAATCCTGTTTTGGTTGGGAGTGAAATTCGTGGCAAGCAAAGCAAGAGGGCTCAACGCCCGCCGCCTCAAGGAAGATCGCGTGCTTCCCTATGCGCTGCTTCTTCCGTCGTTCCTGTTTTTAGCGGTTTTCCTGCTGTATCCTATGGGCAGGGCGCTGTTTAACAGCTTCCTGAATTACCAACGCACCAAGCCCAAGCAGTATGGCTGGATTGGTTTGGAAAACTATGTGCGCATCTTCACCGGCGACAGCAAATTCATAACCTCGCTTGGCATCTCGCTCAAGTGGGTGGCCATTGAGGTGGGCTTACAGGTCGTCATCGGCCTTACGGCGGCGCTGCTGCTAAACCGCAAGTTCCGCGGCCAGGGCTTTTCGCGCACCATCTGCTTTGCGCCCTGGGCTATTTCCGGCGTGCTGACAGGTATCCTGTGGCTGCTCATCTACGACGATAACTTTGGCCTGCTCAACAACCTGCTCAGCTCATGGGGAATGGCAACCCGCTCCTGGCTGGGCGACCGCAACCTGGCCTTCGGCTCCGTTGTTATCGCGGAATTATGGCGCGGCATTCCCTTCCTGGCCATTACCTGCCTGGCGGCGCTGCAAAGTATCTCCGAGGATATCTACGAAGCCGCGAAGGTGGATGGAGCGGGCCGCCTGGTAACGCTGTTTCGCATCACGCTACCGTTTATCCGGGAATCGGTGGTGTATGCGGCGCTCATGCGCTGCATCTGGGCCTTCCAATCCGTAGATTTGATTATGACCATGACCAACGGCGGCCCGCTGGGGCGCACCACCACGCTCGCCTTGTACATCTACAACAAATCCGTTGTGGAGGGCAACTATGGCTATGGCAGCGCGTTGGCCATTCTTTCCTTCCTGATGCTAAGCGTTTTCACCGTCGTCTATTTGCGCGCCAACGCTTTTGGAAAGGAGGATGCGTAATGCCTTCCAAAACAAAGCGCATTGCGGAGCGCTTCTTCCTGCGCTGGCTGCCGCTGGGGATCCTGCTCGCGTTTGTAATGATCCCGCTTTTATGGACGCTGTCGCTATCCTTCAAATACTCCAGCGACGTGGTCAGCGAAACCTTTACCATTCTTCCCAACCCCTTCACCTTCAGCAATTACACGAACGCATGGTCCAGCGGCCGCATCTCCCAATACTTTTTTAACAGCCTTGTTATCAGCCTGTGCGCGGTCGCGGTGGTTTCGGTGCTGGTGCTGTTCAACGGCTACGCGCTAAGCCGCTTCAAATTCCGGGGGAAGCAGGCGTTTATGGTTATCATGCTAATGACCCAAATGCTGCCGCGCATCATCATCATTTCGCCGCTGTACCTGCTCATGCGGGATCTGGGGCTGGTAGACAGGTTCCTGTCCGTAATTCTGGTGGAAATCGCCTCCGCCATTCCCTTCCAAACGCTGCTGATGAAGGGCTTCATTGGCGGCGTGCCCAAGGAAATCGACGAGGCCGCCATGATTGACGGCTGCACGCGCATGCAAACGCTGTTTCATGTGATCATGCCCGTGATCATTCCCGGCATTGTTACCGTAATTTCCTTCGCGTTCATCAACTGCTGGAACGAGTATCTGCTGCCCTACACCTTCTTAAGCACCGGCAGCAAGTTTCCCATTTCGGTTGGCCTGCGCTACATGATTACCCAAACCACCATCAATTATTCCGGCCTGGCCGCCGGCGCTGTAATTGCCCTGCTGCCGCCGCTATGCCTGTTTGGTTACGTGCAGCGCTATCTGGTATCCGGCATGAGCGCCGGCGCGCTCAAGGGTTAAGCGCCGTTTCCCAAAATGATCATCCCGCTGGGCGCGGGATATCAATAAATGAAAGGAGCATCTCCCCCTATGAAAAAATGGCTGTCCATCCTTCTGTCACTCGTGCTGACCCTTAGCTTCTTCTCGGTTTCACAGGCCGAGGAGCAGGCGACCGTTACCTTTTGGCTTGACGACATGACCGATGCGCGCATGGAAATGGTTGAAAAAATCATCTCCACGTTCGAGGCCTCCCATCCCAATATCAAAATTGAGTTTACCGGCCTGCCCGAGGACTCTACCGACAAGCTGATGCTAGCCTTTGAGGCCGGCATCGCGCCGGACATCCTCAACATTACCTCCAAAAACATCGCTACCTATATTGAAAACGGCTATGTGACCGACCTGACCGATCTCTACGCCGAAAAGGGCAACAACGCCATTCTGGAAAGCGCCATCGCTTCCGCCACCGCCTATGACCGGGAGAATAACCGCCTGTATTATCTGCCCTCCGGCTGCAACTTCTTCTGCCTGTGGGCGCGCAGCGACTGGTTCGCCGAAAAGGGCCTGGCCATTCCCGCTACCTGGGACGAATTCTTTGCCGATGTAGAGGCGCTTACCGATAAGGCTGCGGGCCGCTACGGCATTGCGCTGCGCGGCGGCTCGGGCGCGGCAACCAACCTGGAAATGCTCATGTATTCCTATTCCGGTATCACCAATTACTTCACCGAGGATGGCGTTTGCACCGTAAACGATCCCAAGCATGTGGAATTTGTGGACCGCTACCTGTCCCTGTACAATGTTTGCAGCGGCGAGGGCGATATCAACTACGGCTGGACCCAGCTGGCCGGCGCGTTCCAAACCGGCGTTGCCGCCATTATTCAGCATAACACCGGCTCCTCCGACGCGCACTACGCGGCCTTCAACGGCGATCTAACAAAGTTTGAGGCGGTTCCCTTCCCCACGTCGCAAACGGGCAACCGCGTTATGCAAAGCCTCAGCTGGGACGGCTTCGCCATCAACTCCACCGCGAAGGATAAGGAAGCCGCGTGGGAGTTCCTCTACTACCTTTGCGCCGCCGAGGGCGCGGCCATCTATACCGAGGCTATCGGCCTGGTGCCCTGCGTCACCGAGCTGCTGACCAGCGAGGATAGCTACGTGCAAAATCCCGAAAAGCCTTGGATGCAGACTGCCGCCGCCGTTATCACCGATCCCACCACCCTGTTCTATGATTGCCCCACCTATATGCCCTCTTATAGCGGCGCGCTTTCCAGCGAAATCGATCCCCTGGTTCAGCAAACCATGGCGGGCGAGCTCACCGCGCAGGAGCTGCTGGACACCTGGGCGCAAATCATGAATGATATGTATGCCGAAGAAGGCAAGTAACCGTTCCTGATTCTTCCCCCTCCCTCCGCCCGCCGGAGGGAGGGGCCGTTCCGTTGCTGAAAAACACCGCTATGGGGAGGTTAAACACAATGAGCTATCGAGAAAGCGTGATGCGCGAGGGCCATATACGCTGCCATGTAAGCAAAAAGGCGGATATCCGCTTCACAGATGGCGCGCTGCCGCATGCCATGGGCGTTACCAATGTACAAATCATGCGTTCCAGCCAGAATCCCTCGCTTGCGCCGGAGGGGCTGGGCTGGACCTATGCGCACGCCGCCATGCTGGGCTATTGGCAGGGCGAATTTATGGTGCAATACCTTGCGGGCGCGCGCAGCGAGCACGAGGGCGATTCCCGCGCCTTTCTCATCCGCTCCAGGGACGGCGTTCAGTATTCCCGCCCGGTTGAAATCTTCCCCGCCATCAACGTACCCACGGCCCCTTATAACGGCGAGGGCAAGGAGGTCTTTTTGGGGCGCGAAAGCACCAACTGCATCATCCATCACCGCATGGCGTTTTTTAAGGCGTCCAACGGCCGTATGCTGGCCATGACGCATTACGGCGTGGTGCCCATGGACCCCAGGCTGAAGGAATTTCCCGCGCCCGGCGCCTGCAAAAGCTACGATATGACCGATATCATGCTGGTTATGCCCGGCAGCGGCTGGGGCGTGGGCCGCGCCGTGCGTGAAATACGCCCCGATTTCAGCTTTGGCCCCATTCACTTTTTACGCTATGGCTCCAGCGGCGGCTATACGCGGGAAAACACCAAATGCTTCCCCTATTTTGAGGAAAGCGGCGACGCCGGGTTTGTGGCGGCCTGCCGCGAGCTGTTGAACCACCGCATCGCCACGCAGCAGTGGTGGGAGGAGGAGCGCTTTGACAAAAGCGGCTTCTTTACCCTCACGGGCGGCGAGGCGCCCTGCATCTACACCCTTCCCGGCGGCGGCAGCGATAAAATGGCCATCCTGAAAAACGCGCTCACCGCCATCTCCCACGACGGCGGCGAAAGCTGGTCGCCCCTCAAGCGTTCCCATACGCTGGAAACCTCCACAGGCAAGGTATGGGGCCAAAGAACCGCCGATGGCAAATATGCCCTGGCCTATAACCCCACCACCGATACGGCGCATCGCTGGCCCTTGGTAGCCTCAAGCGGCGATAACGGCCAGGATTTTGGCGAAATGTACGCCGTTTTGCCCGAGGTTCCTCCCTGCCGCTATGCGGGCAGGCTAAAAAACCTTGGGCCACAGTATATCCGCGGCATTGCGGAATATAATCCCCAGCCCGATGATAACGCTTTTTTCCTTACGTACAGCAACAACAAGGAGGATATCTGGCTAAGCCGCATCGCCGTTCCCCTGCGCGGCGAGGAAACCCGGGACGTGGCGGCGGATATGCGGCATGTAAGCTGGAAGCAGCTTGCGGATAGCTGGAACCTTACGCTTCCCAGCTGGGGCGGCATAGCGCTGGAAAACGGCGCGCTTGTGCTGCGCGATCGCGATCCCTATCACCGCGCCATTGCGGAGCGCGCCTTTGTGCCCGGCGCGGTGGTTGAGCTGGATACCGACGTGGCCCTTGACGGCGGCGATCCCGAGCAGGCCTTTACCATCGCCTTCCAGGATGAAAGCGGCCGCGAGCCCACCAAGGTGCTTTTGCGCAGCGATGGGTGGCTCAATTCCCGCGTGTTTGGGTCCGAGCTGCATGTGGCGCGGTTTCAGCCCGGCGAGCGCGTCCGCCTCTCCTTCCGGCTGGATTGCGTGTACAACCAATGCAGCGCCTCCATTACGGCGGGCGGCCAAACCATTTCCAAGCGCTGGCGGTTTGATACCAGCGTCTGGAAGCTTTGCCGGGTGCAGTTCCGCACCAAATACGCCCTGACGCATCAAAATGAGGAGGTATATCCCAAGTGGGCTGATATCGGCAACCTTCCCGGAGGGGATTGCCCCACCGCGGAGCTGCAGGCGCGTATCTTCAGCCTTCATACCCGCACGGTTGAAAAGGAGTAGGCGCATCCAAAGCAAGGGGCCTTGAAACGCTTGGGTTTCAAGGCCCCTTGCTTCAGGCCGTCGAAAAAGCTCGCCTACCGCGATCTTTTCCGCCGAGGTTTGCGCCGTTCGCCTACTCGCTGCGCTCTCCGGGCGGCGAACGGCGTAAGGAAACCTTGCTGCGCAAGGCTTCCGAAACCGGCGTACACGCCGCCGGTTTCGGAA
>URUF01000022.1 GCA_900550955.1 uncultured Eubacteriales bacterium | reverse complement strand
TGAGGTTGCGGGTCTGCGGCCCTCCAAGCCTCCCATGGGGTTTATCGACAGGCTCGGGCCGGCAGTATTGCGCTGCCGGCCCTTTTTTCATCGCTATATGCCGAAAAGCCGGGCAAATTTTACAACCATTTTTCATATTCCGGTCACGGGCTTTACATGCCTGCTTTAAAATAAAGCCGTCCTTCCAGGGGGCAAAAGCATAAAGGAGGCCTTTATTCCGTGACAAAACCCCGTCCGCGCCATGCAGGGTTTGCTTTCGCCCATCCGTTTGTTTTCGCTGGGCGGCGTTTCGCGTTTGCCTATTGCGCCGCTTCCACTGTTGCCCCCTTTTTCAGCAGCTCCTGAAAAACATTGATCAGGTTGAGCTCGGAATGGGAAAGGCGGCGGCCCCTCACATAAACCGCCGAATAGGAGCGGGTGGAATCGATACCGGCAATGCGGTAGAAGGTAGGCTCCAGCAGATGCTTATGGATGAGCACCTCCGGCAGGAAGCCCACGCCTATGCCGCGCGCCACCAGCATGCACACGGTATCCCAGCTGGTGGATTCATAGATCACATTGGGCGTTAGGGAAAAATGGCGCAGAATGCGCTGGCTCATTTTGGCAAACTTGAGCGTGGGCACCAGCTCCACAAAGGGCTCGTTGCCAAGGCAGGCGATATCCAGGTAGGGAATGCCCGGCGAGGGCACCGCATGGGCGTTCGCAGGGTGCGCAGGCGGAAGGGCGATCATGATTTCCTCCATATAGATGGGCCGGTAGGTAAGCCCCTCCCGCATGGGCTCGGCGGGGATGAAGCACAAATCCAGGCTGCCGTCCAGCACCCGCTGCTCCAAGTCCGTGGAGGATTGCTCGATGATATTGAGCTGGATATGCGGATAGTGCGTCCGGTAATAGGGCAGCAGCAGCGGCAGGTAATACTTGCTGTAAAACGGCGATATGCCAAAGCACAGCGTTTCGGCCCGCCCGCTGGACAGCCCGGCGACCTGCGCCATCATATCCTCCCGGGCCATCAGGAGCGCCCGGCCCTCCCTCACAAGGATTTCACCCGCCGAAGTGAGCGTCATCACGTTTCCCGAGCGCACAAACACGGGCGTGCCCAGGCCCTGCTCAATTTTGGACAGGTACTGGCTAAGCGCCGGCTGGCTGATGAAAAGGTTCCTGGCGGCTTGCGAAATGGTTTTTGCCTCGCTGATCGCGCATATGTACTCCAACGCCTTAAAATCCATGAAGCATTCACCCCACTATACTATAAGCTTTGCTTATGCATCTATTCTACCTTCATATTTGACTTTGTGCAATATGCAATATAAAATAAAGCCGAAAGAACACAGTACGTTGTAACCGCACAAGGAAATCCATAAGCAATATGGATAATACTGCAAGGAGGCGTCTATGAAAGCAAGGACGAAACGGCTGTTGGCGCAGGAAGCTAGAGGCGTGGCATGGACGCTGCCCGCGCTGGTTTTCCTGCTCCTGTTCACGCTCTATCCCATGGTGAACGCTATCATTACCAGCTTTTATAACTGGAACCTGACCGGGCGCAAAAAGTATATCGGCCTGTACAACTACCAAAAGCTTTTCGGCAGCGCCGAGATTTATGAAACCATCTGGCGCACGGTGCAGTACGCCATCATCGTTCTCCCCATAACGCTTGTTCTGGGCTTTGTGCTGGCGCTTATGCTCAAGCGGTCCTCAAAGCTCAACGTGGTATTCCGCACCATGCTTTTTACCCCGCGCGTGTCCAGCATGGTGGCCATATCGGTGGTATGGCTGTTCATCTACAACCCGCAGTACGGCCTGCTCAACAGCCTGCTGGGGCTGATGGGCATACCGCCCGTGCGCTGGCTCAACGAAACCTCCTCGGCCCTGCCCTCCATTGCCCTAATCACCATCTGGCGCATGCTGGGGTACAGCACGGTGGTGTACCTGGGCGGCATTCAAAACATCTCCGAGGATGTGCTGGAGGCCTCCACCATCGACGGGGCCAACGCCCTGCAAACGGTGTGGCACATCACGGCGCCGCTTACCTCGCCAACCACGTTTATGCTGCTGATTCTAAATTCCATTGAAGTGCTGAAGATGTTTACCACCATCAACGTGATGACGGACGGCGGCCCCGCCAAGGCCACGCAGAACCTTGTGGTTATGCTTTACGAATACGCCTTCAGGCGCTACCAGGTGGGCTATGCAAGCGCCATCGCGCTGGTGCTGTTCCTACTCATCCTCATCATCAACCTGGTGCAGATGGCGTGCGAGCGCTTCGTAAGCTACGATTCGTAAGGAGGCGAGGGTTCCTATGAAATTTGGCAAGCGTTTCAGGGCATGGGAGTGCCTTCGCATCCTCCTTTTGGCCGTGATTACGGTGATTGTGGTATTCCCCTTCTTCTGGATGGTGCTTTGCTCGTTCAAGTCCTCCCAGGAGGTGCTTAGCAAAAACGTGTTCTGGCCCACGGAGTGGCATCCCGAAAACTACGTGCTGGCTTGGAATACCGCCCGCTTTGACATCTACTTTACCAATAGCCTGCTCATGGCCCTGGCCTGCGTGCTTGCGCAGCTGATTACCAGCTCCATGGCGGCTTACGCCTTTGCCAAGCTCAAGTTCAAGCTGAACAAGCCGCTGTTCATGGTCTTTCTGTGCTCGATGATGATTCCGCAGGAGGCGACCATCGTTTCCAACTACCTCACCATTTCCGCCATGGGGCTGATGGATACCTTCTTTGCAGTGGTGTGCACCTCCCTGGTAAGCGTGTTTGGCGTATTCCTGCTAAGGCAGTTTTACATGACCATTCCCGACGCGCTTTTGGAGGCCGCCAGGATTGACGGCGCAGGCGAGATACAGTCCTTTGTGAGCATCATCCTGCCGCTGGGGAAAAGCGCGATGGCCACGATTGCCATCACCGGCTTCATTGGCAGCTGGAACAGCTACCTATGGCCGCTCATCATTACCAACAGCATGGAATTGCGCACCGTACAAACGGGCCTGCGCGCCATGATGATGATGGAACAGGGCGTGGAATGGAACCGGCTGATGGCCATGTCCACCCTTGTTACCGTACCGACGCTCGTATTGTTTGTGGCGCTGCAAAAGTACTTTGTGCAGGGCATCACAAAGGTAGGGCTCAAATAAAGGCTCTCAGGCGCGACGCGCCTAAGAATAAAACGATAAGGAGGATCCCGTATTATGAAAAAGTTCCTGTCACTCCTGCTTGCGCTGTGCATGCTGGCCGGCCTGTGCGGCACCGCGCTTGCCGATGAAACCATCACGCTGGATTTCTGGGTACGCACCAGCGACGACTTCTCCGCCGAAATCGCTGCCTTTGAGGCGGCCAACCCCGGCATCAAAATCAACCAGGTGCAGGTGGGCGGCAACTATGATGATCTGGTTGCCAAGTACAACGCCGCCATCGCCGCGGGCAACCTGCCCCACGTGGGCATTGTAGGCCAGCGCCATGGCATCCCGCAGTTTTATGACGCGGGCAAGCTCATCCCCATTGAAAACTACATGACCGCCGAGGAACAGGCCGACGTTATCGACGGCTTCTGGACGCGCTACACCTATCAGGGAGTACGCCTGGCGGTTCCCTTCCAAAGCAGCATGCCCATGATGTACTACAACGAAACCATGCTCAACGAGCTGGGCCTTGAGGTGCCCACCACCTTCACCGGCATGATCGAAGCGGCCAAGCAGGCCGTTAAGGACCTGGACGGCGACGGCGCGACCGATATATACGGCTTCAATATGCATTCCGACAGCCCCTGGTACATCCAGCCCCTGGTATGGAGCTTCGGCGGCACCATCATTGACGCGGACGGCAACGTGAACGTAAACACCCCGGAAATGAAGGAGGTATTCTCCCTGATCGCCGGCATGGTAAAGGACGGCGTAATGCCCGCCAACCAGCATGCCACCGCCCAGACCGACTTCACCAACGGCACCACGCTGTTCTTCTTCACCTCCTGCGCCTCCAAGAGCAACATCCAGGAGGCCATTGGCGACAGCTTCCAGTACAACATGGCCTTCTTCCCCGCCGAGAAGGAGCTGAACGTATGCATCGGCGGCAACGGCCTTGCGATCTTCGCCTCCGACGACGCGCATCAGGAGGCTGCGGCCAAGTTCATCAAATACATGATCTCGCCTGAGTCCATCAGCCAGAGCACGCTTCAGCGCGGCTACATGCCCTTCACCCATTCCCAGTTTGCCAGCGAGCTCATCCAGGCCCGCCTGGAGGATCCCATCTGGAAGACCGTTTTGGCGCAGGTGGATTACATCCAGGGCCAGAACATCCATCCCGCGGACTCCACCATCTGGAATGAAACCATGGCGCTGCTTTCCGAAATCGAAGCCGACCCCGACATGGATATCGGCGCGGCTTTGGAAAAGATGCAGGCCGAAATCGACGAATTCATGATGCTGTACTAAGCCGCGCGGGCCGTCCCGCCGCAGGCGGGGCGGCCCCCGGCCATTAAAGGAGCAAGACATATGCCAGTTGTCAATTACGCGCACCGCGGAGCCAGCGAATATTATCCGGAAAACACTCTGCGGGCGTTCTACGCCGGGCTGGAAATGCGCGCGGACGGGATTGAAACGGATATCCAGCGCACCCGGGACGGCGTGCTGGTGCTTCATCACGACGATACGCTGGAACGCGTAACGGGAAAGAAGGGCGTTATCCGGGAGTATACCTATGCGCAGCTTCTTGAAATGGATTTTGGCGTTTTCAAGGGCGAGCGCTTTGCGGGCGAAAAAATCGTTACGCTGGATGCGTTTCTCACCTATTTTGGGCAGAAAAACCTGAAGCTGGCGCTGGAGATCAAGCAGTATGGCGTGGAGGAACAGACGCTGGCATCAATCAACGCGCATGGCTGCCGTGGCCGTGTGACGCTGACCTCCTTCATTTGGGAAAGCGTGGCGGACATCCGCGCGCTGGATCGGGAGATTGACGTTGGCTACCTGACGGACAAAATTACGCCCGAAACGCTTGACAAGCTAACGCTTCACAGCATTGGGCAGATTTGCCCGCGCGTGGATTTGGTGAGCGAGGCGGATATGGCGCTTGCCCGCCGCCGCGGCTTTGGGGTGCGTTTCTGGGGTGTGAAGGACGAGGCGCTCATGCGCCGCGCGCTAGCGCTGAACGGCGACGGCATGACGGTGAATTTTCCCGATAAGCTGACGGCGGCGCTGGACGAAGCCGCCGCGCGCCGCGCATAACCCGCGCCATTTTTAGGGAGGGCAGCAAACGCCCCCTGCCGCAGAAACGCCGCTGCGGCAGGGGGCGTTTTACCTTTTCCGTTTTTACCGCCGCGCGGCATAGCCCGCGGCGCAAGGCCCCTGCATCAGGCCTTGCCGTTGCAGCCCAGCACGTTCACAATCTTGTGGCGCACCATCTCGCGGATACCGCTGCGGGCGTCGGTCAGGTACTGGCGGGGGTCAAAGTGATCGGGATGCTCGGCAAAGTGCTTGCGCAGCTCGCCGGTGAAGGCCAGGCGCAGGTCGGAGTCGATGTTGATTTTACAAACGGCCATGGTCGCGGCCTTGCGCAGCATCTCCTCGGGCACGCCCTGCGCGCCGGGCATGCTGCCGCCGTACTGGTTAATCATATCCACATAGCTGGGGATAACGGAGCTGGCGCCGTGCAGCACGATGGGGAAGCCGGGCAGGCGCTTGGAAACCTCCTCCAGGATATCGAAGCGCAGCTTGGGCTCGCCCTTGAACTTGAACGCGCCGTGGCTGGTGCCAATGGCGATGGCCAGGCTGTCGCAGCCGGTGCGGGTGGCGAACTCCTCCACTTCCTCGGGGCGGGTGTAGCTGGAATCCTCGGCGGATACCTTCACATCGTCCTCCACGCCGGCCAGGCGGCCCAGCTCGGCCTCAACGGTCACGTTGCGGTCGTGCGCGTACTCAACCACCTTGCGGGTCAGGGCGATGTTCTCCTCAAAGGGCAGATGGCTGCCGTCGATCATCACGCTGGTGAAGCCGCCGTCGATGCAGCTTTTGCAGGTTTCAAAATCCGGGCCGTGATCCAGGTGCACAACGATGGGCAGGTCGGTATCCTCAATGGCGGCCTCGATCATCTTCATCAGGTACACGTGCTTGGCGTACTTGCGCGCGCCGGCGCTCACCTGCAAAATAAGCGGGGCGTTTTCCATCTTCGCGCCCTCGGTGATGCCCTGGATGATCTCCATGTTGTTGACGTTGAACGCACCGATGGCATAGCCGCCCTCGTATGCCTTTTTGAACATTTCTTTGCTGTTTACCATTGGCATGGGTGTTTCCTCCTCATTTCATAAGGTAATGTCATTATTATACCAAAGTTTGTTCCCGTTGGATAGGGTGCGTTCAAAATTCCTGACGTTTTTTTCACAATTTCCGGCGCGGTTTTTATTTGACATACGCGTATGAAAACGCTATCATGGAACATGGAAAGTTATATGCAAGGGAGGGAAGGCCATGCCTGCCGAATGGGAACAGGGCAGCGCGGCGCGCAAGCCCACGGCGCAGGAAGCAGAAGCCGCCAACCCCTTTGCGCCGATTGATTATACATCGCGTTTGAAAACGCCGCCCAAGCTTACCGGCTCCGGCGGGGCCGCCCGGCCTCTCATGCCGGGCCAGCTGTACCCCTCCGCCTGCCCGCTCGCTCCGCCCAAGCCGCTTATGCCCGAACCCTCCTATGAAGGGTTTGCCCCCAACGATCCATCGCCCTTTGAGGCTTCCATGACCGCCGGAAGCACGGAGCCGTTTGCCGCGCCCCGGCCTACGCGCGCGCCGGTATGGGAGGCGTCCCCTCAGGCGCGTCCTTTTGCCCAGCCGCTTGCCCCAGCGCAGCCCTTTGGCGGCGCGCCGTCTTTTACGCAGCCGGAACCGCTTGACCTGCCCGCTTGGCAAACCGCCGCCGATGCGGACGCAGATATGCGACAGCCCTTTTCCGCGCCGTCGCCTTTTTCCGCGCAGCAGCCTTTTCCCGCGCAGCAGCCTTTTCCCGCGCAGCAGCCTTTTCCCGCACAGCCGGAACCGCTTGACCTGCCCGCTTGGCAAAACGCTGCCGACGTGGACGCAGATATGCGGCAGCCCTTTTCCACGCCGTCGTCTTTTTCCGTGCAGCAGCCTTTTCCCGCGCAGCCGGAACCGCTTGACCTGCCCGCTTGGCTGGACGCGCCGCAGGACGCTGCCAGCGTGGGGACGTTTGTTCCCCCCACATGGGCCCAGGCCCCGGTGGCGGCGCAGGCAGCTACCGCTACGGATAGCCTTCCATCCTATTTGAAAAGGCGTTTGCCAGCCGCCAGGCCCTTGCGGGCCGAAGACCTCGCCGGTACGCAGGAGGAGCAGGCCGTCCCGCCCGCCGTCAGCGGCGAAGATGGCCCCAGGCCGCGCCGCCGCCGCGCCGACCGTAACCGCGCCCTTGTGGATGAACCAACGGCGCAGCAGGACGCATCCGCTGAATGCGGCGCTGCCGGGGCTGTAGAAACGGATGCGCGCCCCGAGGCCGGCCTTGAACCGGGCCCTTCTTCCCAAAGCACCGCCATTTCCGGGGACGCCTCCTTCTCCGCCGGTGTTCCCGGCGCGGAGCAGCCTTCCGAAGCCAGCGGCGATAGCGGCGCGGCAGGCTCCCCCATTGCGGAAGCCCCGCCCGAAGCGCCTGCCCCGGACGAGCAGTCCGAGCCCTTCGACCCCTATGACCATGACGACGAACCGGCCCCGGAGCTGCCGCCCCTGCCGGACAGGCCCGATGCGGCGGAGCTGTTTTTTCCCGCTGCGGGCGAGCCCGGCGCGCCCTATGCGCCCATCGTTTCCGGCGAAGCGGCCTGCGGGCCTTTCGCCCCCTTTTCGGACGGTATGCCCGAGCCGTTTATGGACGGCGTTCCTACCAGCGATACGCCCTTCTTTTCTCCGGAGGAGGACAGCTCCTCGTTTGCAGCGGCTGAAACGCGCGCGGCTTCCCAGCCCGAAGCGGCCTCCTATACGGACGCTTCATCGCAGGCCCCTTATGCCGGGCCTGCCCCCCAGCCGTTTCAGCCTTCCTTCCGGCCTGACGCCGCTTCCTGGCACGACCATCAGCCCGCTCCGCCGCAAAGCAGCCAACAGCCGAAGCAGCCCCCGCAGGCAGCGGATCGTCTTGAGGCCCGTTTCCACGCGCAGGCGGGCCCCAAGGCCGCCCCTAAGTCCCAGGCCAGGGCGGCAGCCCGCCAGGCGCAGGCGCATAGCCAGCCGCAGCGCCCGCCCGTGCGCGTGGCGCGCGTGCTCGCCCTGATTGCCGCGGCGCTTATGCTGCTGTTCTGCGGCGTTGTGGGCAGCCGCATCATCAGCGACCTGGCGCAAAATGAACGCCAGATGAAGGCCGTGCGCGACGATTACCGCGAGCGCAACGGCGCCGAGCTGGAAAGCGGCGCAGCCCGCGTGGAGCTTTTGCCCGCTGGGCAAACCTTCGCGCCCACCGCCACCCCTACGCCCACGCGGCCCGTGCAAACGCCCACGCCAACGCCCGTCATTCCCATCCGGGAGGCGGCCGTGCAAAGCCTGAACAAGCGCGACAGCGCCAACGTGCAGGAAACGCCCGAGCCCTCGGCCACGCCCAATCCGCGCACGCGGTTGGAGGCGTATCCAAACAACCCGCTGCGCAATGTGATGGATAGCCTTCTCCCGCTTTGTGCGGAAAACGCCGACGTTATCGGCAGGCTTACCATCCCCGGCGTGCTGGACGAGGTGGTTGTTAAGCGCAACAACACCTATTACCTCACCCGCAACTATCGCGGCGCTTCCTCTGACGCGGGCGCGGTATTTGCGGATGAAAGCTGCTCCCTGCGCATACCGCCGGAAAACTTGCTCTTGCGCGGCCAGAGCGCCGTGGAGGGCAAAACCTTTGCGCCGTTGTGGCAGTACGCCACCGCCGGGCGCGATTTTGTGGCCTCCGCCGCCTCGGCTACGCTCACCACGCTGTACGAGCAGGCGCAGTACACCCTGTTTGCCGTGATTGTAGCGGATAGCGACCCCGCCTCCGGCAGTTACTTCAACTACGGCAGCCACCCCACCTTCGCCACGGACGAGGCCATGCTTACCTATGTGGAAAGCGCCCGCACGCACAGCCTGTATCAATTCAACGTGGATGTGCAGGCCAGCGACCGCCTGCTTACCCTGGCCACCATCGGCGGGGATAGCTGCCTGGTGCTGCTGTGGCGCTTGGACCGCTAGCGCACAGGATCCAATCGCCTTGCCTTTCCCCCGTACTTTTGCCAAAAGGAGGCGCGCATCTATGCCAAACGAGAACCGCGTGATCTATCCCGGGGAATTCCTGCTTCCCGCCGATTCCTCCGGCCTGACGGAGTGGGCCTGCGTGGCCTGCGACCAGTATACCTCCCAACCCCGCTACTGGCAGGAGGCGCGCCTGCTGGCAGGCAGCCGCCCCTCCGCCCTGAACCTGATTTTGCCGGAGTGCGAGCTTGACCAGGCCGCCGAACGCGTGCCGCAGATTCACCAAACCATGCGAGATTATCTGGAGCGCGGCATGCTTGTACCCGCCGTGCGCAACGGCTTTGTGCTCACCGAGCGCAACACCTCCAGCGGCGCGCGCGTGGGCCTGGTGGCGCTGTTGGATTTGGAATGTTACGATCCCGCGCGAGGAAGCCGCAGCCTGGTGCGCGCCACCGAGGGCACCATTGAAAGCCGCGTGCCGCCCCGTATGGCGGTACGCCGCGGCGCGCCGCTGGAATTGAGCCACGTGCTCATGCTCATGGACGACCCCATGCACAGCGTGGTGGAGCCCCTGTTTGCAAAGCGCGACCGGCTGATAAAGCTGTACGACTTCCCGCTCATGATGGGCGGCGGCCATTTGACCGGTTATGCCGTGACCCATCCCGCCGATATACGCGCCGTGTACGACGCGCTGGACGGCCTGCGCGCCCGGCTGGACCCCGAGGATCCTCTGCTGTTTGCCATTGGCGACGGCAACCATAGTCTAGCGGCCGCCAAGGCCTGCTGGGAGGAGGTCAAGCGCGGCCTTGCGCCCGAGGAAACGGTTTCGCATCCCGCGCGCTTTGCCATGGTGGAGCTGGAAAACATCCGCGACGACGCGCTGCGCTTTGAGCCCATCCACCGCGTGCTGTTTGGCTGCGACGGCGATACGCTGCTGGACGAGCTGGCTGCCTTTGCCGCCGAAAAGGGCGCGACTTTGGCCGCCGGGCCCGGCGGGCAGGAAATCCTGTGCGTGTACGAAGGCAAGGAGGTCGCCCTTAGCGTGAGCGGCTCGCCCTATTCGCTGGCCGTGGGCACCTTGCAGGCCTTCCTGGATTGCTGGTTGGAAAGCCATCCCACCGTGCGGCTTGACTACATCCACGGCGAGGAAACCGTGCGCGCCCTGGCCGCCGGCGAGAACGTGACCGGCTTCCTACTGCCCACGCCTTCCAAGGACGCGTTGTTGCCCACCGTGCGCCGCGAGGGCGCGCTGCCGCGCAAAACCTTCTCCATGGGCTCCGCCAATGAAAAACGCTATTACATGGAGGCCCGCCAACTGCTCCGCCCATGAACTGCGCCCCCTCCGGGGCCGCAGGCCGCCTCTTAACCGTATAGCAAGGCGCAAGGCGCAGGGCGCATAGCGCCGCGCCGCCTTGGCTGCAACCCCAAAAAGCGAGCCGTGCGGCCCTTTTGCCGCACGGCGGTCTTATATGCAAGAAGACTCAAATGAGCATTGCCCTGCGCGCCCGCGGCGCGCAGTCCGGGGGTCCAGGGGGTCACCCCCTGGCGGACATGGGCACGTATTCCCGGCGGGGCAGAACGCTTTTGTATGCCGGGCGGATGATTTTGTCCATGTTGATAAGCTCCTCCAAACGGTGCGCGCTCCAGCCCACGATGCGCGCCACGGCAAAAATGGGGGTAAAAAGCTCCTCCGGAATGCCCAGCATGCTGTAAGTAAGCCCGCTATAAAAATCCACATTGGGGCTGACGCCCTTGAAAATTTTGCGTTCCCGGGCAATGATCTCCGGCGCGAGCCTTTCCACCATGGCATAGAGCGCAAACTCGCCCTGTAAGCCCTTTTCCTGCGCCAGCTTTTCCACAAAGCCGCGGAATACCTTTGCGCGCGGGTCGCTCACGCTGTACACGGCGTGGCCCATGCCGTAGATGAGCCCCTTTTGGTCAAAGGCCTCGTGGTTGAGCAGGCGCAGCAGGTAGGCGGCCACCTCGTCCTCGTCCCCAAGGTCGCGCACGTTGCGCTTGAGGTCGGCCATCATTTCCACAACCTTGATGTTTGCGCCGCCGTGCTTGGGGCCCTTTAGGCTGGCCAGCGCCGCCGCCACCACGCTGTACGTATCGCTGCCGGAGGAGGTAACCACATGCGTGGTAAACGAGCTGTTGTTGCCGCCGCCGTGCTCCATGTGCAGAATCAGCGCCAGGTCCAAAACGCGCGCCTCCAGCTCGGTGTAGGATTTGTCGGGACGAAGCATGCGCAGCAGGTTTTCGGCGGCGGAAAGGTTTTCATCCGGCCGGTGGATGTATAGGCTTTCGTCGCGCTCGTAATGGTTGTAGCTGTGATAGCCATAGACCGCCAGCATGGGGAAAACCGCGATTAGCATCAGGCACTGCCTGAGCACATTGCCCAGCGACATATCCGTAACCCGGTCGTCATAGCTGGCAAGGGTGAGCACGCTGCGGCTTAGGGTATTCATCATATCGCGGCTGGGCGCTTTCATAATTACGTCGCGCACAAAGTTGGTAGGTAGGGTGCGGCTATCCGCCAGGGTTTTTTGAAACTGGCGCAGGGCGGTTTTATCCGGCAGTTCGCCAAACAAAAGCAGGTAGGCGATCTCCTCAAAGCCGAAGCGGCGCTCGCGCGCCTCCGCCCCCACCAGATCGATGATGTTGTAGCCCCGGTAGAACAGCTGGCCGTCGCAGGGTACGGTTTCGCCGTCGATTTCCATGCTGCTCTGGATTTCGGATATGTTGGTAAGCCCGGCCAAAACGCCCCGCCCCTGCTTATCGCGCAGGCCGCGCTTTACGCCGTACGCCTGATACAGCTCGGAGTCTATCCTGCCGTTTTGCAAAAGCAGCCGCGCGTGTTCGCCGGCATATTCGGCCAGCCGGTCCAGGTTGGATTGCATCATTTCTCAAACCTCCTTTTGAAAAAAGAAAAAGATAAAATACCGGGCGGGCCTGGCGCCCGTCTGTCGTTATGCGCACGCCCCGAAGCGCGGCGCGTCCACTCATTCAATCTTTGAAATAAAGAAAGAAGAAAGCTATCTTCAGTATACCTTTTTACCCCAGCGCCGGTCAAGCCCGGGGGCTGGCGGCTTATGTCAAAAAAACGAAAAGGCAGGGATGGCCCGGCCGTGTTCGCGCCCCTGTGCCTTCCCTGCCTTGCATTGCCGCCTTTAGCGTACAGCGCCTTTTCAACCGGCGTAGCGGCCTTTTCCGCAGCGTTTCTTAACGCGGCGGGCGCTTCCGCCTTCGCGTTTCCTAGCGTTCCAGCGTTGCGTGCATGCCGGGCCATACGCCCTCCGGCGCGTCAAAGGCCAGGTAAACGGCGTAACGGCTCACATCCTCGGCCGTGCCCAGGGGGCTGACGGAGATCACCGTGGCCTCCACGGCCGGCAGCTCCAGTTCCTCAAAGCGCACGGTCATCACGTCGCCCGCCTTGACCAAGTGCGCGTCGCCTTCTTCCACCTGCGCCTTAAGCCGGTAGCTGCCCGCGGGAATGGCCGTCAGCAGCGGCTGGCCCTTTTGCACGCTCGCGCCCTGCTGCACGCTTACCGCCGTTACAATCAGGCTTTCGGGCGCTTTTACCGCCGTAGGGTCCTGCGCGCCCCGGCGATCGGGTTCCAGGGCGTCCGGCACGTAGCTAAACAGGTAGTCCCCCGCCTTTACCGCGTCGCCGGGCTTAACCGCCACCTCCGTCACGGTGCCGGAGGCGCTCACGGCATACGGCGCCACGCTGGAGAGCGTGGTACGCGCCAAGAGGGCTTTGTTGTTGTAATCCGGCTCGCGGTAGATTTTTACATCCTGGGTAAAAACCAGGTCGCCGCCCATCACCTGCACCGTAAAGGCAATGCCGTCCACAGCCGTGATTACGCCGTCGGCAAAGTGCTTTTCGTTGGCCGAGCGCAGGTATACCCTCATGCCAACGCGCAGGTCGCGGTTTTCCGCGGTGTTGTAGCCGCTGCGCGTGGTGGCCTGGGCCTGGTAGCGCTCGGCGCGCTCAAGGTAGAGCGCCGCGCCATAGCGGCTGACCGCCGCATCCGCGATGTCCCCGGCCTTCACATACACGTCCGCCACGGTTCCGTCCAAATCCGCATACACGCGAATGGGCTCTACCGCAAACACCGTCTGCCCTGCTTCCAGCACGTCGCCCTCGCGCACGTCAAAGGCGGCCAGCTCGCCGCTGGCGGGCGCTTTGAGGGCTATGGGGGTAAGCCCCTCCACGGCGGCGGTCAAAATAAGCGCCTCGCCGCCGGTTTCCGCCAGGGCCGCTGGCGCCGCCGCCAGCATTAGCCCAAGCGCCGCACAAATGATTCGCTTCATCAAGGAAAACGCCTCCTTCTTACATGCTTCGTAACGCGTCGATGGGGTTCAGGTTGCTGGCCTTGCGCGCCGGGGCCCAGCCAAACACAACGCCCACCGCCAGCGAAAAGCTCACGCCCAGCGCAATCGCGCCCGGCGAAAGCACAAAGGCGATATCCATCGCGCTGGCCAGCAGCATGCTTACCAGCACGCCCAAAATCACGCCGATAAACCCGCCCAGCAGCGACAGGATCACGCTTTCCATCAAAAACTGCGCCTGTATGCTGCGGGGCCGCGCGCCCAAGGCCTTGCGCAGGCCAATTTCGCTGGTGCGCTCCGTCACGGATACCAGCATCATGTTCATAATGCCAATGCCGCCCACCAGTAGCGCGATGCTGGCAATGCCCGCAAGCAGGTTGGTCATCAGGCCCATCATGGTATCCATCACGCTAAGCAGGCTTTCCATGTTGATCACGCGGTAGCTGTCGTCCTTGTAGTTAAAGGCTCTGTCCAGCTCGCCCTCCAGCGCGTCCACCACGCTGTTGGTCGCGTCGGTATCGGCCACATATACCTCAAGGGAGGTTACGCCCTTCACGCCAAACAGGCGCATATAGGTGGTATAGGGCATAATCAGCTTGCCGTTTTCATCCTCGGCCTGTATCTGGCTCATCACGTCGTCCACGTCCGCGTCGGCCAGCACGCCCACAATGGTAAAGCGCGTGCCCTTCACCAGCAGCGTTTGCCCAATGGGGTCAACGCCGGAAAACAGCGCCGCCGCCAAATCCGTATCGATGAGGCATACGCGGGAGCGGCTATCCTGATCGGCCGGCAGCAGCGGCCTGCCGCGCGAAACCGCGTCGCTCTCACGGCGGAAATAGGCAAAGCCGTAGCCCTGCGCCAGCACATCCTCCAGCACCGTACCCGCATGCGCCACATGCAGCTGCGTGGAAAGCGTGGGCGAGATGCCCGCCACATTTTCCAACGCCTCAATCTGCCTCAGGTCGCCCTCGGTAAGGCCGTTTTTCAGCGGCGTGCCCGTCGCCTGCACGGTCAGCTTTCCGGTGCCCAGGCTTTCAAACTGGGCGGTCACCTCGCCGGTGGCGCTTTCCATAACGGTGATGAGGGCAATGATGGCCATAACGCCGATGATAATGCCCAGGATGGTCAAAAACGAGCGCATCTTGTTGCCCCGTATATTGCTAAGCGACATGCGCAGGCTTTCCTTAAGCATCGTCCGCCACCCCCTCGGACAGTTCCCCGTCCAGTATGCGCACCAGCCGCGAGGCGTTCTGCGCGATATGGCGGTCATGGGTGATCATGATGATGGTGCGGCCCTCGTCATGCAGCTCGTGAAACAGCCGCATCACCTGCTGCCCCGTCTTTTGATCCAGCGCGCCGGTGGGCTCGTCAGCCAGGAGGATGGTGGGGTTGGTAGCCAGCGCCCGGGCGATGGCCACGCGCTGCTGCTGGCCGCCGGAAAGCTGGTTGGGCATATGGTACATCTTGTTTTCCAGGCCCACGCGGGTAAGCATTTCCGCCGCGCGCTCGCGCCGCTTCTGTTGGGGGATGCCTGCGTAAATCAGCGGCAGCTCCACATTGGACAGCGCGTTTTGCCTGGGCAAAAGCTGAAACTGCTGAAAGATGAACCCGATTTCACGGTTGCGGATGCGGGCCAGCTCGTCGGGGCCCAAAGCGTCCACGCGGCGGCCATGCAGGATATATTCCCCGCTCGTGGGCTTGTCCAGGCAGCCGATGATGTTCATCAGCGTGCTCTTGCCCGAGCCGCTTGGGCCCAGCACGCTTAAAAACTCGCCCTGTTCAATGCTCAAATCAATGCCGCGCAGCACGGGCGACCATTCATCACCCATCCAATAGGATTTGGTGACGCCTGTCATTTGAAAAAACGCTCCTTCGGCCATGCTACCTGCTCCCCGCGCCCATCATGCTTTCCCGCATGGCGAAAAAGCGCGCCAGATCGTCGCTCTGGTAGTAGATGGTGTCGCCCTCGGCCAGGCCGGAGGTAATCTGGATGTTGCGCCCGTCGCTTACGCCGGTTTGCACATACACGGAGGCATACTTGCCATCGCTATCCTTGCGGTACACAAAGGGCTTGTTATACTCGTCGTAGCTTAGGCTTTCCAGGCTCACGCTCACCGCGTCCAGCGCCTGCTGATTGAGGATATTCACCTCCACGCTCATGCCGCTGCGCACGTTGCCCAGGGCCTCCACCCGCATCTTTACCGCGTAATAGCTCACGCCTCCCTCCGTGGTGGCGCTGCGGGCAATTTCCGTTACCGTGCCGGTTACGGTTAGGTCCAGGGCGTTCAAATATACCTCGCCCTGCTTGCCCACCTCCACGGCGTCGATATCGTACTCGTCCACATCAATGCTTACCTCCAGCGCGTCGTAATCCACAATGCGCGCGATCTGGCTGCCCGGCTGCAACGCGTCGTCCACCTCGGCAAAGAGGGTTTCCACCGTGCCGGTATAGGCGGCGTACACGCGCGTGCCGTCCGTGCCGCGCAAAAGGGGCGCGCCTTCCTGAACCGTATCGCCCTCCGCTACGTATACTTCCTTCACCTTCAGGCTGCTTTTGGCGGTTTGCGTCTTATCCGTCACCGGCGTTAAATTGCCCGAAAAGCTGTAATACGTTACAATATCCCGCCGCTGTACCGTTTCCTCCTCCATCAGCTTGCCGGCCGTTTGCCTGGCAGACCAAGCCAACGCGCCAACGGCGATCACCGCCGCGGCCAGCACAATCCAGGGCCATTTTTTCCGTTTCTTCTTTTGGGGAGAGGTGTTGTGCATGCTACCCTTTACTCCTCCTTCCTTTGGAATGGGTCGATTATAAGTCGGCTAACAATAGGGTGTCAAGCAAATCTGCCCCAAATGTCGCCCCGCACGGCTGATTTTACAGTTTCGCCACAGCTTGGCCACAATTCGGGCGTTTGTCTTTCAGGCATCTAGTGTATGAAAATAGCGGCTTTTTCAAACGTTTTTTGAAATGGCGGCGTCCGCGGCTCCTACGCCCAGGCTGCGAAGCCTAAAAAAGCGCCGGCAGGCCTTCTTCCTGCCGGACGCCGCTATGCAGCCTATTCGTCCTGGTCTATGTATCTTTCCCCCCACTTAGCCAGTTCTGTAAACACCGGCAGCAGCGCTTTCCCCTTTTCCGTTAAAGAGTATTCCACATGGGGAGGGATTTCGTTGAACTGCTCGCGGTGAACGATGCCCAATTTTTCCAAATCGCGCAGGGTTGAAGTCAGCATCGTGTTGGTGATTCGCGGCACGGCTTTTTTCAATTCGCCAAAGCGGCGGCTTGGGTGCTTGCACAGTTCGTAGATCACATGGGTGCGCCATTTGCCGTTCAGCAGCTCCAGCGTGCGCCGCATGGGGCAATCGTCCCGAACCTCGGCGGAGAGAATCCGCTTAAGGTATTCCTCTGGCGTGTTTCCTTTTTTCATAAGAAAAGCCCCCGGTACATTCCGCAATACTAAGTACGTTTCATCTGCGTACTTGTTTCCTAAAACCATATCTAGTATAGTATTCGTACTATAATCCGTCAAGGAGGCTTCTTCATGAATACGGCGATTGTATATTACTCCAAGCACCACGGAAATACCAAGAAGCTAGTAGACGCCATTGCGCGGGAATATGACGTAACGGCCATAGACGTGGCGCAAAACCCCTGCCCCGACCTTACCGGTTATACCCTCATTGGGCTTGCTTCCGGCATCTACTATTCCAAGTTTCACAAATCCCTGCTGAATATAGCCGAAACGCTGCCCAGGGGCAAGAAGGTGTTTTTGCTTTATACGTATGGCGCAAAAAAGGATACATATACCCGGGCCATCCGCGAAGCAGCTGCAAAAAGCTACGCCCGGGTTGTGGGGGAATACGGCTGCTTTGGCTTTGACACCTTCGGCCCCTTCAGGCTTATTGGCGGTATGGCAAAGGGCCATCCCAATCAGGACGAGCTTCGCGGCGCCGTCAGCTTTTTTGAGGGGATACCGAAGCTGCCAAAATAAATGCTTTTTCCTACGCCACAAAGGTCAAAAAGTATTCCACCGAATCCTGCAAGGCGGCGAAGCAGGCCTGGATGATATTGGCGCTTACGCCGGTGGTGGTCCACACGCTGGCCCCGTCCGTGCTTTCAATCAGCACGCGCACAACGCTGGCGGTGCCGCCGCTGTTAATTACGCGCACCTTAAAATCGCGCAGGCGCATGCGCTCCACCTGGGGGTAAAACACCAGCAGCGCTTTGCGCAGGGCCAGGTCCAGCGCGTTCACGGGGCCGTCGCCCTCGGCGGCGTTAATCTCCTCGCGCCCGTCCACGCTAAGCTTGATATATGCCTGCGCGCTGCGCTCGTCGCGCGGGTTGCCGGAAAGCACGTGAAAGTCCCGCACCTCAAAATACTGCTTGCGCATGCCCAGCGTTTCCAGCGCCATCAGGTCGAAGCTGCCGTCCGCGCTCTCATAGGCGAAGCCTTGCAGCTCGCGGCGCTTAAGCCGCTCGGTCACCCGCTTCACGCGCGGGTCGTCGCGCTCAACATCCGGCAAAAGGCGCTTGAGCCGCGCGTACACGCCCGTGCGGCCCACCTGGTCGCTAAGCAGCAGGCGGCGGGAATTGCCCACCGCTTCGGGCCGGATATGCTCAAAGCTGGCCGCGTCCTTCAGCACGCCGTCTATATGCATGCCGCCCTTATGCGCAAACGCGCTGTACCCCACAAACGGCGCGCGGCGGTTGGGCGTAAGGTTCATGATTTCCAAAATTTCGCGCGCAGTTTGGGTAAGCGTGCGCAGGTTTTCCTCTGGGAGGATGGAATAGCCCATTTTCAGTTGCAAAACGCCTACTAGCGTGCTTAAATTGGCGTTGCCGCAGCGCTCGCCCACGCCGGCCACCGTGGCCTGCGCCATGCTTGCGCCCGCGTCGATGCAGGCGATGCTGCCCGCCACGGCCAGGCCCAAATCATCATGGCAGTGGATGCCCACGCGCGCGCCGTTCAGCGCGGCCAACACCTCGCTGGTGCGGGCGCGCAGGGCTTCGGGCAGGGCCCCGCCCTTGGTATCGCACAAAACCAGCACGTTCGCGCCGCCGCGCAGCGCCGCCCGAAGCGCCTGCATGGCATACTCCCGGTCAGCATCCGCGCCGTCGAAGAAGTGCTCCGCGTCAAACAGCACGCGCCGCCCCTTTCCCGTCAGGTAGGCGACGCTTTGCTCGATCATGCGCAGGTTTTCCTCTGCGGGCACGCGCAACACGTCGCGCACCTGGCGCAAATCCGCCTTGCCAAAAATGGAAACGACCGGCTGCTGCGTGGCCAGCAGCGCGTTAAGCCCCGCGTCCGCCTCGGGCCCGGCCCCCGCGCGGCAGGTGCTGCCAAAGGGTACCAGCTTGGCCTGCGTAAGAAAGGGCGTTTTGCGCGCCTCCTCAAAAAACGCCTCGTCCTTGGGGTTACCGGTGGGGTTGCCCCCCTCTATCAGGGGGATGCCCAGCCTATCCAGCGCCAGGGCGATTTTGCGTTTGTCCGACAGGGAATGCTCCACGCCCTCGCCCTGCGCGCCGTCGCGCAGGGTGGTATCCAATAGCTCAACAGTATGCAAGGCTTGTTCCTCCTTAGCGGTTGGCGGCGGCGTACGCCACGTTATGCACCAGCCTGCGCACGCGGTAAATATCCAGGCTATCGCGCGAGGGACAGATGCGGTTGGTAAGCAAAACCACATACAGCCCGGTGGTGGGGTCCAGCGTAAAGCTGGTGCCGGTAAAGCCCGTATGGCCCACGGTTTCCGGCGGGAACAGGTCGCCGGTGTAGCCGTTATCGTACCTGGGCAGGTAAAACGACAGGCCGCGCCCCTGCGCCATATCCGGCGTGTGGTTGCGCATAGCCAGGTTCACCGTGGCGGGGCACAGGTAGCGCGCGCCGTCCGGCAGCTGGCCATGTGCGCAGAGCATCTGCATAAACAGGGCCAAATCGTCCATATTGGTAAACACGCCCGCGTTGCCGCTCACGCCGCCAAGGAAACGGGCGTTCTCATCATGCACCACGCCTTGCAGGCAACGGCCGTCGTCCTGCATCTCCGTGGCGGCGATGTTGCCGTCCACAGGCAGATACCCGGTGCTCTGCATCTTTAACGGCCAAAACACCTCCTGCATGGCCAGCTCCTTCAGGCTCATGCCGTACAGGCATTCCAGCAGCTGCCCCAGCAGAATGTACCCCGCGCAGCAATACTGCACCCGCTTGCCCGGCGGCGCGGCCAGCGGCACGGTAAGCAGCAGCTCCGCGCTATGCTCCGGCGTTTGCGCCATCTCCCACAGATGGATGCCCGTGGGAAAGCCCGCCGTGTGCGTCAAAATCTGCGCAATGGTAATATCCCGCTTGTCTGCCGGCGCGTCCAGGAAGGTGCCCAGCCTGTCCCACAGGCACAGCCTGCCGCTTTCCATGGCGCGCAGCGTAAGCATTCCCACCACCAGCGGCTTGGTAATGGAGGCCGCGTCATAACGGGTATGCTCGTTGGTGACGGGCGCGTCCTCATCAATGGACAGCCGTCCAAAAGCCCGGCGGTGCAGCACCCGCTCGTTACGGCCCACCAGCAGGCAGGCCGATGTAAACGCCCCCGTTTCAATGCCGCGTACAATCACCTGATCCGCGAGCGAAAAATCCGGCGCGCTGCGCATACAACTCCTCCTCCCCCAGGGGGTGACCCCCTGGACCCCCGGACTGCCCGCCTACGGCGCGCAGAGCTTGGGCGAATGTGTTTGGCCTTGCGGGCAAGGCCGCCGGAGGGCGGAGGGCCCTCCGGCTTGCTTGGGCGGCTCGGCTGCCATGGGGATTGGCGGGGCTGCGCCTCCTGTCAAAATACCGTCAGGCCCTATCAGCCGGCGCTTCAAACCGCAAAAAAACAACGCCATCCGCGCCCCGCAGCCGCTTTACCAGCCTGCGTTTGGCATTCACCGCCGCCTTGTGGCCGCAAAGCATCAGCATGGGCGTGTCGCCCGCGCTATCGCCATACGCCCAGGACGCGGCGTAATCCACCATCTCGCCCCGGGCGGCCAGATATTCGGCCAGGCGCAGCGGCTTTTGCACGCCGCGGCAGTTCTCGCCAAACAGAAGGCCCGTATATACGCCGTCCTCAACGTCCATCCGCGTGGCGATCACCGCCGAGATGGGCAGCATCCGCTTGAGCGGCTCCAAATAAAACGACGGGGAGGCGGAAATCAGCAGCACCTCGGCCCCCTCCGCGCTGCGCTGGCGCAGCTCCCGCACGCCTTCGGGATAGAGGGCGGGCACAAGCGCCTCGCGGCAAAAGTCCTCCGCCAAGGCGGAAACCTCCTTTTCGCCGCGCCCCTTAAGAAAGGCCAGGCTTTGCTGCTTGGCCTCCTCCGCCGTAAGCAGGCGCAGGCCGTACAGCGCCGCGCACAGCCCCGCGCGGGCAAGTCCTCCGGCGCTCACAAGGCCGCGCCTGTGCGCATAGCGCAAAAACCTTACGATGGAATCGCCGCGTATCAGCGTGCCGTCAAAATCAAAGAGCGCATAGGGTTTTTGTTCCACAGGGCCCTCTCCCTCCCCAAATGCTGCGGCGCTGCCGCCCATGGGGAGTATAGCACGATTTGCCCAAAAACGCTACCATTCGCTTGCATTCGCGCCGCGGCTATGGTATAAAACTGCATGGATGGTTTTTGAAATATTCTGCACGGGAGGCGCCCATGGGCAAGCTATACACCGTACTGCGCGGCGCGGTACGCCTATTCACCCCCAAAATGACGGCGGACTGGGCCGTGCCCTTTGATGGGGAGCCCAGCGTATTCTGCCCCAACCACGCGGGCGCGTTTGGGCCCATTGATATGTGCGCGCATTTCCCGCTGAGCGATCATTGCCACCCCTGGCTAAACGCCGCCGTGATGGACCCCAAACAGGTGCCCGCCTATGTGCGCCAGGATTACTGGTGGAAACCCGGCTGCAAGCTGGAACCGCTGTACAACGCCACGCTGCCCTACATGGCCGCAGCTGTGCTGCCGCCTATTTTGCGCAGCGTTCCGGGCGTGCCCGTATACCACGATATTCAGGTGGTCAAAACCTTCCGCAAAAGCATCGAATACCTGCGTCAGGGCGAGCACCTGATTATTTTTCCGCAGCAGCCCTCGGGCTTTCAGTCGCATTACGCGCAGCTCAACAAGGGCTTTTTGCAAATCGCCCCCATGGCGTGGCGAACGCTGGGGCTAAAGCTCAAATTCTATCCCGTGCATATCGATTATAAAAAGCGGCGCTTTACCATCGGCGCGCCGGTCGCCTTTGACCCGGAAACAAAGCTGGCCGATCAGGAGCAGCGCCTGCTGGACGGCATTGCCGCCGGAATTTAACATAGAAGCAAAAGCGGCTTCCTTTCAAAAACGGCCCTTGGCGGCGCGGCCAACCCGGCCTCTGTTCAGGCTACCGGTAAACCGATCGCTTTTGACCGCTTCAGAAAAAAAAGCCCCCTTCTTCCCATCGGAAGCAGGGGCGGCCCATCCTGTGCCCTCAGCGGGGCTTAAGCTTTTCCTTAAGCTTCTCCAGGGGCGTTTTCTTTTTCATGGCGAGGGCGGCGTCCAGCGCGCCGGCGTGGTAGGTGCGGTTTTCGGGGTCGCGGCGCACGGCCTCGCGGTAGCTCTGGTGCGCAGTTTCGTACTGCTTTAGGCCCATAAGGATATTGCCCTGCATAAAGTACCAGTCCGCGTCGCGGCCATCGGCGCGGCAGAGCTGGCGCAGCGCGCTTTCCAGGTTGCCCTGGTCAATCAGGCGCTGGGCAAAGTGCTTGGCCTCCTCCTGGGAAATCAGGTTGAAGCCCACCGTCTGCTGGGAGGCCTGCTTGAGCGCGGCTTCATAGGCCAGGTTCAGCTCAATTAGCTGCTCCTGGGCGGCCCTTTGGCGCTCTCCGTCCTGGAACTGGTCAGGGTGGCAGCTTTTCACCATGCGGCGGTAGGCGGCGCGCACCTCCTGCGCGTTCGCGTCAGGCTTTAGGCCCAATACCTGGAATGGCTTGGGATCGTACAGGCCGTCCACCTCCCTTCACCGCGGCCCGTGGAAATGGGTCAAATCTTCTCCCGGCGGATTTCCGCGCCCAGCTGGCGCAGCTTTTCCTCAATGCGCTCATAGCCACGGTCGATGTAGGATGTTTCGTAAATCTCTGTTACGCCCTTCGCCATCAGGCCGGCCACCACCAGCGCTGCGCCTGCGCGCAGGTCGGTTACGGTTACGGGCGCGCCGTACAATTCCCGCACCCCTTCAATAAGCACGGTGCGATCCACCAGCTTAATCCTTGCGCCCATGCGCCTAAGCTCGTCCAAGTGCTTAAAGCGCTGCTCAAAAATGGTTTCGCACACGGTGGAGGTGCCGTTTGCCATGCACAACAGCGCGGTCATGGGCTGCTGCAAGTCCGTAGGGAAGCCCGGGTACACCTGGGTTTTCACATTCACGGCGCGCTGCTCGCCCTGGGGCCTCACGCGTATGGAATCGTCGTTTTCGGTTACGCGCACGCCCATTTCCAGCAGCTTGGCGGTAAGCGCCTCCATGTGCGTGGGAATGCAGCCGTGAATGGTCACATCGCCGCGCGTGGCGGCTGCGGCAATCATCAGCGTGCCCGTTTCAATCTGATCCGGAATAACGGTGTAGGTGCTCTGGTGCATGCGCTCCACGCCGCGGATGCGGATCACATCCGTGCCCGCGCCCTTCACGCGCGCGCCCATGCTGTTTAAAAAGTTGGCCAGGTCCACAATGTGCGGCTCCTTGGCCGCGTTATAAATCACCGTGTTTCCCTGGGCCTTGGCAGCGGCCAGCATCACGTTGATGGTGCCGCCCACCGTAACCATGTCAAAAAACACGTCCCCGCCCGTAAGCCGGTTGGCGTTGGCATACACCATGCCGCCACGGTCCTCAATTTTTGCGCCCAGCGCGGCAAAGCCCTTAAGATGCTGGTCAATCGGCCGGCTGCCGATATCGCATCCGCCCGGATAAGCCACCTCCGCCCTGCCGCAGCGCCCCAACAGCGCGCCCAGCAGGTAGTAGCTGGCGCGCAGGCGCTTGGTAAGCTTGTAGGGCACATGGTATCCCGCCGCCCCGCGCGGATCCACGGTAAGGTATTTTCCGGGCGCGTAATCGGTTTTCGCGCCCAGCATCTGCAAAATCTCAATCAGGGCATGCACATCGTCAATGTCGGGCAGGTTTTCCACGGTGCAGGGTTCGTCGCACAAAAGTGCGGCTGGTATCACCGCCACGGCGGTATTTTTGCCGCCGCTAACCGTGATTTCCCCCATCAAAGGATGCCCGCCTGTGATAAGCATTTTGTCCTTGCTGCTCATAGGTACGGCCGCTGGCCGCCCATCACCTCGCTTCGCGCAGAATGCGGCATTCCACAAGAAACCAGTTTGTATTATACATGGTTTTGCCTGAGTTGGCAAGGCGGGCGGAAAACCCCATTTCCTCCCAGAACACGCTTCCCTTGAAAAACGCGCCCCGTTGTGCTATGCTCGTTTTGCCCGCTATATCGGGCCACAGGAGGTTACCTATGCGAAGGCTTTATGCGCTATGCATTCTAACGGCGCTGCTGCTGGCGGCGCCGGGCGCGCACGCTTCCGGCAGCGGCCAGCGCTACGATGACTTTGTAGCCAGCTATGCGGAAAACCTGTCCTTCATCAATGAAAACACAGGCCGCCACCTGCTGCCGCTGGTGCTTGCCAAGGGCAGCTCGGACGCGGACGGAGGGCACCGCATCTACCAAATCCTGGGCGACGTGCTTAGCGCCTCCATCCGGCTGGACGCCACCAACGATATCATTGAAACCTGCACGATTGTGCTCACCTCTCCTCGGGGCATGACGTATGGCGGTTCCCTGTATAACGACTTCGTCACCTCCGGGTATCATAGCTACGCGCTGCTTATGGCCATGCATCCCGACAGCGAGCCCTTGAACCGCTACGCGCTGGTAGAGGCGGTAAACGCGGGCATGGGCAGCGGGAACGGCTCGTTTGAAACGCAGGTGGGCCTGTACCGCCTCACCTGCGCGCGCACGGATATCTCCGCCACGCTGCTGTTTGAGAACACGCTTACGCTTGCGCCCGAGGACGCGCCCGAAACGGACGAACCCTCTGATGAAGGCAGAGAGGAAGGCGGCTACATCGGCTGAAACGGCCCGCGGCGCGCAAAAGCGCCGCAGGCCGCACATCATTCCAGAAAGGATCCTGATTGAAATGCAAACCCTGATCCGCAACGCGCACATCCACAACGCTATCGACCCCGAGCCCTTCACCGCCGATATCCTTATTGAAAACGGCAAGCTGGCCCGCATCGCGCCCGGCCTTTCCTGTCCCGGCGCGCAGGAGTACGACGCATCGGGCCTTGAGGTCTATCCGGGCTTTGTGGAGGCCCATGGCCACACCGGCCTGGATGGCTACGGCATCGGCTACGAGGGCCAGGATTATAACGAAATGGGCGACATCGTAGCCTGCCAGCTGCGCGCCATCGATGCGATTGAGCCGCGCGACCCCGCCTTGCAGGAGGCGCGCGAGGCCGGGGTGACCACGCTGTGCGTGGGCCCGGGCAGCGCCAATGTGCTGGGCGGCACCTTTGCCGCTATCAAACCCGTGGGCTGCCGGGTGGACGCTATGTGCATCCGCCCCGAGGTGGCTATGAAGTGCGCCTTTGGCGAAAACCCCAAGCGCTGCTACCGGGATAAGGGCAATTCCAGCCGCATGACCACCGCCGCCCGCCTGCGCGAGATGCTCTTTAAGGCCCGCGAATACCAGCAGAAGCTGGAACGCGCCGGGGACGACCCGGATAAGCGCCCCGCCTTTGATATCAAGCTCAACGCCCTTTTGCCCGTCCTGCGCCGCGAAATGCCGCTCAAGGCCCACGCCCACCAGGCGGACGACTTCTTTACGGCGCTGCGCATCGCGCGTGAGTTTAATGTGGATATCACCCTGGAGCACGTTACCGAGGGCCACCTGGTAGCCGACGAGCTCGCCCGCGAGCATGTGATGCTGGCTGTGGGCCCGTCCCTGGGCCACGCTACCAAATTTGAGCTGCGCAACAAAACCTGGCTAACGCCCGGCGTGCTCAGCAAGGCCGGCTGCCATGTGTCCATCATTACGGATTCGCCGGTGATTCCGCAAAAATACCTGCCGCTGTGCGCGGGCCTGGCTGTAAAAGCCGGCATGGATCCCTTTGAGGCGCTCAAGGCGATCACCATCAACCCAGCCGAGCATATCGGCGTGGCGGATCGCGTGGGTTCGTTGGAGGAAGGCAAGGACGCGGATATCGTAATCACCGACGGAAACCCCTTTGAGGTGGAAACCCGCGTAAAGATGGTGTTCATCGACGGCAAGGCGGTTTTCCAGGCCGAATAAGACGCCAACAAAAAAGCCATGCTGGAAAACCAGCATGCCCGGTGTACAGAGCGTTGCGCCCCATAGCAAATGCAATCAACGCAAAGCCGGGCCGCCCACATGCGGCCCGGCGGCACAAAGCCCGATGGCCTTCCGCCATCGGGCGTATTTCCTTTCCCGCGCCCATCCCGCGCCAACCAGGCGCGCAGCGCCCTGCGGCCCCCTTCGGGGCCGCAGTCCACGGGTCAAGGGCGAAGCCCTTGCTTGCGATGCCGCCTTTGCTGCGGCTTTTGAATGCCGTCCTGCTTTTCGCCACGCAGGCGGAACAGCTCGTCGCGCAGCTTGGCGGCCTTTTCAAAGTCCAGCGCCTTGGCGGCGGATAGCATCTGGTCCTCCACGCTTTGCATCAGGGCCTGCAATTCCTCGTCGGTCATATCGTCGGGCTTGTGGTCCTGCATGCTTTCGGTAATGCGAATCAGCGCCTGCACGGTGCTCTTTACGCTTTGCGGGGTAATGCCGTGCAGCTCGTTATAGGCCTGTTGCAGGGCGCGGCGGCGGTTGGTTTCGTTGATGGCGCTCTCCATGCTTTCGGTAAGGATATCGCCATAGAGGATCACGCGTCCATCCACGTTGCGCGCCGCGCGGCCAATGGTCTGGATAAGCGAGGTTTCACTGCGCAGGAAGCCCTCCTTGTCCGCGTCCAGGATGGCCACCAGGCTTACCTCGGGCATGTCCAGGCCCTCGCGCAGCAGGTTGATGCCCACCAGCACGTCAAACTCGCCCAGGCGCAGGTCGCGAATCAGCTGCGTGCGCTCCATGGTTTGAATGTCGGAATGCAGGTAACGCACGCGGATTCCCAGGTTCTTCAGGTAATCGGTAAGGCTTTCGGCCATGCGCTTGGTAAGCGTGGTTACCAGCACGCGCTGGCCCTGCTCCACGGTTTTGTTGATTTCGCCAATCAGGTCGTCCACCTGGCCGGTGGCGGGCCTGAGCACAATCAGCGGGTCAATCAGGCCCGTGGGGCGGATGATCTGCTCCACCGTGTTTTCGCTCAAGCCAAGCTCGTACTCGCCGGGCGTGGCGCTCACGTAGATGGTCTGGTGCTGGCGGGCGCGGAACTCCTCAAACAAAAGCGGGCGGTTGTCAAAGGCGCTGGGCAGGCGGAAGCCGTAATCCACCAGGTTTTGCTTGCGCGCGCGGTCGCCGTTGTACATGCCGCGCACCTGCGGAACGGTCACATGGCTTTCGTCAATAAACATCAAAAAGTCCTTTGGAAAATAATCCAAAAGCGAGTAGGGCGCGTCGCCCGGCTTGCGGCCGTCAAAGTAGCGGCTGTAGTTTTCAATGCCCGTGCAAAAGCCAATCTGGCGCATCATCTCAATATCGTAGCGCGTGCGCTGGCGCAGCCTGAGCGCATAAAGCGGCTGGCCCTCGTCCTCCAGCTGCTTGGCGCGTATTTCCAGGTCGCGCTCGATCTGGTCAATGTTCTCGTTCATTTTTTCGCGATCCATCGCATAATGTGTGGCGGGGAACACCAGGGCATGCTCAAGGGTGCTCAGCACGTTTCCGCTGACCACCTCGATTTCGCGGATGCGGTCGATCTCGTCGCCAAAAAACTCGATGCGCAGGGCATGCTCGCGCTCGTTGGCGGGAATAATCTCCAGCACGTCGCCGTGCACGCGGAAGCTGCCGCGCGTGAACTCAAAATCGTTCCGGGTGTATTGAATTTCCACCAGGCGCTCAATCAGCTGGTTGCGGCTTATGCGCATACCGGGGCGCATGCTCACCATCATGCCCTCGTACTCGCTGGGGTCGCCCATGGAATAGATGCAGGAAACGCTGGCAACGATGATTACGTCCTTGCGCTCGCGCACGGCGGCAGTGGCGGAATGGCGCAGGCGGTCAATCTCCTCGTTGATGGAGGCGTCCTTTTCAATGTAGGTATCGGTGGAGGCAATGTAGGCTTCGGGCTGGTAGTAATCGTAATAGGATACGAAATACTCCACCGCGCTGTCCGGGAAGAAGGCGCGCAGCTCGCTGCAAAGCTGGGCGGCCAGGGTTTTGTTGTGCGCCAGCACCAGCGTGGGCTTTTGCACCCGCTCGATGACGGAGGCCATGGTAAACGTTTTTCCGCTTCCGGTAACGCCCAGCAAAACCTGGTCCTTTTTTCCATCCAGCACGCCCCTGGCAAGCGAATCGATGGCGGCGGGCTGGTCGCCGCTGGCGGGATAGGGAGCTTTGAGCACAAATTTGTTCATGGCTTGCGTTCCTTTCGTAATGTGCGTACTGATTATAGCATAGTTGGCAAACCTGGTACAGCCCGGCGCGGGCGGTGAAACAGCGGCATGAAAAAACTTTCCACGCATCGCGCTCCCGCGCCGCCGCAAGGCTAGGCTATGCGGGCAAATGCTGTTAGCACCCCGCCGCAAAAGCGCATTTGCCCCGCGCTGAAAAACGTTTCCACGCAACATGGCGGCGGCGCGCGGCGGCCAAAATGAGCGCGACGGGAGGGAATGAACATGGCACAGCTTTGGCAAACCAACCATGGGCGGCGCACCGCGCTAAACGAGGTGATCTGGCCGTGGCAACGTATTTGATTAAGCACACGCCCAGGCTTAGCGGCGAGGTGGAGGTAAGCTCCGCCAAAAACGCGGTGCTGCCGCTTTTGGCGGCGGGGCTTTTAACGGAGGATCCGCTCATCATCCGGCAGGTGCCGCGCATCACCGATGTGGATACCCTGGTGAAAATCCTGCGCGATTGCGGCGCGGAGGTCAGCCGCAGCGGCACGGATATCTCCGTATGCGCCATGCAGCCGCAAAGCCCCGGGCACGAGGAGCAGATGCGCAAGCTGCGCGCGAGCATCCTGATTTTGGGGCCCATTCTGGCGCGCACGGGCAGCGCGTGCGTGGGCCTGCCGGGCGGCTGCGCCATAGGCCAGCGGCCCATTGATTTGCACATCAAGGGCCTTCAGGCGCTTGGCGCGCAGGTGCACCCGCTGGGCGGCATGCGGCAGCTGAGCGGGCGGCTCACCGGCGCGCGCGTGTACCTGGATTTGCCCAGCGTGGGCGCAACGGAAAACCTGATGATGGCCGCCACCCTGGCCAACGGCTGCACCACGCTTGAAAACGCGGCCAAGGAGCCCGAAATTGTGGATCTGGCAAATTGCCTTAACCAGATGGGCGCGCGCATCAGCGGCGCGGGCACGGGCACGGTAACCATTATGGGCGTGGAGCGCCTGCACGGCGCGGTGTACCAGCCCATCCCGGACAGGGTGGAGGCGGGCACGCTGCTGTGCGCCGCCGCCATTACGGAGGGCAGCGTGCTGGTGCGCGGCGCGTGCGCCGACCACCTGCGCTCCCTGCTGTTTAAGCTGGCGGAAACGGGCGTTGGCATTCGCGAAACGCCGGCGGGCATCCGCTTGAGCGGCAGCGCCCTGTCGCCGTTTGAGGTACGTACCTTAGCCTACCCGGGTTTTCCCACTGACATGCAGGCGCCTATGACGGTGGTGGCCCTGCGCTGCCACGGCACCAGCCTGCTTAACGAAACCGTGTTTGAAAACCGCTTCATGCACGTTTCCGAGCTATGCCGCCTGGGCGCGCGCATCCGCGTGGAAAACAACGTGGCCTTGGTGGACGGCGGCACGCCGCTGGAGGGCGGCATCGTCAAAAGCACCGACCTGCGCGCGGGCGCGGCCCTGATGCTGGCCGGCATGCTTGCCATGGGCGAAACCATCCTGCAGGACCCCGCCGGCCACATCGAGCGCGGCTACCAGGATTTGCCTGAAAAGCTGCGCCTCCTGGGCGCGGAGATTGACCGCATTGAGGATTACGCCATGGCCGGAGGCTAACGGAAATACGGCTCCGGGCACAGCACATGCTCCTTTTCCGGGTTGATTGCGCCAAGCTGGCGGTCGCTAAGCATCAGCGCGCGCTGGATGGCGCCATGGCCGTAACGCTGCCGGATCGCGTCCACGGCGCGGTCCAGCGCCGCGTTGCGCTGGCGGCGCGCGTCCTGCGGCAGAAAGGAAAGCTGCACCGCGCCGTCCGCGGGGCACAGGCGGCTTACGCACACGCCCATGGAGCGCAGCGGCGCTTTGCCATTCCAATGCTGCTTGAGCAAGCCAAAGGCCGCGTCGAAGATATCGTAGCTGCAATCCGTGGTAAAATCCAGCGTAACCTGGCGCGTCGCGGTCACAAGCGCCGCGTCGCGCATGCTTACTTCCACAACGCGCCCGCACAGCCCATGCTTGCGCAATCGCGAGGCCACGCTTTCGCACAGGCCCACAAGGGTGATGCGCGCGTCCTGCTCCGTGGCAATGTCGTGGGCGGCGGTTACGGAGTTGCCCACGCTTTTCACTGTGGGCTGCGCGTTCGTTTCAAGCACCGCGGCGGCGTCGTTGCCATGGGCAAAGCCGCTTAGCATAAGCCCCGTCTTGCCCAGCAGGCCCTTGAGCACCATGGGGTCCGCCTGGGCGAGCTGCCCAACCGTATACACGCCCACGGCGTTTAGCTTGCGCGCCGTGGCCGGGCCGATAAACAACAGCTCGCCCACCGGCAGCGGGTCAAGCACTGTGGCGCGGTTTTGATCGCAGATCACGCTTACCGCGTCCGGCTTTTTCAAATCGCTGCCCAGCTTGGCAAACACGCGGTTGTCGCTTACGCCCACGCTAAGCGTGAGCCCCGTTTCCTCGCGCACGGCATGGCGCATATGGTTGGCGATGCGCTCGCCCTGCGCAATGCTCATATCCGGGCCGCTTACATCCAGCCATGCCTCGTCCACGCCAAAGGGCTGTACGCGGTTGGTATAGCGGCCAAAGATGCCCCTAACCACGTGGCTTAGGCGCAGCACCTCCTCAAAATCCGGGGCGATGGTTTGCAGGTTGGGGCATAGCTGGCGCGCCTGCCAAATCACCTGCCCCGTGCGCACGCCCAGGCGCTTGGCCGGCATGTTTTTGGCCAGTACAATGCCGTGCCGCTTGGTAGGATCGCCGCATACGGCCACGGGCACCTCGCATAGCTCCGGCCTGTCCACGCAGGCAACGGAGGCATAAAAATTATTGAGATCGGCATGCAAAATCACCTTGCCCACAGCGCCTTCCCCCCCCGGATGCATGAAATGCGAACATATGTTCTTTTTCTATTATAGGAACATATGTTCTGAAAAGCAAGTGCAAAATATGCCGCTTTGGTTCGCCCCACACGCCACCCCTAGTATGCGCATAGGATGAGTATGGGCGGCGTGGAACGGGCGAAAGCATTTTACTTTTCGCACGCTTCGTGATATCATCATACCAAGCAGCGCCGCCCGGAGCGTGAAACAACCGTGAAACGAGGCGACCTGTATATGGCCGAGCTCGACCCCGTCATTGGCAGCGAGCAGGGCGGGCGCAGGCCGGTAGTGATTATACAAAACGATTTGGGCAACCTGCACGCGCCCACGGTGATTGCCGTGCCGCTTACTGGCAGCTCCGGCAAGCCGGCGCTGCCCACGCATGTGCGCATCCCGCGGGGGGAAGGCGGCCTGTGGCGCGAATCCACCGTGCTGTGCGAGCAGGTGCGCACCCTGGAAAAAACCCGTCTGTTCAGGCGTATCGGCGCGCTGGAGCCCGAAAGCATGCGCCGCGTGGAACAAGCGCTGCGCATCTCCTTGGATATGGCCATGGAAAACCAGGCACAATAGCAAAAGGAACGGCTCCCTCCGGGAGTCGTTCCAAAGCGGCGAAAAAGCTCGCCTGCGGCGATCTTTTCCGCCGAGATTTGCGCCGTTCGCCTAC
>URUF01000021.1 GCA_900550955.1 uncultured Eubacteriales bacterium | reverse complement strand
CCGGCGAGCCGTAGGCGAGTAGGCGAACGGCGCAACTCTCGGCGGAAAAGATCGCTGCAGGCGAGCTTTTTCGACGGCTTGCCCCGGCCTGCTTTTGCAGGCCGGGCGCTTCTTATATTCGTCTTTCCATGCTTGCAGTTTCTTCCACCCGCATGCTATACTCAATACACACTTGAGTTGGGAGGCTGCGCTTATGCCGTTTCTTAGGCTGTTGGAATCCATCCGCACGCCCGTGCTGGACAAATTGGGCGCGCTTGCTACCCTCTTGGGCGAGGAAACCGTTTTTATGGTTGCCGGGCTCGTCATCCTGTGGTGCTTCAGCAAAAAATGGGGTTTCCGCTTTCTGATGATAGGGGTGGCGGGTACCGCGCTCAACCAGCTGCTAAAGGCGATCTTCCTCATTCCGCGCCCCTGGGTGCTGGATCCCGGTTTCACCATCGTGGAAGCTGCGCGCGAGGGCGCCTCCGGCTATTCCTTTCCCAGCGGGCATACCCAATCCGCCGCCACGGTATTTGGCGTGCTGGCGGTATGGGCCAAAAGGCGCTGGGTAACTGCCCTGTGCGTAGCCACGGTGCTGCTGGTAGGCCTTTCGCGCATGTACCTGGGCGTGCACACGCCGCTGGATGTGGGCGTATCGCTGGCGACGGGCGTTATTACGGTGCTTGGCATGGTTTGGCTGTTTGACCGCGCCGAGGCGCGGCCCCATGGCGTTTTGCTGCTGGGCGCGGGTATTGCGGCCTTTGCGGCGGCGCTGCTTGCCTACGTGCTGCTTGCCCCCGTGCGGGAAGCCAACGTGGCCTCCTTTGACGCAGACGGCCAAAAGGCCGCGTGGACGCTGTTTGGCACCTGCGCGGGGCTGTGGCTGGCGCTGTGGGCCGATGCGCGCCACACGCATTTTGAAACCCGCGCCGTATGGTGGGCGCAGCTTTTGAAGCTGATCGCCGGCCTCGCGCTGGTAATGGCCGTGCGCGTGGGCCTCAAGCCCGTGCTTGCCGCCCTCTTTGGCGGCGCGCTGTTCACCCATGGCATCCGCTACTTCGTTATGGCGGTAACGGGCGGCGTATTGTGGCCCATGACCTTCCGCCTCTGGGCCAGGCTGGGACAAAAGGAAGCCTGAAGCCCTTTACAATCCTTTCTTTAGGCTATATAATGCTTGCAAGGCGCGCCGCCATCCCCGCGAGGCGGACGCGGCCTTATCCATGCCCCTTTCCCTTCCCAGGTATCGTCGGGTATCCCAAAAGAACTCGAACGGAGGAACGAAACTATGACAACCAAAAACGTATCCCGGAAGAAACAAAGCCTTGCAGTGCGCAAAATGGTTACGGCCGCCATGCTGGGCGCGGTTACCGCCGTGCTCGCGTTTACCCCCATCGGAATGATCCCCCTGCCCCCGCCGCTGCTTCACGCCACTACAGTGCATTTGCCCGTGATCCTAGCCGCGCTGGTGGAGGGCCCGCTGGTAGGGCTGTTTGTGGGGCTGGTGTTTGGCGTTTGCAGCTTTATCAACGCATGGAGCTCCGGCGCGGTGGGGCTTACGCTGTTTTTCCGCAACCCGCTTATCAGCATTGTGCCGCGCATGGTGGTGCCGCTGGTTGCGCTGGGGGTATATCTGCTTTGGAAAAAGCTTGTGCGCCCAAGCGCCGTAAGCGATAAGCTGGGCGCGGCGGTGGCCTCGGCGTTTGGCTCCCTCGCCAATACGGTGCTGTGCCTGGGCACGCTGCTGGTGATCTATGGCGCCGATCTCACCGCCCTGCTTAACGAAATGGTCGCCGCCGGCGGGGTGGAGGCTGCTTATATGAACAACGCGGGTACGTGGCTGGTGGCGGCGGTGGGCCTTCCCAACGGCATTGGCGAGGCAATCGTGGCGGCGGTGATCGTGCCGGTGATCAAGGCGGCGGTAGAAGCCGTTACGCGCCGCGCCCGGCGCGGGTGATTCCAAAAGCGCGGCAAAGGAAGTGGTACCGTGATCTTTACCATGGACGTTGGCAATACCAACATCAAAACGGCGCTGTTTGACGGCACGGAGATGAAGCAATACTGGCGTATCTCAACCAATCCCACCTACACCTCCGATGAATACGGCCTGATTTTGACAGGCCTGTTCGCCCATGCCGGGCTTTCCATGCGCGTGGTGGAAGGCATTGTAATGTCCAGCGTGGTGCCAACGGTCAATTTTACGCTGGAGCATATGTGCAAAAACTACTTCGGCAAAACGCCCATGATCGTTGCGCCGGGCATCAAAACAGGCATCAACCTCAAGTACGAAAACCCGCGCGAGCTGGGCAGCGACCGTATTGCCAACGCCGTGGCCGCGCAGGCTGAATACGGCGGGCCCTGCGTATTTATCGATTTTGGCACTGCCACCACCTTTGGCGCGATTGACCGCCAGGGCGCGTTCGCGGGTGGGTGCATCTGCCCGGGCCTTAAGCTTACCAGCGAGGCGCTGGTGAGCGGCACGGCCAAGCTGCCCCGCTTTGAGCTGGTGCGCCCGGAGCATGTGATCAGCCGCACCACGGTTACAAATCTTCAGGCGGGCGTGATTTACGGCTACATCGGCCAGGTGGATTACCTGGTGCAGCGCTTCCGCAAGGAGCTTGGCGCGCCAAACGCGCTGGTGGTAGCCACCGGCGGCATGGCCCGCCTTGTGGCCGAGGAGGACGGCATCATCGACAAACTGGACGGCATTTTGACCCTCAAGGGCCTGCGCCTGATTTATGAGCGCAACCGCTGACGCGCTTACGGAAAGGAAGAACAGCATGGAAAGAACAGTCAAAATCGGCTTCCTGGGCTGCGGCAACGTGGGCGGCGGCGTATGGCGGCTTTTGAGCGGCTTTTCCAAGGAGATCGCCCACCGCACAGGGCTGCGCTTCGAGGTACGGCGCGTGCTGGTGCGCAGCCTGGAAAAGCACCGTGACATCGACCTGCCCGCCGGCGTGCTCACCACCCGTGCGCAGGATGTGATTGACGACCCGGAAATTTCCATTGTGCTGGAATTTCTGGGCGGCGAGGAGCCCGCGCACCAGTGGATCACCGCCGCGCTGGAACGCGGCAAAACGGTGGTAACGGCCAACAAGGTCGCCTTTGCCCTGCACTGGCATGAGCTGCAAAAGGCCGCCAAAAAGAGCGGCGCGGGCCTGTATTACGAGGCCGCCGTATGCGGGGCCATCCCCATCATCCATACGCTGGAGGAAAGCCTGCAAGCCAACCGCATCCATTATATCTACGGCATCGTCAACGGCACCACCAACTATATCCTTACCCGCATGAGTAAGGAGGGCGCGGAATACGCCGACGTGCTTAGGGACGCACAGCGCCTGGGCCTGGCCGAGCCTGACCCCAGCAGCGACGTGGAGGGCCTGGACGCCGCCTACAAGCTCAGCATTCTGGCCAGCCTGGCCTTCCATGGCCGCGTGCCGTTTGAAAACGTATATGTGGAGGGTATCACCCAGGTGCAGGCCGAGGATATCCGCTGCGGCCAGGAGCTTGGCTACACGCTGAAGCTGTTGGCCATCGCCAAGCGCGACGGCCTCAAGGTGGAAACGCGCGTGCACCCCACCTTCATTAAAAACGAGCATCCTCTGGCCAATATCTCGGGCGCGTTCAACGCCGTATTCTTAAACGGCCACGCCTGCGGCGATATGATGTTCATGGGCCGCGGCGCGGGCGATCTTCCCACGGCCAGCGCCATTGTAAGCGACCTGGTGCGCGCCGCCTCCGCCCAGAAGCATCTCTACCCCACCTTTGAAAACGAGCTTAACCCCACCGTGGCCCTTCAAAACAACACGGACTGGCGCTGCGCCTTTTACAGCCGCATGCTGGCGCAGGACCGCCCCGGCGTGCTAAGCCGCATTGCCCAAACCTTTGCCAACCATGGCGTAAGCATTGCCGCCATGCAGCAAAAGGGCGCGCGCGGCGGCGGGCACGTAACGCTGGTGTTCATTACCCATGAGGCCAGCGAGCAGGCCATGCAGCAGGCTATCCTGGAAATCACGCCCGATGTGGCCACCGTGGAAAGCCTGCTGCGCGTGGAGGGCTGAAAACCAAGCAAAGGAGAAGGAGGATTGGCCCATGCGGTTGATCTCATGGAATGTAAACGGCCTGCGCGCCTGCCTTACCAAGGGTTTTGGCGATTATTTTGCCCAAAGCGGCGCGGATATGTTTTGCTTGCAGGAAACCAAAATGCAGCCCGGCCAGGCGGATTTTGCGCCTGAGGGCTACCAGCAGTACTGGAACAGCGCCGAAAAAAAGGGCTATTCCGGCACGGCCATCTTTACAAGGCATACGCCGCTAAGCGTGAGCTATGGCATCGGTATCGAGGAGCACGACCATGAGGGCCGTGTGATCACGCTGGAATTCAGCCGCTTCTACCTGGTTACGGTATACACGCCCAACAGCCAGCGGGAGCTTACGCGCCTTTCCTACCGCATGGCCTGGGAGGACGCCTTTGCCGCCTACCTGTGCGCGCTGGATCAGAACAAGCCCGTGGTGGTATGCGGCGACATGAACGTGGCCCATAAGGAAATCGACCTGAAGAACCCTAAGACGAATACGCAAAACGCCGGCTTTACCCGCGAGGAGCGCGACAAGATGACCGCCCTGCTTGAACGCGGGTTTGTGGACAGCTTCCGCCTGCTGCACCCGGACGAAACGGACCGTTACAGCTGGTGGAGCTATATGATGCGCTCCAGAGAACGCAACATTGGATGGCGTATCGACTACTTCCTGGTAAGCAGCCGCATCGCGCCCAACGTTCGCACAGCCGATATTGACGATACGGTCATGGGCAGCGACCATTGCCCTGTGATTCTGGAGCTTGAAGGGATGGACGAGGCATGAAGATTTTGTTTGCGTCAGATTTGCATGGCAGCGCTTCCGCCGCGGAAAGGGTGCTCGCCCGCGTGGAAACCGAGCGGGCGGACCGCCTGTTTTTGCTGGGCGACCTGCTTTACCATGGCCCCCGCAACGACCTGCCGCACCGTTACGCGCCCAAGGAGGTGATAGAGCTGCTCAACCACAGCCCTATCGCCCCGCTGTGCGTGCGCGGGAATTGCGACGCGGAGGTGGACCAAATGGTGCTCGCCTTTCCCATTCTGGCGGACTACGCCCTGTTGCCGCTTGAAAACGGGCGTTGCGCCTTTGTAACCCACGGGCATTTGTTCAACACGGAATGCCCGCCGCCCCACCGTCCCGGCGATGTGCTCATTCACGGCCATACGCACGTGCACTGCGCCATTCCCCAGGGGGATTACACCTACCTCAATCCCGGCTCCGCCGCCCTTCCCAAGGAGGGGCAGCCCAAAAGCTACATGGTATATGAGGACGGCGCGTTTACCATAAAGGCCTTGGAAACGGGCGAAACGCTGCTGGCATGGCGGCTGTAAGGCCTCCGCTATGGATGTGAATATGGCGTGAACTTCTTAAAAAGCACTTGCTGTCAAGGGTTTCATCGGTTATAATGTTGAAAGCGCCATTATGCAGATTAGAATGATTGGAGAGAATGATCATGCGCAAGCGTGTTATCCTGGTATTCCTGCTGGTAATCGCCCTGGTTGCGACCAGCAGCTGTTCCCTGATTGTAAAGGATGAGGAAGTGGACAAGCAGACCACCATCATTGAGGTGGCTGGCAAGACCATCACCAAGGCCGAGGTGGCCGAGCAAACCGAAGCCATGCTGGATTATCAGGAATATGTATACTATCTCTACGGCATGAGCTTTGACCGCACCAGCGAATCCAGCATTTCCTCCGCGCGTTCCAGCGCCATCGAAAACCTGATTCAGGACGCTGTCCTTTCGCAAAAGACGGCGGAGATGGGAATGGACGAGCTCACTGCGGACGAGCTTAGCGAGGTTCAGGAAAGCGCGGACAGCGCCTGGGACACCTATACCAGCAGCGTAAAGAGCGGCTACTTTGCCGATACCGAGCTCACCGGCGAGGAGCTGGACAAGGCCATCGAGGCCAAGATGGCCGAGCTGGGCTACCCCACCAAGGATGAGCTGCTTGATTCCCAGAAAACTGCCAAGGCCCGCGAAAAGCTGCGCAGCGAGGTCGTCAAAGACGTGGCCGTAACGCAGGAGGAGCTTGAAAGCGCGTACAGCGCCCGTGTGAGCGAGGCCATGACCAATTACGGCAACAATCCCTCCACCTACGGCACGGACGTTCAAAACGGCTCCACCATATACTATGTGCCCGCCGGTTACCGCTTTGTAAAGAACATCCTTATCAAGTTTACCGATGAGGACAACACCGCCATCAACGACCTGCAAAGCCAGCTCACCTCCAAAAACAGCGAGCTGGCGACCGCCGAAAGCTCCCTAAGCGACCTTGGCGAGGACGCCTCCGCCTACGACGAGGCCACCGCCCAGAACCGCGCCGCCCTCACAGAAACCAAGGAGCGCCTTACCGGCGAGATCGCCGAGCTGCAAACCAAGCTGGATTCTGCCAAGGAAGCCGCTTACGCCGCCATTCAGCCCACCGTGGACGAGGTGCTTGCAAAGCTTGCTTCTGGCGAGGACTTTGACGCTTTGATGGAGCAATATGGCCAGGATACCGGCATGCAAACCTCTCCCGCCAAGGAGAACGGCTATCCTGTAAGCTCGGATAGCACCAACTGGGTTACGGAGTTCCGCGACGCGGCCATGGCGCTTGGAAAGGTTGGCGATGTGAGCGAGGCTGTGCGCAGCAGCTACGGCATCCACATCCTCAAGTACGTGAGCGACGCCGTTGAAGGCGAGGTTGGCCTGGACAGCGTAAAGGACGTTTTGGAAGGCGAGCTGCTTGCCAACAAGCAGGAGGAAGCCTATACCGCCGCCGTTGAGCAGTGGGTAAGCGACGCCAACGCCAAGGTATATGAGGATCGCATGAACTAATCGGGATACCAAAAAACCGGGCGCGCCCCTTTGGGCGCGCCCGGTTTTGCTTTGCCTATGCATGTCACAACAGCTTTGCCATATACTGTTCGTCCACATAGGCTCCGTTCACAAGCATGCTTCTTTTCCTAAGGCCCTCCGTTTCAAAGCCGCATTTTCGGTACAGGCGCAGGGCCGCTTCGTTTTCGCACTCAACGGTAAGCTCCAGGCGCGTTACGCCCGCCTCTAACGTCCATGCCTCCATGCGGGCAAAGAGCTGCGTCCCAATTCCTTTTCCCCTGGCCCTTTGCAATACGCCAACAACGATATAGGCCGAATGCGCGGCGCGCCGCAACGCGCCCCGTTCCGCCCAAAGATATCCGACGATTTCGCCGTCCATTTCGGCCGCAAGCAGAAAATCGCCTCTGGCAACCGCGCCGCGAATGCGCGCCTGTACTGTCAATGGCGAGGAGGTTTCCTCGCGCTCGCCCGGCTCATACATCATAAAGGAGGTTTCCCTGTCAAGCGCGCACATCATCCGCCACAGCGCCTGCGCGTCCTCCTCCCCAAGGGTTCGATAGTCCATCCTTCCGCGCCTCCCATGCTTTACAGCTCCACCGTATTCCAAAGCGCATCCCGCGTTCCCAGCATTTCAACGCTTTGAAAGCCAGCCTCGCGCACAAGCGCGAGCGCCTGGTCAAAGGCGTAGTCCAGATAGCGCGCGTTGTGGCAGTCGGATGTAACCGTCACCCGGCCGCCCATTTCCCGCCACGCGCACAAAAGCGCCCGCGTGGGATAGGGCGTGGGCAGGTAGCCGCGCGCCATGCCGCCCGTGTTCACCTCCAGCGCCGCGCCGCAGGAAAAGGCGCGCTCCAGCGCGTCAAGCGCAAGCGTTTGGTAGGCCGGGTCTGCTTCGTCAAACAGGCGGGCCCGGGCGGCATGCTTGCGCACCAGGTCAAAGTGCCCAATCACCGCAGGTCGGTCGCGCAGAAGCGCCTCGGTTTGCAGCTCATAATACCGCCGCGCCATGGCCAGGCCATCGCCTTGGAACGCCTCGTCCACATAGCGGCGCAGCCTGTCCGCATCCCCGTCCACGGCAACGGGCGCGCCATGGAAATCCAGCGTCAAATAATGCGTGGAGCCTATCACATAATCAAACCCGTCTATGGCCCTGCGGCAGGCCTCCATCGCCATGCCGTCCAGCTCAAGCCCCGCCCACAGGCGCGGCATGCCGGGCTCGCGCTTGCGCTGCAAGGCCCGTATCTCCCGCAGATAGGCCGCCTGCCCCTCCTGCGTCATCGCGTAGCAAGCGTCAAAGCCCTGCCAGGCATGCCCGGAAAACCCCAGGCTTTGGAACCCCAGCGCCTGCGCGGCCCGGATCATCTCAGGCACGGTATCTTTGCCATCGCAATAGGCGCTGTGGGTATGCGCATTGCTTGCAAACCTCATCCCATATGCTCCTTCGCACTCTCAATCGCCGCCAGGAACGCCCGCACGGCGGTATCGATCAGCGCGTCGTCATATTCATACTCAGGCGTGTGCAGCGGGGCATGCTCCTCACCCGCGCCTATGCCAAAAAACACGCCCGGCTTCTGCTTCAAATACCAGCCGAAATCCTCGCTCCAGCGCATGGGCTTTTCCAGGCGCTCCACCCTGAGGCCGGCATTGACCGCGCAAGCGGAAAAACGCTCCACATCCGCTTCGCGGCAGCGCGTATCCGGGAATGCATCCGCCTCGGCGGTTTCCAGCGCAAGGCCCTGCTCCCGGCAAAGCGCCTGCGCACGGCTGACAATGCGCGTTTCCAACGCTTCCAGCGCTTCCAGCCGCTCTGCCCGCAGCGTGAGCGCCAGCTCGCCCTCGCCCGCGGATACGCCGAACGCGCGCTCTCCCACGCGCATATGCACAAGGGTACACAGCGCCAGCTCGTTTTGCACAGGCCCGGTTAACGCATCCAGCTCCGTTACCAGCTGGGCCATTGCGCGGGCGGGGTTCACGCCCGTTTCAGGGTAGGCGGCATGGCATTGCCTGCCGGTAAAGCGCAGCATTAGCCCCTTGGAGGCGCAGGCGAACGTGCCGCTTCGCACCAGCACCTCTCCCTTCGCAAAGCCCGGCAGGTTGTGCATGCCATATACCGCGTCGATGCGCTCGCTCTCAAACAGCGCCAAGCATTCGCGCGCGCCCGCCCCTGTTTCCTCCGCAGGCTGAAACAAAAAGAACAGGTTTTTTCCAAACGTCCGCCCCTCGCAGGCCAAAGCGAGCGCCGCCAGGTTGGCGCAGTGGCCGTCGTGCCCGCAGCCATGAAACGCCGCGCCGTTGGGCCCGTTCACCGCGTCCATGTCGGCGCGCAGCATAACGCCGGGCAGCCCCTCTCCCTCGCGGTGGGCGGCATACAGCCACGTGCCCATGTTCCTTACCTCAAGCGACGTATGGCTTTTCAAAAAATCAATCAGCATGGCCCGCGTTTGGCATTCCGCGCCGGAGGGCTCGGGAATTTGATGCAGACGCTTGCGCAGGGCTACCGCCAAATCGTTCATTGCAGCTCAGCTCCTTCGCAACCCATCATACGCCTTTTGCGGGCAAATAGCAATCTCCCTTTGCACACAAAGAGCCCCGGCGCGGCCATTCGCGCCGGGGCAATGGTATCTTTTATGCAACGGCCATCCGCTTTAGGCCTCCGGCTCCATCAAACCCAAATCGCCGTCCTTACGCAGGTAAAGCACGTTGGTACGGTCGGTTTCCACATTCACAAATACGAAGAAGCTGTGTCCCAGCAGCTCCATTTGCAGGGCCGCGTCCTCCACGCTCATAGGCCTAACGGGGAAGGTCTTATGGCGCACAACCTTGGGGGCCTCCGTGGGCGCTTCCACCGCCTCGGCGGTATCGGCGTCGTATTCCAGCTCCTTGGGGCTGAAGGCGTCCTCGCGCAGGCGCTTGCCCAGCTTGGTGCGATGCTTGTGGATCTGCCGCTCCAGCTTGGCCAGGGCCTGGTCGATGCTTACGTAGAGGTTATCATCGTTGCTGGCCTCGGCGCGCAACACCACGCCTTCAAAGGGCACGGTAATTTCGCAGGTGCGGCGGTTGTTCTTTTCACGGGTCAGGCGCACAAAAATCTCCGTATTGGGGTTTAAATAGCGCTCCATCTTGGAGGTCTTTTTCATAACGCGCTCGGTAATGCCGGTGGTCACATTCATATTTTTGGCGGTGATGGTCGTTTTCATAGCGGTACTCCTTTATCGTTCAGTTCAGCCTCTTTGGAAAAGATGAAAAAGCCGACGCGTGTGCCAATGGTACCACGCTCCTTTCCGTTTATAGGCAGGAAGGACCTGCCCTGAGGTTTGCTATGGACGCTCGCTTTTGAATGTATATAGGATATTCGACATGGGGGAAGATTATTCCTTCCCGGCAGATATGAACAAAACGTAAAACCATGCGTCCCATCTGCAATGGCCTGCGGTGTACGCCAAACGGCGGTTTTGCTGTTTTTCCGAATTTTTATCCGGCATTCTTCATTTTCGTTCGGAAAAACTATTGTCATTTCCTAGGATTTGTTGTATACTCAATCGGCTAATCCTTCAAAGAGGTGATTCATTTGGAATTCTTGGCAAACCTGGGCCCCTTCGTGCTGGCGGTCATCGCCGTTATCATCAACGGCGTTCCGCAGCTGCTCTACGCGCAGGCGCGCGGCTTCGCGCTCAAGCCCGCCGGCTTTGCGTACCTGGTGGGCGCGTTTGGCAACCTGCTCACCGGTTCCGTCACCCCCATTTCCAGCCAGGCTGAAACCATCACCGTTGCCAGCGTAAAAAAGAATCTGCGCAACAACGTAAGCTCCATCCTGCTGGCGGCCGTGCTCATGGTAATTCTGGGCCTGTTTGGCGGCGTTACTAAAATCGCTGATTTTGCCGGCCAGGCCGTTGTTGCCGGCATGATGAGCGGCGTGGGCCTGATCCTTGCCGGCGTATCCTGGGATATGTTCGGCCAGGAAAAGCGCACCACGCTGGTATCCATCGTATCCGCCATCATCGCCTACGCCCTCTTCCTGAACGATGGCAACAAGGTGGTATGGACCATCTTCATTTCCGTCGCCATATCCACGGCGGATTTCCTGTTCCTGCAAAAGCGCCGCGTGGACCTGTCCACCCTGGTGGAGGAAGGCCGCGAAGCCATGGAAATGAGCGCTGAATGGCGCTTCTGGAAAAAGGCGTACTGGAGCGATTTCAAGCTGATCAAGCCCACGCTGAACCTGTCCGTGGTGCTGGGCGCGCTTAGCCTGATGATGCTCAACATCGGCGCGAATATCTCCTTTGGCGGCATCACCGCCAGCATCGCCGGAACCAGCCAGAACTACGATCACCTTTCCATCATCAACTCCCTGGCGGACGTTCCCAGCGCGCTGTTCGGCGGCCCGCCCATCGAGGCCATCATCTCCGGCACGGCGGGCGCGCCCTGGCCGGTGGCGTGCGGCATCGTGTTCATGCTAGCGATGGGCGTATTGGTGCTGCTGGGCTTAATTGGCCGCCTGGGCAAGTACCTGCCCGCGCAAAGCATCTCCGGCTTCCTGCTGGTAATCGGCTTCGCCCTCACCTTCGCGCCCAACCTCACCACCGTTACCCAGTCCGAAAACTCCATGAGCGGCTACATCGCCCTGGGCGTAACGGCCTGGTCCAAAAACCCCTTCCTGGGCATGGTGGTAGGCGTGCTGGTGCGCTATCTGGGCGTTTATGTGGGCCTTGTGTAAGGAGGACGCCATGCGCAACGACTGGCCTAGCACCCATCGCGTTTTCCTTTCCCCCCAGTTTTCCGTTGACCTTCCCATGCTGGATTTGGGCGGCGGCTTCTACATCTATTCCTTCGACATGACGGGCGAAGCCGAGTGGAACCGCGTAGCCGCGGCGGAGCTCGCCAAAAAGCTGGCCCCCTATGATTTTGACGGCTTTGTAACCGTACAAACCAAGTCCTGCGGCCTGGCGCAGGCCATCAGCGCGGGGTATCCGCGCTATCTGGAGTTGCGCAAAAGCCGCAAGGCCTTCATGATTGAGCCCAAGGGCGTAACGGTGGAATCCATCACCACGCACGGCCAGCAGGAATTGTGGATTGGCAAGGAAAAGTATTCCGCCTTCCAGGGCAAGCGCCTGTGTTTCCTGGACGATGTGGTTTCCACAGGCGGCACCATCGAAGCCGTGCTGGCTTTGGCCAAGGAGATCGGCATTGAAATCGCCGTTATCGCCTGCGCGCTCACCGAGGGGGAGCGCCGCAGCGAGTACAAGGGCATCCCCTTGGTATCGCTGGATCACATCCCGCTTCCGGGAAAGCTTGAGGACTAACTTTCACAAAGGGCTGCCGCCGGTTTTCACCGGACGGCAGCCTTTTGCTATATGGCCAACAAGCGCGGGCCTGTGATATGCATAATTATGCCGCTGCAAACCGCCAGGGCGGCCGTTTTCCCACGCGCGCCCGGCGCATCCGCAGCCATGCCCCTATCCACAGCAAACCCATCTGTATGGGCGGCGGAAAATACCAGGCTCACGTTGTCGCCGCCCGATTGGGGAAACGCCTTCCTCACTCCCCGTCGATTCGCCTCACCACATCCATGATGTCGCGGTAGCGCGCCAGCACCCGGTCGTAATTCTCCCTTCGGTGGGGAAAAACGCAGGCCGAGCAGTCCTTATCGCCCTTTTCATTGTAGTGGTAGTTTCCCCCGCATTTTCTTCCCAGCGCATAAAGCGGGCAGTAGCAAAACAGGCAGTTAAAATCCGCCTCATCAACGCCCTTGTGGCAGGGGAAATATTCGCATAGCCTGTTTTGATAGAAGCAAGAATGCCTTTCCTGCTTTTCCATAACGCCCCTCCTCCCCGGCGGCAGGCCAGCGCGGTCAGGACGGTGAGCGCCAGCTCCGGCAGGCCAGCACCAAGCGGCCCGATGCCCCATCGCAGCGCGCGCCTCCATGCGCGCAGCGGCGGGGAAGGCGCGCACGCAGCTTGGTTCACTATATGCCTACTGGATTGTGAAACGCCCCTGTTAACGCTTCAGCCTGTCAGCAAGCGTATTCGCCAGCCTCCGGCATAGGCCTAAAAAGCGCTGTCAAAGGCAACGCCGCATCACGCGGTTTCGATATTCGCGGCGGCCTGCAAGCCAAGCAGCTCCACGCCCATTTCGCGCAGCTTGAACTTTTGTATCTTGCCGCTGGCCGTCATGGGGAAGGCGTCCATCAGTAGCACATAGCGCGGGGCCTTGAATTTACTCAATCCAGCCTTCACAAACGCAATCAGCTCTTCCTGGGTGGCCTGGCATTCCTTTTTCAAAATCACGCAGGCGCACACCTCCTCGCCGTATTTTTCATCCGGCACGCCCACCACCTGCACGTCGCTCACGGCGGGATGGGTGTAGAGGAACTCCTCAATCTCGCGCGGGTAGATATTCTCGCCGCCGCGGATAATCATGTCCTTCAAGCGGCCCGTGATACGGAAATTGCCGTCCTCATCCATGGTGCCGATGTCGCCGGTGTGCAGCCAGCCGTTTTCGTCAATGGCCTGTCGGGTCGCCTCGGGCATTTTATAGTAGCCCTTCATTACATGATAGCCGCGGGTTATAATCTCGCCCGGCACGCCGCGCGGCGCTTCCTCGCCCGTTTCGGGGTTAATGATCTTTCCCTCCGTGTGGGGCAGCAGCTTGCCCACCGTGCTTACGCGCAGCTCCAGCGGATCGTCCGTGCGGCTCATGGTCATGCCGGGGCTGCATTCCGTCTGCCCATAGGTAATGGTCAGCTCGCTAAGGTGCATTTTCCCGGTTACCTCGCGCATGGTTTTGATAGGGCACGGGCTGCCCGCCATAATGCCCGTGCGCATGCGGCTAAAGTCAAATTTATCAAAATCCGGGTGCTCCAGCATGCCAATGAACATGGTGGGCACGCCGTGCACGGCGGTGCAGCGCTCGTTTTGCAGAATCTCCATTTCACGCAAAGGGTGGTAATGATCCATCAGCACAATGGTGGTACAGTGCGTCAGGCAGCTCATCATGCCCAGCACGCAGCCAAAGCAGTGAAACAGCGGCACCACAATCAGCAGCCTGTCCTCCTCGGTAAGCTTCATGCAGTCGCCCAGGAACTGGCCGTTATTGGTAATGTTGTAATGGGTGAGCATAACGCCCTTGGGAAAGCCCGTTGTGCCGCTGGTGTACTGCATGTTTATGGTTTCATGCGTATCCAGCCCGGCGATGCTTTCCTCCACCAGGCTGTCGGGCACGGCTTTGGCGGCCTCGTAAATATCCTCAAACCGGCTCATGCCCATAGGCTTTTTCTCGCTTTGGCCAATCAGCACCACGCGCTTTAAAAAGGGAAGCTGCTTGCAGGAGATGTTTTCCGGCGTTTCCGTATTCAGCGCAGGCACCAGGCCTGTGATATGGCTGATGTAGTCGTTATTCTTTACGCCCGCGGTCATAATGAGCATCTTGGTATCGCTCTGATTGAGCAGATAGTTTAGCTCAAACTGCTTATAGTTGGTATTTACCGTAACCAGAATGGCGCCCAGCTTGGCCGAGCCAAACATGGTAAGCACCCATTCCGGCGTGTTGGTGGACCAGATAGCCACATGGTCGCCCTTGCGAATGCCCATGGCGTACAGGCCGCGCGCCACCTCGCTGGTGCGGCGGTCAAACTCGCGCCAGCTCCACCGCACGCCAAATTCCGGGGCAACGATGCAATCGTTATCCGGCAGTCGGTTCGCATTCCTCCTAAGCAGCCCAGGCAGCGTATTTTCATGCAGATCCAGCGTCGGTACAAAAGCCATGCGTTCGTCCCCCTATCAAAATGTTGCTCATCCCGCGGGCAATAAAAAAAGCCCTCGTCCTCCACTCGAAGACGAAAGCGCTGCTTCCGCGGTACCACTTCGCTTGAGGCAGCCAACTGCCCCCGCTCTGCGCTGTTACGGGCCGGCCCGTCCGGCGCTACTTGGTTCACGCCGGCCGCTCGCGGGAGAGAAGCCGTCCGCCGCCCAGCGCCTTTCCACCTGCCAGCGCCTCTCTTTGGGTGCGTGCCGTAACAGCCATGCCCGGTCATCGCGTTTGCAAATTATCATAGCGGAGGCGGGTGGGTTTGTCAAGAGGAAAATTTGTGGTATAATCAATTGAAGCATTGCTGACAGGAGGATGCACCATGGCCGACCATTCCCGCTATATCAGCCCTTTTTCCACCCGGTATGCCAGCCCGGAAATGCAGTTCGTTTTCTCCGAGGACAATAAATTCCGCACTTGGCGCAGGCTATGGATCGCCCTGGCCCGCGCGGAGCAAAAGCAGGGCCTGCCCATTACCGACGAGCAGATCGCCGAGCTGGAATCCCACAAGGACGATATCAACTACGAGGACGCTCAGCGCCGCGAGCGCGAATGCCGCCACGACGTAATGAGCCATGTATACGCCTACGGCTTGCAGTGCCCAAAGGCCAAGGGCATCATTCACCTGGGGGCCACCAGCTGCTATGTGGGCGACAACACCGATGTGATCATCATGAAGCAGGGCTTGGAGATCGTGCGCCGCAAGCTGCTGAACGTGATGGATCTTTTGGCCCGGTTTGCCAGCCGCTACAAGGGGCTGCCGGCCCTGGCCTACACCCATTTGCAGCCCGCGCAGCTAACCACCGTGGGCAAGCGCGCCACGCTGTGGCTTAACGAGCTGTATATGGATTACGAGGAGCTTACGCACCGCATGGACACCCTGGCGCTGCTTGGCAGCAAGGGCACCACCGGCACCCAGGCCAGCTTTGTGGAGCTGTTGGGCGGCGACAGCCAGCGCATTAAGCAAATCGAGCAGGATATCGCAGCCGAAATGGGCTTTGCGCGCGTGGTGCCCGTAAGCGGGCAAACGTATAGCCGCAAAATGGACTACATGGTGGTAAGCACCCTGTCCGGCATTGCGCAGTCCGCCAGCAAATTCAGCTACGATATGCGCCTTCTGCAAAACTTTAAGGAGATGGAGGAACCCTTCGAGGCCAAGCAGATCGGCTCCTCCGCCATGCCCTACAAGCGCAACCCCATGCGCAGCGAGCGCATTTCCTCCCTGAGCCGCTATGTGATGGTGGACGCTCTTAACGCCGCCGTAACCGCCGGCACCCAATGGTTTGAGCGCACCCTGGACGACAGCGCCAACCGCCGCATCGCCGTGAGCGAGGCCTTCCTGGGCGTGGACGCCATTTTGAACATCATGATGAACGTATGCGACGGCCTGGTGGTGTACGAAAAGGTGGTGCGCGCGCGCGTGATGAACGAGCTGCCCTTCATGGCCACCGAGAATATCATGATGGACGCCGTCAAAAAGGGCGGCGACCGCCAGCTTTTGCACGAAAAGCTGCGCGTGCACAGCCAGGCCGCGGCCCGCGTGGTAAAGGAGGAGGGCGGCAAAAACGATTTGATCGACCGCATTGTGGCCGATCCCGCCTTCATGGTCACCCGCGAGGAGGTAGAGGCCATATTGGAGCCCGCCAACTTCATCGGCCGCAGCAAGGAGCAGGTGGAGGAATTCCTAAGCGAGCTGATTCTTCCCCTGCTGGACGCCAACCGCAACGTGCTGGGCGAAAAGCAGGAATTAACCGTGTAAGGCGGGGCGCGCAAAACCGCCGCTTTTCACCGTACAGAAGGGAAAGGAGCTTTTTATGCTTGAACATACCGCCATGAACGACGAGCTGTTAAGCCTTCTGGCGGAGCAATACCCCACCGAGCAAACCGTGCTCACGGAAATCATCAACCTGTGCGCCATTTTGAACCTGCCGCGCGGCACGGAGCACTTTATCAGCGATGTGCACGGCGAATACGAGGCGTTTTGCCACATCCTGAACAACTGCTCCGGCGTCATCCGCGAGAAGGCCGAGGCGCTGTTCCTTAAGGATATCGGCCCGGAGGCGATTGACGATTTCCTCACCCTGATCTATTATCCCGAGGAAAAGCTGGAGCTTTTGCGCCAAAACGGCCAGCTGACGGACGAGTGGTACCGCCAGATGCTTGGCCGCCTCATCCTGCTCAACCGGGTGCTTTCCTCCAAATACACGCGTTCCAAGGTGCGCAAGGCGCTGCCCTCAGCCTACGCCTACGTGCTGGACGAGCTTTTGCACGCCCAGGACGATGAGGATAACAGCCAGCAGCGCTACCACCAGCAAATTATCGATACGCTTCTTAGGTTGGATGGCGGGGATGAGTTTGTGCTGGCCCTGTGCTCGCTTGCCAAGCGGCTGGCGGTGGATCGCCTGCACATCGTGGGCGACCTGTTTGACCGCGGGCCGCGCGCGGATAGCATCCTGGATTTGCTCATGGCGCACCACTGCGTGGATTTTGAATGGGGCAACCATGACATTCTGTGGATGGGCGCGGGCTGCGGCAACGAGGCCTGCATCGCGGCGGTGATTCGCAACTGTTTGGCGCACGGCAACACCACCATTCTGGAAAGCGGCTACGGCGTAAGCCTGCGGCCGCTAATGGCCTTTGCCCAAAGCGCCTACGCGGGCATGCCGCTTGGCGATGCGCTCACGCTGGCCATTACGGTAATCATGTTTAAGCTTGAGGGGCAGCTGATAGACCGCCATCCCGAATACCGCATGGAGGCGCGCAAAAAGCTGCACCTGCTTGTGGGCAGCCCCGCCAGCCTTGAAGTGGACGGCATTGTTTCCGAAGTAAAGCCCATGCCGCTTACCACCCTTGTGCCCGACGCGCCCTACGCCCTCACCCCCGCCGAGCGGGCCCTGATGGACGAGCTCAAGGAGGCGTTTTTGCATAGCGATCATCTGCAAAAGCATGTGGCGTTCCTTTACCAGGCGGGCAGCATGTACCGCGTCTGCAACGAGCTGCTCATCTTCCATGGCTGCGTGCCCATGACGGAGGGCGGCGCCTTTGCCAAGATGGAGCTGTCCGGCTCGGTGTATTCGGGAAAATCGCTAATGGATCGCTGCGAGCAGATTGCCCGCGCGGCGTACTTCCAGCGCATCCCTTCGGCGGTGGATTTCATGTGGTACCTGTGGTGCGGCGAAAACTCGCCCGTATGCGGCCGCGCCATCAAAACCTTTGAGCGCGCCTTTTTGGTAAATCAGGAAACCTGGAAGGAGCCCATGAACCCCTATTACCGCCACTGCGACGAGGAGGAGGGCTGCCTGCGCGTGCTGCGCGAATACGGCCTTGGCGAAGTGCCCGGCGCGCGCATCATCAACGGACATACGCCTATCCGCGTCAAGGACGGCGAAAGCCCCGTCAAGGCAAACGGGCGGCGCATCAACATCGACGGCGGCTTCTGCCAGTCGCTGCATAAAACCACAGGCATCGCGGGCTACACGCTTATTGCCAGCTCGCACGGCATGCGTCTGGTGGCGCACCAGCCCTTCAGCTCCATTGAGGAAGCCCTCGCCGCCAACGACGATATCCGTTCCGAATCCACCATGCTGTTCCAGTACGGCCGCCGCAAAATGGTGGGCGACAGCGATAACGGCCGCGTGATTCGCCGCCGTGTGGAGTGCATGGAATCGCTTTTGGCAGCCTACCGCAGCGGGTGGTTTCAGAAGAAGCCATAAACAGTTTCCTTATCAAACCGCCAAAGCCAGAGGGCCCGCCGCAGTTTTTCTTCTGCGGCGGGCCCTCTGGCTTTTCTTTTCCGTTACACCGCCACGCACACCGGCGTTGGCAGCGGATAGGTTTGAATCAAGCGCAATGCGCCCGTCTGCGCGTCCAGCGCGAACACGCTCAACGCATCGGAGCTTTGGTTGGCGCATATCAGGAAGCGGTCGTCCGGCGTAATGGCAAAGTCACGCGGGATCGCGCCATGGCAATCATAGCATCCCGCCTGCTCGAACGCCCCGTCCGCAACGCGGAACACGGCAATGCTGTTATGCCCGCGGTTGGAGGCGTACAGATAGGTTCCCGCCCTGTTCAGCCGGATGCAAGCGCCAGTGGACGTTTGTGAGCCCTCCGGCGGCAACGTAGACAGGCTAATCGCGCCGCCTGGCACGCCATCGGCCGAATAGCGCACCGCCGTTACGGTGGAATCCAGCTCGTTCATCACATAAGCCGTTTTTCCATCCCTCGCGAACGCCAAATGCCTGGGCCCGGAGCCCGGCCTCGCATGATAATCCCGCGCAGGCTGCGCAGTCAGCGTGCCGTCCGCTTCAATGCCGTAGCACAGCACGCGATCCAGGCCAAGGTCGGGCACAAAGGCGCGCCCGTCCCTAAGCACCACGGAATGCGCGTGCGGCCCCTGCTGCCGCTGCGGGTTCACGCTGCGCCCCTCATGGCAAATCAGCTGCGTCCTTTCCGCCACCCCGCCGTTTGCGTCCAGCCGGAACACCGCTACGCTTCCGCTCATAAAGTTAGCCGCGTACAGCGTGCGTTCATCCTCTCCCAGGGCCACATGGCAGGGGTCCGTTCCGCCTGTGCCCAAGCGGCCCAACGGCAGCAGCTGGCCGCCGCAAATGCCAAAGGCGCTTACGCTGCCGCCAAACGCGCCGTTGTAGCTTTTCAGCTCGTTCACGGCATACAGCCTGTCGCCCCTTGCGTTCAGCGTCAAAAAGGATGGGTTCTCAATCCCCCTCCAAAGGGCGTCCGGGGCCAGCAGGCCGGTGGCAGTATCCTGCCTCAGGCGGTAAATGCCCTCGCCCCTGCCCTTAAGCACCTCGCCCGTGCCAAACAGAATATCCTGCGTATAGGTGCCTACGTAAACGAACCGTTCCATAACCCTATCTCAACGCCTTTGCTGCATGAATTTGACCGCCGTAATGATAAAATCATCCCGAAGGTTTTGCAAAGCGCCGATATCCTTCTGCGACCAATCGTAAAATCCCTGCCCGGTTTTTACGCCTAAATGGTTATTTTCAACCATTTCACGCAGAATGGGCGCTCCCTCCCGTGCGGCGCTAATTTCCGGCAGCACGCAATCCTGCACGCTCAGGCCCAGATCCAGCCCCACCGCGTCGATATGCTCCAGCGGCCCCCACACGGGCAGGCGAATCCCCATGCCCATTTTGATGGCGGTATCCACATCCTCCGGGGTAGCCAGCCCCATTTCCACAATGTGAACAGCCTCGCGGATGACCGCCTGCAAAATGCGGTTGGCCAACTGCCCGGGCAGATCGCGCTTTACAATCACGGGCGCTTTGCCCCAGCGCAGCAGCTCCTCCTTCATGGCTTCCACAAAGCGGATATCGGTGCACTCGCCCACCACCAGCTCCACCAGCGGCACCAGGTGGGCCGGGAACCAGAAATGCGCGATCATCGTGCGCTCGGCATGCGCGCATCTTTCGGCAATGCGCGTAATCTGCAGCCCGGAGGAATTGCTCATAACCGGCACCTCTGCCGGCAGGATTGCATCCATCTGGGCGAACAGCGCCTGCTTCGCCTCCAAATTCTCCACAATGGCCTCGATAACCATATCCGCCTGCGCCAACGCGCCGTCCAGGGCGTCGCAGGGCTCCAGCAGCCCCCGCGCCGCCAGCCTGGCCGGCTGGTCAATCAGCTGGCGCGCGCAAAGCTGGTCAATGTGGCCAAGGGCTGCGTCCACGCCGCGCTGCGCCCGCTCAAGGCATGTATCCACCAGGATCGTCCGGCGGCCCGCCGCCGCGCTGCGGGCCGCGATACCCGCTCCCATCATGCCGCTGCCGACGATTACCACCGCGTTTCTCACCGTTCAAGCGCCTCCTCATACCCATTGGGATAGATAACGACCTTGATCGCGTCGCCCTTTCGCTTTACAAAGGTATCCAGCGCCTCCGCAAAATCCTCCAGCAGGAAGCGGTGGGTGATGAACGGCCTCACATCCGCCTGGCGGCTGCTCATCAGCTCCAGCGCCGCGCGGGAGGCGTTGGGGTTTGCTTTGGAGCCGATCACCATAATCTCGTTATACGCGAGATATTTAAAGGGCACTTCCTCGCGCACCTCATCCTTCGCAACGCCAATCAGGCTCACACGCCCGCCGCGCCTGGTCATAGAAACGGCCTGAACCAGCGTTCCCGGCGCGCCGGAGCATTCCAGCACGGTATCGGCCCCCAGGCCGCCGGTCAGGGCGCGCACAGCCTCCACAGGATCCTGCTTTTGAATGTCTATCAGCCCGTCCGCGCCAAATTGCCCGGCGGCGGCCAGGCGCGCACCGCGGCCAACCATGAGAATGCGTCCCGCGCCCTTGGCCCGGGCAACCCGCATCGCGCACAGGCCGATGGGCCCGGGGCCAATGATAACAACCGTTCCGCCCGGCCTTATGCCCACCAGCTCCACGCCGTGCAGGGCCACGCCAAGCGTATCGTTCATGGAACCCTCGGCAAAGGTGAGGTTTTCCGGCATTTTGGTTACCGCCTTGGGGTCGTATACCTGGTACTGGGCATACGCGCCCGGGGTGATAAACCCATAGTGACGGTGCCCGCTGGCAAAATTGCCATAATTCAAGCACAGGTTATAGCGGCCCTCCATGCAGTTTTGGCAATGGCCGCACCCGCAATGCGCCTCCCCCGCCACGCGGTCGCCCACGGCAAGGCCGGTTACGTTTTTCCCCACGGCCACTATCTCGCCCGCCCATTCATGCCCCGCCACAAAGGGGTATGCCGGCGGCCAGTGGCCCGCCAGCTTTCCGCTGAAAATTTCGGGGTCGCTGCCGCAGATGGCAACGGCCCGGATACGGCAAAGCACCTCGTTATCCGTAGGGTTGGGCCGCGGGATGGTTTCCAGGCCAAAGGCTCCTGGCGCCGTCATAACGACGGCGCGCATGGTTTTCTCGTGATTCATGCTGTTTTCCCTTTCCCGCTCAAGCGCCGGCGTTCTCATGCGGCAAAATCACCGTGCGGCCAAGCTCCTTGCCGTTTCGCAAATGCTCCAACGCCACCGCAAGCTCGTCCAGAGGATAGGTCTTATAAATATAGGGATTGATTTTTCCCGCCTCCACAAGGCCGATCACTTCCCTAAGCTCCTCCCGGGTGGAACCGCGGATACCGATGATTTCCTTTTCGTTAATCACAAGATCCATGTAATTGGCGGTAAGCTCGGGGTCGCCATAGCCAATCACAATCACCTTGCCGCCGCGCCTGAGCAGCCTAAGCGCGCTGTCCACAGAGCCGCGTATGCCAATGTTGTCAAAAACAGCGTCGCACATCTCGCCGCCGGTAATGCGCGCGACCTCCTCCTCCAGCGACTGGCGCGTGGTGTTAATTCCATAATCCGCGCCAAAGCTTTTAGCCAGCGCCAGCTTTTCGTCCTTGCGGCTGGTGGCGATAACCGTCGCGCCCATATGCTTGGCAAGCTGAACGCCCTGTAAACCCAGGCCGCCAATCCCCGTGATGCAAATCACCGTTCCCTTGCCAACCTGTCCCTGGCGCAGGGCATGGTACATGCAGGTTACCGCGTCCGGGATGATGGCCGCCGCCTCGGGCGCGATCGACTTGGATATGGGAAACACGCACTCGGCGGGCACGGCGCAGTATTGCGCCAGGCCGCCGTTGCGTTCAAAGCCCATGCGCACGCGGTGAACGCACAGGTTGCCCCGTCCGCTTTTGCAAAAGCGGCACTCTCCGCATATGATGTCAATTCCGGCCACGAAGCGGGCGCCGGGGGCAATCCCCTTTACCGCAGAGCCCACCTCCACAACCTCGCCGCAAATTTCATGCCCCGGCGTATAGGGCAACTGCACAGTGGCGATCATGCCGTCCTGAATGTGCAGGTCCGAGGCGCACAGGCCGCAGGCCAGCACCTTAGCCAGCACCTCGTTTTCCCCAATGACGGGCATGGGTATTTCTTCAATGCTGTGCGGCTGATGAAACGCGCGCAAAACCGCTGCTTTCATGCTGCGCTCACTCCTTCACAAGCGCTACCACGCGGGTGGGCGAGCCCTCCGCCCCCACCAGGCGCAGCGGCAGGGCAATAATATCAAACTCCTTGCCCAGCAGCTGGCCAAGATTGGTGAGGTGCTCAATATTCAGGCAATGGTTGCCAAGAATGATCTTGTGCACCACAAACTCGTCCGGCTTTACATGGTCGCACTTCGCGCCGATCTCCTGGAAAAAGTCAAACCCGGCAATCTTGGCCCCGTGGTCCACCAGCCACTGCGCGGCGTCCTCGCCAAGGTAGGGCGAGTCAAACCAGTATTCATCGGTGCCAAACATCTTATCCGACCAGCCCGTATACAGCAGCGCGATAATCCCCGGCTCCATCATGGGCGCATAGGGCTCCAGCATGGCGGCGGTTACCGGCTCGTTGGGCTTTACGGCGGAGCAGTCCAGGCAGACGGCTTTGCCCATAAACTGGTCCAGCGGCAGGTTTTCAATGGTTTCGCCCCCGGCAAAGATGTGGCGCGGCGCGTCCAGATGCGTGCCGCTGTGAATGCCCTCCTGGAAGAAGCCCACTTGAATGCCGTCCAGCTCGGCGTCCTTATACAGCTTGAAGGTCACCGGCGGCAGCATATTCACATTGGCCGGAGGGATGGGCATGTTGGATACGATGGGCAGGGTTAAATCCACCAAAGCCTTATAGGAAATAGACATGGGATATTCTCCTTTGCATATTATTTTTTCGCTATGTATTTTTGTGTGTCAATGGATACCGCCAGCAGGATGATAACGCCCTTGATGATGTACTGCACATAGGGGTTGATGCTCAGGTACACCAGGCCGTAGCTGATAACCTGGAAGATCAGCACGCCAATCACCACGCCGCCTACCGAGCCTATGCCGCCGCGCATGGACACGCCGCCCACCACGCAGGCCGCGATGGCGTCCAGCTCATAGCTTTGGCCCAGGGTATTGGCAGCGCTGCCGGTGCGCGCGGCCTCCAGGGAGCCGCCAAAGCCATACAGCAGTCCGGCAATCAGGTAGATGGACATCATGGTTTTGATCAGGTTGATGCCGGATACCGCCGAGGCCTCCGCATTGCCGCCAACGGCAAACATGTTGCGCCCCAAAACGGTTTTGTTCCAGATGAACCAGATGATCACCACAACAACCGCGGCATAAATGATCAGGTACGGCAGCTCAAAGCCGCCAATGGTCAGCCGGCCCTGCGCCAGCTGTTTAAACGCCGGGTCAAGCCCGCCGATAGGCGAGGATTTGTTAACCACATCAAAGTAGATGGACTGCACGCCGAACAGAACCAGCTGGAACGCCAGGGAGGCGATAAACGGCGCCACCTTGATTTTGGCCACAAAGTAGCATTGGCAAAGCGAGAACAGCGCGCACAGCGCCATGGCGGCAAGGATAGGCACCCACACCGGCAGCTGCGGCATGGCGTCAAAAATGCGGCGCTCATAATCCACCGCCTGCAAAAGCGAGGCCGACAGGATGCCCGCCATACCTACGGAACGGCCCAGCGAAAGGTCCGTGTTGCCAAGCACCACAACGCCCGCCACGCCCAGCGCCAAAATCACGCGCGTGGAAGCCTGGCTCAAAATAAACGTCAGGTTGCGCATGGTAAGCAGGCTGGGGTCTATAAACACCATAACCAGGAAAATACACACCAACACAATATAAATCGCATAGCTCATGGCGAAGCGCCCAAGCTTTTGAACCGATGGTTTTTTGGGGTTCATAGCGGAATCCTCCTCACACGTATTTTGCACACAGCTTCATAATTTCTTCCTGCGTGGTGGTTTGGGTATCCACAATGCCGGCCACGCGCCCGCCGCTCATAACCATAATGCGGTCGGTTACGCCAAGCAGCTCCGGCATTTCTGAGGAGATAAACAGCACGCTGCAATTTTCCTTGGCCAGTGCGTTTACCTTCTGATAAATCTCATACTTTGAACCCACATCAATGCCGCGCGTCGGCTCGTCCATCATCAAAATTTCCGGTTTGTTAATCAGCCACCGGCCAATGATCACCTTTTGCTGGTTGCCGCCGCTTAGCGAGCGGATGTGCGTTTTGTGGGAGGGGGTTTTCACATTCATCTGCTGTATCATATCCGTGGTGGCCTTTTCGATGCGTTTCTTCTGCAACACGTGCAGGCGGCTTCGGAATTTCTTCATTGCAACCACCACCGTATTGAACGAAACGGATAGCGCCGGAAAGATGCCCGTTTTGCGGCGTTCCTCCGTAATAAGGGCAAAGCCGTTTTTGATGGCTTCTTCCGGGGAGCCGTTGGTAATAACCTCGCCGTTTTTGCGAATAACGCCGCTTTCAAGCCTGCGGATGCCAAAAAGCGTTTCTACTGTTTCGGTGCGGCGCGAACCCACCAGCCCGGCGATGCCCAAAATCTCCCCGCGGTGCAGCTCAAAGGAAACATTCTCGCAGGAGGGCTTGTAAAACCCGGTCAGCCCTTCAACGCTTAAAACCACCTCGTCCGACGGCTTGTTTTCCTTCGGCGGGAAACGGTCCGTCAGCTCGCGGCCAACCATCATGCAGATAATATCGTCAATCGTCAGTTCGGACGCGGGCCGGGTGGCGATGTGCCTGCCGTCGCGCATAACGGTTACGCAGTCGGATATTTTCAATATCTCCTCCATCTTGTGGGAGATATATACGATGCCGCACCCCTTTTGGGTCAGCTTGTCCAGAATTTCAAAAAGATGCTCCACCTCTTTTTCCGTCAGGGACGAGGTGGGCTCGTCCAGAACGATGATGCGCGCGTTGCAGGAAACGGCCTTGGCAATTTCAATCATCTGGCATTCGGAAACAGAAAGCCGGCCGATTTTTTCCCTGGGGTCAAGGTCAATGTTCAACTCCTGGAACAGCTCGAGGGTATCTTTGTACATGGTTTCCCGGTCCACAATCATATTGCCCTTCACCGGGAAGCGTCCCAGCCAGATGTTTTCCATAATGCTCAGGCCCAGCACCTGGTTTAGCTCCTGATGCACCATGGAAACGCCCCCGTCCAGCGCCTGGCGGGGATTGGCAAAGTTGGCGGGCTTGCCGTCTATGGTAATCTCGCCTTCGTCCTTTTCATAAATGCCGAACAGGCATTTCATTAGCGTGGATTTTCCCGCGCCGTTTTCGCCCATAAGCGCATGGATGCTGCCGGCCTTGAGCGAAAAATCCACATGATCCAGCGCCTTAACGCCGGGAAAGGATTTGCATATCCCGCGCATTTCCAGCAAATAAGCGTCGCTAGGCATGTTAAACCTCCCCACAAAATTCAAATTGCGTTTCCCATGCCTGATAGAGCACGGCCAGGCGACGCGCGCTCACAACGCCGCCTGGCCGGGAAACAGTCGGATTAGTCGAGGATGCTGGCGTAGATATCGCGGGCCACGTCCAGGTTGCTGTTGTCAATCGGGATATAGGGCACGCGGATGTCCTTCGTTGCGCCAAACTCGCCTTCCACATTGGTAAGCACGTCAGCGCCGGTAGCCAGGTTGTAGCTCATGCGGAAGATGCAGCGGCCTTCCTTGGCGGCGTCGGACAGGATGGAGCCGATGATGGAGCCGTCCTCAATCAGCGGCAGCACCTCAGGCAGGGCGTTGATGCCCACGATGCCGCACTTGAGGTTCGCGGCGGTCAGGGCCTCATAAGCGCCAAGCGTCATAGCGTCGCTGTTGGTGAGCACCATTTCAATGCCGTCCTGATACTTGCCAATCCATGCGTCCATAACATCCTTGGCTTCGGCGGTTTTGAACTGGCCGGTCTGGATGTCCAAAAGCTCCACGCTGGCGCCCAAGTTTTCAAAGGTGTATTGGTTGGCCTCGGTGCGCGCCTCCGCGTCGGGGTGGCCGGGCGTGCCCTTGATGATCACGTATTGCAGCTTGCCGTCGCCGTTCTTATCCAGCTCGGGATTGGCCTGGAAGGCCTTCCAGGCCATTTCAGCCTGCATCTCGCCGGACTGCTCGGGCGTGGTGCCTACGTAATAGCACTGCTCATAGCTGTTGAGGTCCGTTTCGGAGGGGCAGCGGTTGAAGAACACCACGGGAATGCCCGCCGCGGAGATCTTTTCAATCATAATGCTGGCGGATTCAGGGGCCACGGCGTTGATGGCGATCGCGTCCACGCCGCGCTGAATCAGGTTGTCCACCTGCTCTACCTGCTTGGACTGGTCGTTTTGCGCATCCACCATAAGCAGCTCGGCCTTATCGCCGCACTCGTTTTCAATGCTGTTGCGGATATAGGACACATACGCGTTGGAATAATCAAAGATCAATACGCCAATTTTGGGCTTTGCTTCCGCCATAGCGGGCTGAAGCATGAGGCAGGTCGCGGCAATCAAGGCCAGGATCAGGGTAAACAAGCGTTTCATTGGGACTCCTCCTTTTTTGTTTTGGGGTTCTCTTTTGGGGTTCTCTATCGAAATGGCGCATAGCCATCTGCGACTAAATCGTCATGCCGCCGTCAACAACGATGTTCGCGCCGGTCATGAAGCCCACATCCACGCCGCTGGCAAACACAATGGCGCGGGCAACCTCCTGGGCGGTTCCCAAACGGCCCATAGGCTGCCGCTGGATAAAGGCGTCCAGGGCTTTCTCGGGATCGGGGGCCTTGTCTACCCTCCGCTGGAAGGAGGGCGAGTATACCGTTCCGGGGCTTACGCAGTTTACGCGGATTCCTTCCGCCACATATTCGGCGGCCATGGACTGCGACAGGGCAACCATAGCGCCCTTGGTGGCGCTGTAAATGGCGCGGTTGGCAACGCCCTTGAGCGCGACCGTGGACGCTACGTTTACAATGCTCCCCTTTGTTAAACGCAGATAGGGCATGGCAAACCTGCATAGCAAAAATACGCTTTTGACATTGCAGTCCATGGATCGGTCCCAGTCCTCCAGGCGGGCGGTTTCCACGCTGCCGTCTACCACAATGCCGGCCGCGTTTACCAATACGTCTATGCCGCCAAAGCGCTCCACCGCCGCGGCAACAAGGCGCTCGCAAAACGCGGCGTTCCCCACGTCGCCCTGTACAAACAGCGCCTGCCCTCCCTGATGAAGAATCGCATCGCAGGTTTCCTGCGCGGAGCCCGATAGGGAGTTTACAACCACATTGGCGCCCTCCGCGGCAAACAGCATCGCCGCCTCCCGGCCCATACCCGCGCCTGAACCCGTTACAATCACCGTCTTATCTTTAAAACGAAACACTTTGTGTCACCTCTTGGCATAAAATTAGCACACATAGACAATTCAAGCAATGCCTTCGGGGCAAAATTGTGTTTTAAAATAAAACAAAATTCGATTTCCACAAATCAAATTGACATATGCATACTATTTTGATACAATTCTATCGTCCTCTATATTCCGCACATATGGCACATATGGTAAGGAAGGAATGGTATCCGGCATGAAGATGAAAGTTTTGGCCTTTGCCCCTTATGAATCCATGCGCACCGTTCTTAGGGAGGCCCAAAGCGGTTATCCCGACCTTTCTATGGATATCTTCATGGGCACCTACGACGATTATTTAAAAAAAATTACGGAAATCAATTTTTACCAGTATGATTGCGTATTGGCGCGCGGCTATACGGCCAAAATGCTCAAAAGCAGCTCCATCATTCCCATTTCAGAAATCAAGGTATCCCTGTATGATATGCTGCGCGTAATCACCATGGCCAAGCGCCGCGGCGTGCCCTTTGCCATTCTGGCCTCCTCCAACATTCTGGAAACCGCGCACCAGGTGATGGATATTCTGCAATATCAGGATATCCTTACCTACGAAATTGAAAGCGAGGAAAATGCCGACGCCTATGTAACGCAGCTGTCCAAGCGCGGCGTGCGGCTGATCGTGGGCGACGTTTACGCCGTTAACACCGCGCAGCGCGCCAACATTCCCGCCCTGCTGATTACCTCCAGCAAGGCCAGTATCGAGGATACCATCCAGGAGGCCATCAACAACCGCAAGCAGCACCTGCGCGTATATGAAATGCTGAACCTAACCTCCGAGCTGATCAAGAACCTTTCCTCCTCCATCCTTGTATATAACAGCGAAAAGAAGGTTGTGCTTTCCAACTTTGTGGATATGCCCCTAACCCTGCAAGAGCTGGGCAAGCTGATGGCCAAGCCCCTGGCCACGCTTTGCGAGCAGGAAACGCCCACCCTAAGCGTGCACAAGCTGGATGGCGCGGTTATGACCGTCCAGGGCCGGTGCCTGCACCTGGAGCACAAGTACTACGCCTTTTATATTTCCGTTTCCCAGCCGCCGTTTTCAACAGCCTCCAAGCGGCATATCCAGGTGCTTTACCCATCCGAGGAGGGTACGCAGGATATCCAGGCGAAGGCGTACCAGCTGCCGCAGCAGCTGCTCGCCTCCGCGCAGCTTGCGCTTTCGGATAAATCGCCAACGGTTATCACGGGCGAGGTAGGCGCCTGCAAGGAGCTGCTGGCAAAATATATGTGGTGCACCGGCCGCTTTGCCAACCTACCCCTTGTGGTTATCGACTGCGCCACCGTTACGCTAAGCGCGCTGGAGCAGGCGTTCAGCAGCCCCAATTCGGCTTTATACGGTTCGCATGTGCCTTTATTGGTGAATAACCTGCACTTGCTCCCCTTTGATTGCCAGCGCCTGCTTTGCGATTTTTTGGAGGATACGTCCTTCTCAACCCACAATCCGCTAATCGTTACCGCGACGGAAAGCCCCAACACCCTCGTATCCCAGGAGAAGCTGATCTTTGAACTATGCGACTATCTGGTGGGAAATCACATCCATATCCCCAGGCTGAACGAACGGGCCGAGGATATACCGGGCATTGTGGACGCCCTGATCAACAAATACAACCTGGAGCTGGGCAAGGAGGTTATCGCCCTCAACACCGACGCCATGGAGCTTTTGTGCAGCTTTCAGTGGCGCTATAACATAAACCAGCTCAAATCCGTCATGCGCCAGCTGGTTAGCTCCGCCACGCAGCATTACATCACCGCCGAGCAGGCGGCAAGCGTTCTCAGCTCCTTTGAAAGCGCGCCTGTAACCGTCGATTCGGTAAACCTGAACGGCTCGCTGGAGGAAATTGAGCAGCGCATTTGCGCGCTGGTTTTGCGCAAGGAGCATATGAACTATTCCAACGCCGCCAAGCGCCTGGCCATATCGCGTTCCACGCTGTACCGCAAGCTGAAGGGCTCGTTTGCCCTTCAGGACGGCGAATGAAATTTTGAGGAAAAGGCGCGGGCCGTTTGCGCAGCCCGCGCCTTTTCGCCTTCTCATTCAATCGCTCCAAAAAATCGAGCGCTGGTTCTCCGTCATGCTCTGCACCGCGTCGGTTTCCTCCCGCTTGCCTCCGCTGAAGAAGTCGCGGATGCTGTTCCATAACCCGCCCGCGCCGGACAGGTTGGCCTGGGCCACCTGCACCGCCTGCACGCCCTCAAGCAGGATGCCGTTGTTCAATAGCTCCGCATGTACGGGAATCACGCGGTAGGTATACACCACGCCCGGCTTGGCGCTGGTATCGGTGTAGTAAAGGGTTTCGCCCGCGCCGCCGTACAGCTCCGTAAGCACAAAGCTTTCGCCGTAGGTATCGCGCTGCACACGGTAAATGGCCGTGTCCGCGGGCTGGATCATCAGCAGGGGATAGCCGCTGTCGTTATGGCCCACGGTAAAGTTGTTAGGCGAGCGCGGGGGCGTCCATACGTCGCTCTTTTTCGTGGGATAGTTGTCGGCGGCAAAGTACTCGGTATAGCGGTAGCTTTTGGGCGTAAGGTCCACCGCCAGCATGGGTTCGCCCCGCCACTTGATGGCCTGCTTGTCAATTTCCAGCGCGATAATGCCCTCAGGGCGGGTAAACTGCGGCTTATCCCGGTTTTGATAAAGCGCCTTGAAATAATTGCGCGCCATGGCGGCGGTGTTGTCGCCGCCGCTCACCCAGCCCTGGAGCTTATGCTTGCTGTCCGGCTCGTCAAAGCCCATCCAGAAGGCGCAGGAAATCTCGCTGTTGTACGCCGCCATCCAGATATCGCGGTTGCCGCCGCCGGTCATGTTCACGGTGCCGGTTTTGCCCGCCACCGGCGTGCCTGCGCTGGATAGCTTCGCTCCCGTACCCGAGGAGGTAACGGACTGCAAAAGGCTGGTCATCAGGTAGGCGGACTGCGCCTTGAGCACCTGCGCGCCGCTGTCGCGGTGCTGGTAGAGCACGCGGCCGTCCGCATCCGTGATGCGGTTGATAAAATGCGGGCTGTGGAACGTGCCGCCGTTGCCAAAGGGCGCGTAGGCCGCCGCCAGCTGCACGGGCGATACGCCATAGGTCATCGCGCCCAGGGCCAGCGCCAGGTTTGCGTCGCGCTCGTCCAGCGGGATGCCCACCTTTTCCAAATAGGTACGCCCTGCTTGTACGCCAATCTGGTTGAAAAGCGCAACGGTCGCCACGTTCAGGCTGCTTTGCAGCGCGGAACGCATGCTTACGTTGCCATAATAGGTATAGCTGGCGTTGCGTGGCTTGTAGCCGTTAAAATTGGTGGGCTCATCCTTCAATACGCTGGCGGTCATGTAGCCATACTGGTCAATGGCCGGGGCATAGGCCACCAGCGGTTTCAGCGCCGAGCCGGGCTGGCGGCGCAGCTGCGTGGCGCGGTTGAAGCCGCGCCGGACATCGTAGCTGCGCCCGCCCACGATGGCCAGCACCTCTCCGGTGCGCGTGTTCACGCAGGCCGCCGCGCCCTGCACCAGCGTGCCGTCGCTGGCCTTGGCCGGGAATACGTCCTTTTCAAACTCCTTTTCAAGCTGCTCTTGATGCGTACGGCTAAGCGTGGTATTGATTACAAAGCCGCCGGTTAACACCTGGTCGCTGGTCATGCCAAGCAGGCTTTCGGCCTCGTCCAGCACCGCGTCCACAAACCAGCCGTGGGACAGCTCCTCCGCCGGCGCTTCCACCAGGGCCAGGGCTTCGGCGGAAGCCTGGTCGTGCGTAGCCTGGTCAATCATGCCTTCGTTGAGCATGGTATCCAAAATGTAATTGCGGCGGGCGCGGTTGCTTTTTTCATTCACGTGAGGCGCATAATGGCTGGGCGCTTTGATGCTGGCTGCCAGCGCGGCGGCCTGTGTGAGGGTTAATGCCTGCGCGTCCACGCCAAAATAGGCGTGTGCCGCAGCCTGGATGCCGTATGCGCCGTTGCCAAAATAAATGTAATTCAGGTACATGGCCAGGATTTCATCCTTGCTCATCTGCCGTTCCAGGTTTACGGCCAGCCACATTTCCTCCAGCTTGCGGGCGATGGTCTTTTGCGTGCTCAAATGGCTCTGGCGGATAAGCTGCATGGTGATGGTGCTTGCGCCCTGCGCGTAGCCGCCCTCGCGGATATTGGCGGCCACCGCGCCGAACAGGCGCACAAAATCGATGCCGTGGTGCTTATAAAACCGTAGGTCCTCCGCCGCAAGAAATACCTGCCTTGTTTGCAGCGGGATATCCTCCAGGGGAATGACCACGCGGTTTTCCGCCCCGCGTATTTTGGTGATCAGCTTGCCCTCGTTATCATACATATAGCCGGTTTGGGGCGCGGCGGTGATTTTGCTGATATCCAGCGTTTGCCAGTCCGCCACGTCAAAGGCGAAGTACGCGCCCACCAGGGCGGCCGCCATCAGGCATGCCAGCACGCCCAGCGCGGCGCGCACGGGATGGCGCTTGGTAGGCAGCCCCGTGTTGGAAATATCCGGGGTATGCAGCCTTTTCGCCGCATGCCGGCGGGTTTTGGCATGGCGCATATCGCGGCGGCCCTGCGCGCGCCGGTGAGGAACAGCCGCCTCGCCCCCAGATAACGGCGGCATCCCTTCCTCCGCCGGGGCGGCCTCGCTTGGCATATCGCCATGCGTTTCCTCTTCTCCGGGCGCTTCCTTACCGGCAGGCCCGTCAGCCTCGTCCGGCGGGCCGTCGCCATCAGCTCCGCCGTCCAGCGGGGGTTCATCCCCCGAAGCGCCGTCCAGCTCCATCCTGCCTGCTTTCTCCCCTTCTTGTTCCTCCGTCCCGTCCGGCTCCCGCGCTTCATCGCTTTCCTCGCCGCGCGCTTTTCTGCGCCATTCGTCCGGGTCGTCCTCCCGAAGGGTATTCATGGCATCCTGCATATTGAGGTAGTATTCCGCCGGTTCCTCGCCGGGCACGGCGTTTTCATCGTCCACCGGCTCCAGCACGCCGTATGGCTTATCGGGCTGTTGGCCAATATGCAGCGCTTCGTCATCGCCGCTGCGGGCGGCGTCTTCCATGGCGGCGGCTTCGCGCGCGGCGTGGGAATCGGCGCTGGCAATCTTCTCGGGCCGCTGCTGCGCACGGGCCTTCGCGCCCTTTCGCTTTCCTTTTTTCATTTCCAATCCCCCCAAACCTGCTGCGCATACAATGCAAAAATCATGCGTGCTTACTATGCGCGGTTTGAAGCCTTAGCAACCGTGGAAACCAAAGCATTTGCTGCCATTTGCGGCCATGCGCATGCATACAAAAAGCGGCGCGGCGGTTTTCTTTTTCCCGCCGCGCCGCCTTCGGCGCTTTTTTATTCAACGCTTTGCCATTCGGCCATGCCGCTTGCAAAATCAACGGTTACCCGTCCCTCGTTCAACAGCCACGTCAAATAGGAGCGAACAGTGCTGCCCACCAGGGCATGCTGTTCAAACGTCATCACAAGGCCGCAGGCCTGAAACACCGCCTTGAGCAGCGCGTCAAAGCCCATCGGGCTCTCCAGCAGGCGCACAAGCAGCTCCGCCGTTTCCAGCGTATTTTCACGGTTCAGGCGTACCAGGCCGCTCATATCCTCTCCGGCCTCGGCATGGGATGGCACAAACAGCCTGGCCCGCATGCCCGCCACCCTGTCCAGCGTTTCCAGATGCGCCGCCACGTCATACAGATACGGAATGCGATATTTTTCCAGCGTGCGCTGGCTGGTAAGGCAGTCCGCCAGGAACACCACATCGTCGGGCGTGCGCACGCCCACCATGCCAAACGAGTGCCCAGGCAGCGGAATCAGCTCAAGCTCCTTTGGAAAGGCGGGATCGCCCGACGGCGTAACCACGCTTGCCTCCGCCATCAAAAATTTGTGCCTGAGCGCCCCCGGCGGGCAACCGCCATACAGGCAGGCGGGCTCCAGCACCGGCTGGCCAATCACCGCGGCCTCAAGGCCGTCCGCAAATACGCGGCAGCCCGTCTGCGCCTGCAAGTAGCGGTTGCCGCCTGTGTGATCGGCATGGGAATGCGTGTTGATAACGGCCTCAAGCTCCCACCCTTGCTCCTGAAGGGTGCGCAGCGCGCGCTTGCCCGCGCTGCGGTCGCCTCCGCTGTCAATCAGGCAGGCCCTTCCGCCGGGCCTCACATATACGCCTATTTTGGCCGGGCAATCCACAAAATACGTATTCTCGCCCGCCCGGCAAAGCTCGTACATTCAAAAGCGCCCCTTTCCGGCGGTGCGTCCGCCCGCCTTTTATTATAGGGCCCGGGCGCGCGCACGTCAAATCCGGCTTTTTTCAGAAAGCCCGTTTCAAAACCATCCATTTTATGCTATACTAGCTGTATCTTAGGGACGCATGAAAGGATGGATTCAAATGGCACAAAACCTGCGCGAGCCCATCGTGTTGGATGTAAACCATATGATGAGCGATATCATCGGCTTCCAGTACGGCATCGATGCCGGCCAGGTGGACGGCATGGCCTCCGCCGCCGCCACGGCGCAGCATAACGTAGAAAAGAACCGCGGTACCGGCTGGCTTGGCTGGATGGAATTGCCCTATAACCAGGAGGAAATCGTCAGCCACATCGAACGCGTGGCGGAAAACGTGCGCAAGGAATTTGACGCCTTTGTGGTGCTGGGCATCGGCGGCAGCGCGCTTGGCCCCATCGCCATCCAGCAGGCGTTGAATCATCTGCATTACAACGAGCTGCCCGCTGAAAAGCGCGGCGGCCCCCGCCTTTACGTGGAGGATAACATCGACCCCGAGCGCATGGCCGCCCTGCTGGACGTGATCGACGTAAAGCGCACCTGCTTCAACGTGATTACCAAGTCCGGCGCGACCGCCGAAACCATGAGCCAGTACCTTATCATTTCCGAGCTGCTCAAGAAGGAGGTTGGCGAGGGCTGGGCCAAACACATTATCGCCACCACCGACAAGGAAAAGGGCAACCTGATCAAGCTGGCTAAGGAGCATGGCTTTGAGCTGTTCCACATTCCCGCCAGCGTGGGCGGCCGCTTCAGCGAGCTCAGCCCCGTGGGCCTGCTGCCCGCCGCCGTTTGCGGCATCGATATCCGCGAGATGCTCGCCGGCGCCGCCGCCATGGACGCGCGCTGCAAAACCGACGACGTATGGCATAACCCCGCCTTGCTGGAGGCCGTGCTGCAATATATCGCCATGCAGGACATGGAAGCCAACGTACAGGTTGTTATGCCCTATGCCGACAGCCTTAAGTACATGGCCGACTGGTTCTGCCAGCTATGGGCCGAAAGCCTTGGCAAAAACGTGACCCGCAAGGGCATGGCCGTAAACGTGGGCCAGACCCCCACCAAGGCCCTTGGCGTGACCGACCAGCACAGCCAGCTTCAGCTTTACACCGAAGGCCCCTATGATAAGGTCATCACCTTCCTGAAGGTGGGCCAGTTCCGCAACCAGTTTGAAATTTCCCATGGCTGCGAGGAATTCCCGGACGTGGCCTTCCTGGGCGGCAAAACGCTTAACGCCCTGATTGACGCGGAGCGCCGCGGCACCGAGTACGCCCTGTACCGTTCCGGTCGCATGAGCCAAACCATCGTGCTGCCCGAGGTAAACCCCTACACTATCGGCCAGCTGCTGTTCTTCTTTGAAATGGCCACAGCCTACACCGGCGAGCTGCTGGACATCGACGCCTTCAACCAGCCCGGTGTGGAGGAAAGCAAAATCGCCAGCTACGCCGTGCTAGGCAACCAAAGCGAGAAGTACCTGCGCAAGGCCGAGGAAATGAAGGGCCGTCCCGCCAGCAGGAAGGAATACACGCTATAAGTTCCCATGGGCCTTGAAAAGGCTCGTTGAGGCGCGACAGATCAAATGAAATGAAGCGATACCCGGAAGCGTAGCCGGGTATCGCTTCAGACTGTCGATAAACCCCATGGGAGGTTTGGAGGGCCGCAGACCCGCAACCTCAATCGTCGTTCTGGCCA
>URUF01000020.1 GCA_900550955.1 uncultured Eubacteriales bacterium | reverse complement strand
GAGTTGGAGGGCTTAGGCCCTCCAAACCTCCCATAGGTTTATCGACAGGCAAAGGCCCCGGCTATTGGGCCGGGGCGCGAGCTTTTAAAGCGCTGTTTTTTAGTTGCGGCGGCAGCAGTTGCATCCGCAGGCGCTGCCCGTGTTGCACGCGACGTTGCGCAGCGCCACATCATCGTTGTTGCACAGCGAGGCGGGCGGGAATAGGGGAAGGCTGAAGAATTCATCGCACACATTTTCAGCAAATTCCTCGCAGGGCGGGATGGGGCAGAAGCCGTAGGAAGGAATCAGGATTTCCACCTGGGCCAGTACTTTCAATACGACGGTTACGCACACCGTCAGCTTGAACTTGTTATTGCCCTCGTAAGTGCCGGCCACGCAAATGGCGCTTACCATGCTCTCCAGGCAGTAAGGCACGATGGATTCATCGGGGATGGAGAGCAGGACGTCTTTGTCTACCGTAATAACGCCCTTGCCAATGTACTCTACGCAGCGGCTATCCACAAACAGGATGTCGATAGGCACGTCGATTTTGCAGCGTACGCGGGCAAAGCAGGGACGGTCGCACAGGCGCTCCACCGTTAGGTTGCGGATGGTGCCCTCCGTGGTAGTGGAGCGGCAGCTCTCAAACGTGATGGGCGGCACGGGCGCGCTGGTGGGGGGAACGGTTTCGGTCGCGTCGGATTCGCAGCCACAGCCGCAGCTGCAACCGCAGTTGCAATTACAGTTGTTCGCTACCATGGCATAGCTGGTGATGACCACTTCCTTGTCATCCAACTGTTCCTGCTGCAAGCAGCTGTCGTATACGCGCTTGACCTGTACGCATACCTTTTCCTGAAGACCGTCCAGCGCGTTACCGCTGATGGTACCGGGGCAACAGCAGGGGTTTGAATTTTTGTAAGAATAGAAAGACATTGGCACGCCTCCTTCTTATTGTCGGCCGCAAGGAGGCTTTGCTGCGTCCCTTGCCGCCGTTCACTGATACACTATGACGGCGCGCGCGGGGCGTGCAAAAAAAGAGCGTGGGAAGCGACCGCCCCGCTTGGCGGCGCTCCCACGCTGGAAAAAACCGCAAGCGCGGGCAGCGCTTGCGGCAAAGAGGCTTACTTGTCGGCCACGGCGTTTTGGGCGGCGGTGCGGCCATAGAAGATGGCGGAACCAATCGCCATGCCGCAGCAGGGGTATTCGGCGTCAAACAGGCCGGTAAAAGCGACCTCACCGGCGGCATAGAGGCCGGGAATGGGCTGGTCGTTGACGTCCAGCACGTGCGCATCCGTATCGATCTGCAATCCGCCGAAGGTGACGGAGGAGCCGGGATTCATGCGGAAGGCATAGTAAGCATCGCCCTCAACAGGAATCAGGAACTCGGCGGGCTTGCCAAAGTCGTCGTCAACGCCCTTGGCGCACAGCTCGTTGTAGCGCGCTACGGTTGCCTCCAGCGTGGCGGCGTCCAGGCCGATTTGCTCAGCCAGCTCGCCGATGGTGGCGGCATGCGGCACCTGCTCCATGGTTACGCCCCAGCTAAGCATGGGATAGGGCTCAACGCAAGCGCCATCCTTAACGGCGGTAATATAATATCCGTAGGTGCTGTCCGCGTCGGCCAAGGCCTGCGCCACATGGGATTGATAGGTCCACTCGTTAACAACGCGATTGCCATCCTCGCTGATGATCAGGCCGGATTCCTCGGCAATGCCCACGTAGCAGTCATAGTTGACATACGCAAGTTGCAGGCCGGGCGCGTCAAAGTTCTTTGCGCCAACCGCAACGGCCATGGTAATACCGTCGCCGGTATTGGTCATAGGCACGCCGGAAGCAACGTTGGTGGGCAGAAAATCGTGATATTTGGCGAGCATTTCCTCGTTATGGCAATAGCCGCCGGTGGCCAGGATTACGCTCTTGGCGTTTACGGTTACGGCGCTGCCATCCGGCATAACGCCCTTCACGCCGGTTACGGCGCCATTGCCATCGGTAATGAGCTCATTGGCGGTACAGTTATAGATGATCTTGCCGCCCTTGCCCTCGTAGAGGTTGGTAAGCGGAGCGGTGAACCAGCCGCCGTGACCGCTGGTCTGGCCGCCGCCGCCCTTTACATTGTGTACGCGCCAAGGGGTGAGAGAGCTGTGGATTGGCTCCACATCCTGTATTTCGGTGCCGCGATCAACCATCCACTGAATGTTTTCAGCAGAGGCGTCGCAGAAGGCGCGTACCAGATCGGTATCCATGATGCCGTCGCGGTCATAGCTCATGAGGAAATCGTACATCATGTCGGCGCTGTCCTCAAAGCCCTGGGCGGTTTGCCAGGGAGTGCCCGCGCCAAGAATCTTGCCGCCGCTGCGCACGGTGGAACCGCCGGTTACGCCGGCTTTTTCCAGAACCAGCACATTCGCGCCCGCCTCCAAGGCGGTGTTGGCGGCGGCCAGGCCTGCGGCGCCCGCGCCTACGATTACCACGTCAGCCTCATATACGGCGTCCTCGGCCTTGGGCTGTTCTACCGCGGCTTTGAGGGCTTCCGCATCGCCGCCAGCCTGGGCCACGCAATCGGCAACGGCCTGCTTGATGGCGTTGCTGCTAACGGTTGCGCTGGTTACGGCGTCCACGGCAAGGGACTGGCTGGCTACGATCTGGCCGGGCAGCATATCCACCGGCGCGGTGCCTACGCCATAGCCCAGGCCAAAGGTTTCCTTATGATCCGTTACTTTGATATCGGTAATAGCGCTCTCACTGAAGGTAACCTCCAGCGTAAGCGGGCCGTTATGGCCGGCCGCGGTGGCGGTGTAGGTACCCGCGGTGTAGGAACCGTCCCACGCGGCGGCTCCGCTGGCCTCATCCAGGCATTTCTGCACGGCGGCGTTCACGGCGTTGCAGGAGATGGTCGCTCCGGAAACCACGTCCACATCGGTGGACTGGGCCGCCAGAATCGCGTCCTTCATAGGCTGGGCAACCTCAGTGCCCAAGCCGGCGGTTTCCCCGGACACATCGATTTCAAGGCCGGTAATGGCGGTGTCGCTCACGGTTACGGTAACCTTGACGTCGCTTTGCATACCGTGCGCTTCGGCGGTGTAGGTACCCGCGGCGTACGCAGCCTCGCCAAAGGCGCATACCGGCAGCATAACCGCCAGCATCAGGGCTACGATGGTCAACCATTTCTTCATGCTGAACAGTCCTCCCTATTTCTTTGAGAACGGAAAGCCGTTCCCAAGATAGAATGTTTATGTTATAAATGTAACATAGACGGCATAAACTGTCAAGATGGAGGCAACGGGCAAAGGCCTTGATAAAGGCATATAAAAACGAGCGTCTTTTTCAAAACGCTCGTAAAGGATACATCTGCTTACTCTACCGAGTAGGGCATCAAGGCGATGGCACGGGCGCGCTTGATGGCTTCGGAAAGCTGGCGCTGATGCTTCGCGCAGTTGCCGCTCATACGGCGGGGCATAATCTTACCGCGCTCGTTTACAAAGCGGCGAAGGCGGTTCACATCTTTGTAGTCGATGTATTCGATCTTGTCCACGCAGAAGCTACACACCTTGCGGCGGGGCTTGCGTCCGCGGGGACGAGGCCTTCTTTCACCACGATCCTCAGACATGGGCTAAACCTCCTTTGGGTTTATCATCAGGAAGCGGCCATCCGGCCGCCGTTTGCTTTAGAAGGGAAGATCCTCGTCATCTACTTCCTCAAAGCCCTTTTCGGCCGCAGGCGCGGTCGCGGCAGGCTGTGCGGGAGCGGCGGGGGCGCTGTAACCGGCAGCGTCATCCGCGCGAGAGGACAGGAATTCAACATCCTCAGCCGTTACTTCCAAAGAAAAACGGGTGGAGCCGTCGTTGGCGGTGTAGCTGCTTACCGATACAGGGCCAACAACCGCAACCTTGCGGCCTTTGGAAAGATACTTCTGGCAATTCTCGCCCAGCTGCCGCCAGGCGCTTACACGGAAGAAATCGGCCTCGGGCTGATTACTGTTTTGCGATGAGCGGCGGCGGTTCACAGCCACGGTGAAGCTGCACACGTTAATCCCCATGGAGGTGGTGCGCAGTTCAGGATCGCGGGTGAGGTTGCCGATGATGGTCAGTTTATTCATACCTTACACCATCCTTACTCAGCGGGGGTTTCAACAGCTTCAGCGGCGGGAGCGGCTTCCACGGCGGCCTCAGCAGGGGCGGCCACGGGCGCGGCAACGCGCACGGGGCGCGGCTTCACGCTGTGCTTCTTCTCCTCAAGCTTGATGATCAGACAACGCAGAACATTCTCGTTGATGCCCATGTTGCGCTCGATCTCGCGGGGCAGCTCGGCAGGGGCCTTGAAGGTGACCAGCACGTAGTAGCCCTCGGGCTTGTCGTTAATGGCATAGGCCAGACGGCGCTTGCCCCAGGTTTCATCCACCTTTTCGACCTCGCCGCCGTTTTGCTTGATCAGCTCGGAGAACTTCTCGATCAATTCCTTGCGAGCATTCTCCTCCAGCGCGGTGTCGATGATGTAGGTCAGTTCATACCTATTCATTCCATTCACCTCCTCTTGGACGTATGGCGCTGCGTCCTAACGCGCAGCGCAAGGATGTGCCAATTAGATATTTTATCAGCAGATTTGGAAAAATGCAAGAGAAAAACCTTTTTTCCGCACAGCTTTTTTCTGCTTTCATGCAAAATGCCCATTCCGCAGGCCTAGCAGCGCAGCAGCACGCGGCCAAAGAAGGCCACGGTATCGGGCAGCAGCTTCAGCGGAATGCGCTCGTTGCGGTTGTGGAGCATACCGCGCTGTTCCTTGCTAAGCGGCATGCCGGAGAAGCGGTACACGTTTTGGCAAATGCGGCAGTAGTGGCGGCTGTCGCTGCACGCAAGCATCAGGTAGGGCGATACCAGCACGCCGGGGTAGGTTTGCCGGATGGCCGCGCCCAGGCGCTCCCAGGGCTCGCCGTTGGTGGGGGAGATGGGGGAGGGGTTGTTTCCGTCCACAACGGTTACGGATACGTCCTTATCGCTAATAATGCGCTCCATGCGCGCCTGCGCCTGGGGGATGGTTTCGCCGCAGATAACGCGCAGGTTAACGCCCGCGCGGCTCTCGTTGGGCAGCACGTTGTAGGCGTCCGCGCCGTGTAAGCGCGTAAGGGCGCAGGTGGTGCGCACAAGGGCGTTCATTTCACCGCCGCTGGCTTTGCAGATCATGTTCAGCACAGGGCGGAAACACCACAGATTGGCAAAGATGAGCTTTAAGGCAAACGTGGAATGGCGGCCCATAAGGTCAAACATCTCCGCGGCGGGCGGCGTCATGGTAAAGGGCATGGGATGGCTGGCCAACCGCTCAAGCGCGCGCGCCAGCAGGCCAACGCTTTGCTTGGCGGGCGGCGCGCTGGCATGGCCGCCCTTGCCCTTGGCCGTGATATCCACAAAGGCGCTGCCCTTTTCGGCAATGCCTATGAGCGCGGCGGGCTCCTTCACACCGGGGAATACGTTTTCAACGATTGCGCCGCCCTCGTCCAACACAAAGGCGGGACGCACGCCCCGGCGCTCCAGCTCGTCTACAATGGCGGGCGCGTCGCCGCCCATGCATTCCTCATCGCCGCCAAAAGCAAAGTATACGTCGTTGGCGGGTACAAAACCGCGCTCAATCAGGCTTTCGGCGGCCTCCATCACGCCAAGCAGGGTGCACTTGGTATCCAGCGTGCCGCGGCCCCAAAGCTCGCCGTCCTTGATAACGCCTTCAAAGGGCGGTTCTTCCCATTCGGCCTCGTTGACGGGCACCACATCATAATGCGCCATGAGCACGGAGGGGCTTTGGGCGCTCCTGCCGGACCATTTGAGCAGAATACCGTGCTTGCTGACGCGCTCATATTCGCAGGCCCGGTACACATTGGGATACAGCTCCTTTAGCAACGCCTGGAACTTTTCAAACTCCTTAAGATCGACCTGGCTGTCATCGCGGCTGCTGACGGTTTTTAAGCGGACCATCTGCCGCAGGTGGCTGGCGGCTTTTTCCGCATCTACGGGAAAGGGAACATTCTCCACTTTTGGCTCTGATTTTGGCTGAAAAGCAAGAGCACGCGCCACAATAATGGCCAAAAATACGAGAATGAGCGCGAGAAGTATCCACAGAACGTTCATTTTGCTTCCTCCTGCGCTGGCGCACCGCCCAGCATGCCTTTCTTGTACATGACGCGCGCCGCGCCGATCGCAATCAGCGCGCCTACGGGTACCAGGATGCCCACGCTGGAGCTAAGCCCGGGCGCCAGCAGGAACAATACCACCATGAAGGCCAGCGGCGCGGCGGCCAGCTTTGGGTTTTTAGAGATGAACACAGCGCCCATGGCCCCGAACAGGGCGGGCAGGATGTTATCAAAAGCGGGCTTCAGGGTGGGGGATTCCAAAACCGGGCGCAGGAAACCCAGCCCAAACACCCCCAGGGCAATCACCAACGTGGTAACAATGGAGCTGGAAGCGATGGCAATGGTGGAAATGGCCTCGCCCTCCTCGCTGCCGGGCCGCACCTTGGCCGCCTCCATGGCGTTGAGCGCGCAGGGAACCTTGAGGCTGGTAAGGCTGCCGGTAACAAACCCCAGGTAGGAGCCGCCCACGCCCAGCATGGGCACAAAGGTGAATACCTCAATGATGCCAACCGTCCAGTACATGGGCGCTACGCCCAGCAGCGACTTGAGCACCGCCGTGAGCGGGGGCCATGCGGTATAGTAGCAGCATATGGCCACGGGCACCAGCAGCATCAGCAAAAGCGCCATACCCGTCCAGATACGCCCGTAAACATGTACGCTTTGTTCATAATCCGAGGTGTTGACCGCTTGATTCTTTTTCATATGAACGCCTCCTTACGCCATCAGGGCGGTAACGGGTATGCTAAGCGCCATGGCGCAAAGCATGCAAAGCGGCAGCGCATACTGCTCCAGCCAGGCCATTTTGCATACTTTGATAAGCACCCCGCATACGCCCATCAGCAGCGCGGAAAGCAGGGCGACCACGATGGGAATAAAGCCCGGAAGGCCGGAGCGGATATCGGCAAACAGCATGCCTACAAAGGCGCTCACCATGCCAAGGAAGAGGCTGTCCATGACGATTTCGCCCCAGCGCTTATCCTTGCCGGTGATGGAGCGCATGCCGCTGCGGATGCGCTTGAGGCCAAAAAGAATCAGCACGATACCGGAGATAATGCCAAGCGTCATCGTCCAGGCGATGGTGGAAAACACCTGTGGATCGGTGATGGTTTCCTTGACGGACGCGCCCATGGTGGCAGCCGCGATGCTGGCGGCGGGCAGCTCGTAGGTGACGGCTCCCAGCACGCTCAGCCTAAGCCAGGGGAAGGGCAGGCCCAGAAAGTTGCTTAACGTGATTACGCCTACAAGGATGGAGATGGCCGGCGCGATGGAGAACAGCGCGCTGGAAAGAATGGTTTTGCGCACGGTAGCGCTGGAAATGCCAAGCTGTAGGGCGCGATTTCGGGCTTTGATCATGAAAAAGACCGACTGCGCGACGACGAATACGACGATGATGCCTGAAAGAATGTAGAGAAAGGAATCGTTGACGGAGAATGGCATGGGATACCTCCTTTGCAGAATGACCGCTTCGTAATGATTCCAAAAAGAAGCGTGTTCCGTTTCCCCGGAATACGCCCATTATACGCCCAAAAGCTTTCTGACTCAACCGCTTTGGAAAAGGATAGGCTCACTCCTTCCCCGAAGCGTTGTTTAAGAGGATATCCAGCATGCGCTGCGGCTGGTTCAAAAAGCTGCGCATAACGATGTAATGCTCCGTTTCGGTATAGCTACAAGGGCGAATGCCGTTTTCATCAAGCTGATAGACCGTCGCGCCGGGGCAGGCCATCAGCATGGGGGAGTGCGTTGCGATGAGGAACTGCGAGCCCGAAGCCGCCAGCGCATGGATGCGCGCCAACAGCGCCATCTGTCGCGTAGGGGATAGCGCGGCCTCCGGCTCGTCAAGGATGTATAGTCCGTTCGGGGAAAAACGTTCGTTAACCAGCGTCAGAAAGCTTTCTCCGTGCGACTGGGCATGCAGCGAAACGTCGCCATAGGCGCGTAACGCCTCCGGGCCCAGGCCATCCAGATAGCTGGCCAGATTGTAAAAGCTCTCCGCGCGCAGAAAGAAGCCGTCGCGGGGCATGCGCGCGCCCTTTGTAAGCAGCAGGGAGGAGGCAAGCGCAGAATGCGTTTCGGCAGTGGAAAAGCGAAAGCTTTTGCCGCCGCCCTCCGCGTTAAAGCCAAAGGCGACGGCGATGGCTTCCAACAGGGTGGATTTGCCGCTTCCGTTTTCCCCGACAAAAAAGGTGACCGGCCGCTCGAAGCATAGCCCATCCTGCTCCAGACATGCCACAATAGGCAGCCGCTTCAAGTAGGAAGACGGCTGGATGGGGGATTTGAGCGATACCCTTCTAAGAAACAGCGAATTCATGCTTATCGTGCGCGCGCCCTGTGCGCAAGGTAAAAGGCTTTCAGCTCCGCGCGCGCCTCCGGCGGCAGCGCGGCCTTTGGCACGCCGCGAATCGCTCCCTCCAGGGCCAGTAAGCGGTGGATGCAGGCGGAAGGGTCAAAGGCCTGAATGCGCAGCCAGGCCTCCTTGGCGCCTAGTGCGCGCAGCTCCCCGCCCGTTTTTACGCCTGCGGCGTTAAGCTGCTTTTCAACAACAGGGCCGATATTTGGCAGCCCGGATAGTTCGCCCATGGAAATTCGCCCTCCTTATGCAAGCGAGCCGCTCGAAGGCGTATCGCAGTCAAAAATGGTTTTATGCGCTATATAGCGGCCAAACTCCGCCTTCCAGCGGCTGTGGATGGAAGAAGCGTCAAAAGAGGGAAGCGCCGCCTGCTCCATGTTGATAACGATCATGAGGTCATGCCTGTTTTCGGCCCGGATTGCAGCTGGGTGCACGCTCACGCCATGCACGCCGGGAATGGACGGCGCTGCGGCGAAAAGCGCGCGGATTTCCCGCTCCAAGGCGGAACGGTCGTTCACGGCGGGGCTGTATTTTACCAGAATGTAATGCAGCATAGGCGTTACAGCCTTTCCACGTGATCGCTGGTGACGATGGCGTGCAGAAGCTTGCAGGCCGGCGCCTGCTCGCTGCCAATGCAAATGAGGCGCTGAATGGCCGCGCTGGCTTCCCGGGCGCTGGGTTCATCCTTGGCATACACGGTAGCCAGCGCCTCGCCAGCCTGAACGGCCTGGCCGATGCGCTTATGAAGCACGAAGCCGACGCTGGGGTCAATCACATCCGTCTTGACCTTGCGGCCCGCGCCCATGGCCTGCGCCGCATTGCCCAGGCCAATGGTATCCATGTGATGCACGTAGCCGGAGCAAGGCGCGGGCACATCGCTAACAACCTTGGCCTGCGGCAGTTTGGTCACATCGTCGCAGCAGGCGGGGTCGCCGCCCTGGGCGCGTATCATCTTCCGCAGCGTATCAAGGCCTTTGCCGCTTTGAAGCGCTTCCATCAGCTTTTCTTTGCCCTCTGCCACGTCCGCGGCGGCGTCCGCCAGAACCAGCATGCGGGAGCCCAGCTCCAAAGAAATTTCCAGCAGCGGGCCGGTTACACGGCCGGAGAGCACGTCGATGGCCTCCTTTACCTCCAAGGCGTTGCCCACATGGCTGCCGAGGGGTTCGCCCATATCGGTAACCAAGGCCATCATGCGGCGGCCCGCGTCGCAGCCGATGCGCACCATGGTTTGCGCCAGCTCGATGCTGGCCTCCGTTGTTTGCATGAGCGCGCCCGCCCCGGTTTTTACATCCAGCACGATGGCTTGCGCGCCGCTGGCCAGCTTTTTGCTGACGATGCTGGAGGCGATCAGCGGCAGGCTATCCACAGTGGCGGTTACGTCGCGCAGGGCATAGAGCGTTTTATCGGCTGGAGCCAGGTTTTTGGATTGCCCGATCACAGCCAGCCCAATTTCGCTGACCTGCTTAAGGAAGGCCTCCTCGCTGATTTCAACGCTAAGGCCGGGAATGCTTTCCAGCTTATCCAGCGTACCGCCGGTATGGCCCAACCCACGGCCGCTCATTTTGGCGACGGGTACGCCGCATGCGGCCACCAAAGGCGCCAGCACAAGGGTGGTGGTATCGCCCACGCCGCCCGTGGAGTGCTTATCCACCGGCACGCCGGGCAGGGAAGAAAGGTCGCACACATCGCCGGAATGCGTCATGGCTAGGGTGAGCTGCGCGGTTTCCTCGCGCGTCATGCCGTTAAGGCGGATGGCCATCAAAAGCGCGGCAAGCTGGTAATCCGGTACGCTGCCGTCGGCCGCGCCGTTTACAAAGAAACGGATTTCTTCCTCGGAAAGCGTTTGCTTTGTTTTTTTCTTTTCGATGATCTCTACCATGTTCATGATGCGAACCTCCTTTGAAAAATGCAACGGGGCCGGCGCATCGGAAGTGACGGCGGCCCCGACGGTTTTTTGGACGGCTTACTGAATGATCAGGCGGCCGCAGTTTTCACATTCAATGTATTTCACGTCGCTTTTGAACTTGCGCAGCGTTACCTGCGGAAGGCTCATGTTACAGCCGCCGCATTGATCCCCGTACAGCCTGGCCACAGGGGGGATGCAATGCTTTTTGATGACGGCGTATTTTTCAAGCAGCGCCGGGTCAATGGCCTTTGCCTTTTCCTGCGCCTCGGAACGCTTTTGCTCCAGCTGCTTTAGCTGATTCTTGTATTCCGCCTCGTATGCCACCTTCTGCTGGTCGTATTCGGCCTTTACGCGGGCGTATTTCACCCGGATATCTTTCTCCTGACGGTCGCGGTCCGAGGCGTCCTTTTGGATGCGCTTCATTTCCTGCTCGTAATCGTCAAGATCGGAAAGCAGCTTCTGCGCGTCGCGGTTCAGGCTTTGGGCCTGCTGGAGATCGGCCGGAGGGGTGGACTCCATGCGCTTTTGCAGCGCGGAAAGCTGATCCTCAATGCGGGTGATCGCCACCTTGATCACGTCCACGCGGTCTACCATTTCGGCAACTTCCTGCTCCATGCGCTTTACGGCATTTTGCTGCTCCACCAAAAATTCGCGGTTCTTTTTCAGCGCAATGCGGGTGGGGCTGCGTTTGATCTCGCTTTCAAACGCATCCGCGGCCATGTCGGCCTGCTGATACAGCCATAGCAACTCAGTTTGTTCCATGGGGTAACCTCCTTGTGGGTCGTAGGGGAATGCCTTTTACAAGGCAAGGAGCGCGCCCGGATAAGGGGCGGTGGCATGCAGCATGGCGCGAACGGATTTGTCCGTTTGAACCATATCTGCCAGAAAACGTTCATAAAGGGCCTTCACGCCGGGCAGTTCGGTGGGAAAATGCCCAGCGTCATACACGGCAAGGCCGCGCGCGCAGGCATCCAGCAGCTCATGATGGCGAATCTCGCCTACCACAAAGGCCTGGGCGCCCATGGAGGCGGCCAGGGCGTAGCCCTCGCCGTATGCGCCGCCGGCCACGGCAACGCGGGAAAGCGAAGCGGACGGCGCGCCATATTGCCTTGCATGGATATGCAGCCGGTTGGCGATCAGCCCGGCAAAAGCATCGGGCGAAAGGGGGCTTGGCAGCTCCCCGATGCGCAGATAATCGTCCGCGCGAACAATATCGCTCAAGCCCAGCGCCTGGGCAAGCGCGTCGCTAACGCCGCCGGGGGCCTTGTCCCAGTTTGTGTGCGCCGCGATAACGCTGACGCGCTGCCGCGCAAGCAGGCATAAGGCCCGGCCTTGCGGCCCGGTATAGTCTATGCGCTTAAGCGCATGAAAAATGAATGGATGGTGCGTAACAATCAGCTCCGCGCCTGCGCTTGCCGCCTCCCGGGCCAGCTCCTCCGTTACGTCCATGCCAAAAAGGACGGTATGCACCTCCGCGCCCGCGTCGCCCATGAGTAGGCCCACGTTGTCAAACGACTCCGCGCTTTCAAAGGGGGCAAGGGCGTTAAGCCAGTCCAAAACCTGCTGGACAGTCACTGGGCATACCTCCTTACTCAACTGTGGGCGGCTCATAGCGGCGCAGGCAGGCCTCCACATAAGAAAGCTCACGCAGGGAAAGGGCGAGCCTTTCGGCGTCCTTTTCAAGCCGCGCGGCCTGCATAGCCTCAATTTCCTGCGTAAGCAGACGCTTGCGCCGTTTAAGCACCGGCAGCCAGCCCTGCGGGCATTCGCGCATGAGCATGGGGCCAAGCAGGCGCTCCGCCTCCGTATAGGCGGGCTCGCCCGGTAAGGCGGGCGTGCAGCGCATAAGCACATAATCACGGCCCGCATCATGGGCGATAACCTCGCGGCGAATGCGGTAGCCGATGTGGCAAAGCGTGGCGCGCACCAAAGGGAGGCTTGTATGCGCGCCCAGCACAAGAGCCGCTCCGTGCAGGCGATGCTGCCCCCGGCGCAGGATGCCGCTTAGGGTATCGCCGCCCATTCCCAGGATAAAGGCAAGGTCTACGGCGCTATCGCCCAGCGCATCCAGGCCATCCGCCACGGCAAAGGTTACCCTGTCATCAAGGGCAAGCCTTGCGATGCGCTGGCGCGCCTTCTCCAGCGCGTAGGGGCTGATATCGGCAACCAGGGCCCGCCGCGCATACCCGCTTAGCAGCATGGCGGCGCTTAACCGCCCGTGATCCGCTCCGATATCCGCAAAGGAGTCCACCCGGCCCGCAAGCGCCATAGCGGCGGAAAGCCGCCCGTCCAATATGGGCGCGCGGCGCGGGCTTTCAGCCTTAGTCAAGGTAATCCTTCAGTTTCTTGGAGCGGCTGGGATGGCGCAGCTTGCGAAGCGCCTTTGCCTCGATTTGGCGGATGCGCTCGCGCGTAACCTTAAACTCGCGGCCAACCTCCTCCAGCGTGCGCTGGTGCCCGTCATCCAGGCCAAAGCGCAGGCGGAGCACCTTTTCCTCGCGCGGGGTGAGGGTATCCAGCACGTCCAAAAGCTGCTCCTTCATAAGCGTAAAGCTGGCGGCCTCGGCAGGGGCGGGGGCGTCGTCATCGGGGATAAAGTCGCCCAGATGGCTGTCCTCCTCCTCGCCGATGGGGGTTTCCAGCGAAACGGGCTCCTGCGCAATCTTGATGATCTCGCGCACCTTGCCTTCGCTTATGTTCATCACCTTGGCGATTTCATCAGGGGTGGGCTCGCGGCCGTATTCCTGCAAAAGCTGGCGGGATACGCGAATGAGCTTGTTGATGGTTTCCACCATGTGCACGGGAATGCGGATGGTGCGGGCCTGATCGGCAATGGCGCGGGTAATGGCCTGGCGGATCCACCAGGTGGCGTAGGTGGAGAACTTGTAGCCCTTGCGGTAGTCGAACTTGTCCACCGCCTTGATCAGGCCCAGGTTGCCCTCCTGAATCAAATCCAAAAACAGCATGCCGCGTCCCACGTAGCGCTTGGCAATGGAAACGACCAGGCGCAGGTTGGCCTCGGTAAGCTTCTTTTTGGCTTCCTCATCGCCCTGCTCCATGCGCTGGGCGATTTCAATTTCTTCTTCGGCGGTCAGCAGCGGCACCTTGCCGATCTCCTTTAAATACATGCGAACCGGGTCGTCAATGCTGATACCCTCTGGCACGCTCAGGTCGATCTGCTCGGGCTCGATCAGCTCCTCGGGGGGAACGGGGTCAAACTCCGCCACCACGTCTACGCCCATGTTTTCAAGGGTTTCGTAGATCGTGTTCATTTGGTCGGCGTCGATCTCCAGCTCCATGACCTGGTTGGCGACCTCGTCCCGGGTGATCGTGCCCTTGGATTTGGCGCCTTCGTATAGTTCGTTGAGCTTCAGCTTGATTGCTTCCTTCGACTGATTTTGACTCAACTTTCTCACTCCTTCATATGCGCAGAGGGGGTTACTTCAGGTTGGATAGCTGCTTGGAAAGCGCGTAGGCTTCCTCAAGCGTGAGGGTAGCGGCGGGCCGCTGGTCAATGGCCTTTTCCAGGCGCTGGTGCCGCAGGTTCTTGCGGGATTCCTGGGCCATCCGCATCAGGCGGTCATCGTCAACGTCGGTATTGATGCTAAGAATGTCGCCCACAAGGGCGCGCCCCTGCTCGTCCGGCTGGCGTTCCATCAGGGAAGCGGCGCTTTCGCCCGCAAGAAACGCCTCACAGAAAGAACGCAGCAAGGGGTCTTCAAATTCCTCGGGCGAAACGCTGTTTTTGGGCAAACGGCCGGTTGCTAACACGGCAAGCAGCGTGCGCGCCGCCCAGTCTACCGAGGCGGCCTCCTTCGCCTTTTTTGAAAAGCCTTCCCGCTTTGCCGCGGGCGAACGCGGGGGCGGAGGCGCCACGCCTACCTGCTGCATAAGCACGCCGCGGTCAAACCCTGTTTCCAGCGAAAGCCGCTTTACGTAGTTGTCAAGCTCCACGGGTTCCCTCACGCTGCGCAAAAGCACGGCGCAGGCCTTGGCGTACTCGGTGCGGCCTTCCTCCGTACTCATATCATGCTGCTCCTTTTCCCGCAGCATACGGTACTGCACGCCGCTAATGGGCTTTAAGGCATGAAAGGCCTCCACGCCCTTCTGGCGAACAAACTCGTCCGGATCCAGCCCGCCGGGAAAATCCAGCACGCGCACGGGCACGTTTTCCGCCTCCAGCACCTCAAGCCCGCGCAGGATGGCCTTTTGCCCCGCCCGGTCGCCATCGTAAGCGATGTAAACCTCCGGGGCGAAACGGTGCAAAAGCCGCGCCTGTTCGGGGGTCAGCGCCGTGCCCAACGTGGCGGCAACGCCCTCTATTCCGTACTGGGAAAGCGCCACCACATCCATGTACCCCTCTACCAAAATAACCCTTGTAAGCCCTTTTGCCTTTCGCAGCAGGTTGGCTGCGAAAACGGTATACCGTTTGTTGAAGGCTGGAGTATCGGAGGTGTTGAGGTACTTGGGCATTACCTCGCCCATGGCGCGGCCGCCAAAGCCAAGCACGTTGCCATAGGCGTCGATGATGGGAAACATGGCGCGATTACGGAACATATCAAAAACGCGGTCTTCGCGCCTGAGGAGGAGGCCGGCCTGCAAAAGCTCCTCCTGGGTAAAGCCTTCCTGCATCAACTGTTTGCCTACATTGCCGGATGGAAGGGAAGCGCCTATGCCAAAGCGGCGAATCACCGCGTCGCTCAGGCCACGCTTTTGAAGATAGGCCAGGATGTGCGCGCCCTCCGGCTGCCAAAGATACTGATGATACAATCGCGCGGCCGCCTTGTTTGCCAGATAAATGCGCTCTTTCAGCGAACGGCGTTTTTCGTAGGCAGGGTCGTTTTGCATCTCGGGCAGGGGCATATGCAGCTGGTCGGCCAAAAATGCGACCGCCTCGGGAAAGGATAGCCGTTCGATATCCATTACAAACTGGATAACGCTGCCGCCGGCTTTGCACCCAAAGCAATGGTATACCTGCTTTTGAGCGTCCACCGAAAAGGAGGGGGCAGTTTCGTTGTGAAACGGGCACAGACCAACATATCTATGCCCGTTCTTCTTCAGCTGCACGTAAGAGCCGATCACCTTTACGATATCGGCGCGCGCCCTGAGCTCATCCAGCCACTGCGGCGGGTACCTTCCAGCCATGTGTTGCTTCACCCACTCCTATTGATTCGCCGTAATCGCTTTCATTCCTGCCATTGATCCAACAAATTCCGACAATTCCTTTCGCAACTGGGGCGCTTTTAGCGCTTTGCAAAGGCGTTTGGCACAAACAGCTCGCAGAACTGATCGATGGCGTAGCGGTCCGTCATGCAGCCTATAAAGTCGCATACGGCGCGCTCCGCGCCTTCGGTATAAACAATTTCCAAATACTCCCCCGGCAGCTGCTCGGGATGGGATAAATAATGCTCAAAAAGAGCGGTAACGATATAGTCGCAGCGCTCCTCCTCCTTTTTACGCCAGTCGTCATGATACACATAGGCAAACAGGAAGGAGCGCAGCTCGTCGCTGGCCTGGCTGATTTCCTCGGACATACGCACATAAGGCTTATCCTGCGAGGCGTTTACGATGTCCAAAATCATGGTGTTGATGCGCTCGCCGTGCGTGCGCCCCAGCACGTTCAGGCAATGCCGCGGGAGCTCGAAGGGCTTTAGGATGCCCCCGCGGATGGCGTCGTCAATATCGTGGTTGATATAGGCGATGCGGTCGGCCCGGCGCACGCACCAGCCCTCCAGCGTCTTGGGTTCATCCTCGCCGGAATGGTTGCGGATGCCGTCCAGCGTTTCTTTACAAAGGTTCAGGCCCTTTCCGCCGTTTTCCAACCTTTGGGCCACGCGCAGGCTTTGCACATTGTGCCTGAAACCGCCGGGCATAAGCTTGTTAAGCGAGGTTTCCCCAATGTGCCCAAAGGGGGTGTGGCCAAGGTCGTGCCCCAGGGCGATGGCCTCGGTCAGGTCCTCGTTTAAGCGCAGGGAGCGGGCCAGCGTGCGCGCGACCTGCGAAACCTCCAGCGTGTGCGTAAGCCGCGTGCGGTAGTGATCTCCCATGGGGGAAAGGAACACCTGGGTTTTGTACTTTAAACGCCGGAAGCTTTTGCAATGGATGATGCGGTCCCGGTCGCGCTGGTAGCAGGTGCGCAGCTCGCAGGGCGATATAGGCTGATCGCGTCCCTGGCTTTTGGAGGAGAAAGACGCATAGGGCGATAGCCTTGAAAGCTCCTCCTGCTCCTGGCGTTCGCGGATGGTCATGCCGGGTCCCCCTTCCCTCATTTGTATATGTGTGTATACAGAATGTAATATACTGTATCCAGGGGGATAACTCCTGCTTTTTCCTTGACCTGAACGCCTTAAAACGTTATGATAATAAAGTATGAGTTCCGGGCCCGGGCCCGGACGGCGCAGGGAAGGTGTAGTATGGCTTATCAGGCGCTTTACCGCAAATGGCGGCCGCAGACCTTTGAACAGGTGCTGGGCCAAACGGCCACGGTCAAAACGCTCCGCAGGCAGGTTGAGGCGGGGCGCATTGCGCATGCTTATTTGTTCTGCGGCTGCCGCGGCACCGGCAAAACCAGCATGGCAAAGCTTATGAGCCGCGCGATCAACTGCCGCAACCCCAATCACGGCGACCCGTGCGGCGAATGCGAGGCGTGCCGCGCTATTATCAACGAAACCACGATGGACGTGCTGGAGCTGGACGCCGCCAGCAACAACAGCGTGGATAATATCCGCGAATTGCTGGAGCAGGTGCGCTATCCGGCGCAGCTTGGCCGGTACAAGGTATACATCATCGACGAGGTTCACATGCTTTCCACCGCGGCGTTTAACGCGCTGCTGAAAACGCTGGAGGAGCCGCCCGCGCATGTGGTGTTCATCCTGGCTACAACCGAGCCGCAAAAGCTGCCCGCAACCATCCTTTCCCGTGTGCAAAGGTATGATTTTGGGCGCATCCCGTCCTCGCTGATGGTGGAACGCATGCGCGAGGCGCTCCAGGACATGGGCATGGAGGCCGAGGACGAGGCGCTTCGAATGGTCGCGCGCGCGGCGGAGGGCGCTATGCGCGATGCGTTCAGCATTCTGGATATGTGCGTGGCCGGCGCGGAGAACGGCAGAATCACCGCAGCGCAGACGCGGGATATCCTGGGGGCAAGCGATCGGGAATTCCTGTATGATTTTTTTGACCTCCTTTCCGGCCGGGACGAGTGCGGCGTGATGCATAAGGTGGACGAGCTGATGCGTTCGGGCAGGGAAGCGCAGGTGTTTTTGCGCGAGCTTAGCGCGCACTGCCGGGCGCTGCTCACTGTAAAGGCCGTAAAGCAGGGGGCCGCCTCTATTTTGGATGTAACCGAGGAGGATGAGGCGCGCTACCGCAAGCAGGCGGAGGGCTTTTCACAGGAAAGGCTGCTGAGAATGCTGGAACTGTTTATGCGCGCGGAGGGCGAGCTGCGCTTCGCCTCCACGCCGCGCATCGGCCTGGAATGCGCCGCGCTGCATGCCTGCGAGCAAAACATGGGGGAGGATAACGCGGCGCTTTTGGAGCGCATTGGCGAGCTGGAGGCCAAATTGCGCAGCCTGGAGGCGGATTTGGCCAGCGGCAGGCTGAAAGCGGCCGCCGCCCCTGGCGAGGCCGCGCCCAAGCGGGCGGCAAAGCCAGCGGCGGCCAAAGCGGAGGAGGCGGCGGGCGGGCCGCCGCAGCCGCCCGTGCCTGCCGATGCGAAGGGAATTTGGGACAGGGCCATGGAATTGCTGTCCAAAACAGAGCCGCCGCTGTTTGGACTATTGCGCAACGAGCGTTTCATAGGCGCAAAGGGGAATGTATACCAGGTGCTCATTCCTGCCGCCAAGAAGGAGTTCAGCTATGTGCGCCTGAACCAGCAGGCCAGGCGTGAAAAGGTATCCAAGGCGCTTAGCGAGGCGGCTGGCACGCCCCTTCTTTTTGAAGCCGTGCTGGAATCCGATGCGCAGAAGCGGCAGGACGCCGCCCGCAGCGAGGCGCAGCAAAGCCTGATCAACGCCTTTGGACGCGAAATGGTGCAGATTGACGAGGAACAGCAGCCGTGAAAAAGTCGTTTGAACGGGCGCGCCGCCGCGAGGCGGAGGGAATTGCCTACAAGCACGATCTGGGCCAGCACTTTTTGTATGATGAGGCGCTGCTGCAATCTCTGGTGAAAGCCACGGGCGTTGGCAAGGCGGACGGCGTGCTGGAAATTGGCCCCGGCGCCGGTACGCTCACCCAGTGCCTTTGCGAGGCTGCCGGGCATGTGGTCGCCATAGAGGTGGACAGGGATGTGATCCCGTTCCTGCGCGTGGCGACGGAACGGTTTGACAACCTTACGATTGTTGAGGGCGATGTGCGCAAGGTGGATTTGCGCGAGGCCTGCCGCGAGCTTGGCGAGAACTTTCTGGTAATCGCCAATATCCCGTATAACATTACTACGCCCATTTTGGAAAAGCTTTGGCACAGCGGCCTTTCCATCCGTCAAATCTCCGTGATGGTGCAAAAGGAGGTGGCGGATAAGCTGCTGGCGGCGCCTTCCACGCCCGCCTACGGCTTGCTGAGCGTGCAATGCCAGTACAGAAGCCAGCCTGTGCTGGCTGCAACCGTGCCCGCAGAACGCTTTACGCCGCCGCCCAAGGTGGACAGCGCCTTTGTGCGCATGGATATGTGCGCGCTGCCGCCCGCCCCCGTGAGGGACGAAAAGCTGCTATGGCGCATGGTAAAGGCGGGCTTTGGCCTGCGCCGCAAAACGCTGGCCAACGCGCTTAAAGGCGTTGTGGAGCCGGAACGGCTTCGCGCGGCGCTGGAGGAGGCGCGGCTTCCCTTAACGGTTCGCGGCGAGGCGCTGTCCGTAGCGCAATGGATCGCCTTGGCAAACGCCTGCGCCGGGGAATGAGGGACGCTACGTTTGCCGCGCGGCGCGCAGCTGGCGTATTTTGCAGGCGGCAAACAGCATAAGGCACAGCGCTGCGGGAATCGGATAGTATCCCTGCCCGGTGAGCAGGGCCAGCGCGCCCAGCCCCAGCCCATACCAGAAATACCGCTTTGCCCTGGATGCGTCCAGCACGATGGAAAACCATTCCTTCGCGCTGCGGCGCTTCCTTTTTTGCCTGCCCAGGCGGCTTAGGTCCTCGTCGGTGGCCGGGCTGCACAGCCCGGCCAGGTTGATGAGCTCCTCGCGTGAAATTACCTCAACAGGCGGGTCGCAGCCGGCGGCAAAGGCAAGCGCGTCCTTTGTGGCGGGGGCCGTAAGGCACAGTATGCAGCGCTGCGCGTCGTTAGCGCGCGTTTCCCGCACCGCTTCAATAACCTGCTGCACGCTTATGGATAGGCTTTCATGCTGCGCAATCAGGCGGACGAGCGCCTTTTGGCCGTCCAGCGTGCCCACAACGCCCCAATCCATGGCGCGCTGCATCACAACGGGCGCTTTGGGCGATAGCCAAAGCGCCGCCTGAAAGGCCGCGTGCCTTGGCGGAAGCAGAAGAAGGCGGGAAAGCGCAAGCTCGCCGCCAATCATGCGGCGCATTTGCTGCTCGCGTTTTTGTACCGTTTTTTTGCCGAAGGAGCGCGCGCACAGCCAAAACAGGCCGCCCATTGCCACGCCCGCCGTAAGCGCGGGCAGGCAAAGCCCCCATAGATATACAAACCAGGCAATGCCCAGCCCGCTGGCCGCCATCAGGCGCAGCAGCTTATCCGCCGTGCTTGCAAGGGGCGTTTTGGGCTTGTATTTTTGCAATGGGGCCCCTCCTTTTTCGCAAACGGTTGGTACGCTAAGAAAGTATTCCCCTTTTTCGCATTTTCTTGTATAATTATCATGAGGATTTTCTTAGCTAACTGGGAAGGGAGGCGCAGCCGTGCCAAAGGAGCGCATCGGCATCATGGGTGGCAGCTTTAATCCCATCCATGACAGGCATATTGAAATTGCTGTCTGCGCTAAGGAAGAGCAGAAGCTGGAACGCGTCATTTTTTTACCTACGGGCAATCCGCCGCATAAGCATGAGGGGCTTGCCGACGCGGAGAAACGCTTTGAGATGACCCGCCTGGCGGTTAGCGGAACGGCTGGCTTTACGGCGTCGCGTATGGAGCTGGAACGGGAGGGCACCATCTATACGGTGGACACGCTTCTGCGGCTTCAAAAGCAGATGCCCAATGCGGATTTGTATTACATCATTGGCGAGGATACGCTGTTTGACCTGCCAAATTGGCGCCGGCCGGATAAGGTGTTTACCCTGTGCCGCTTTTTGGTGTGCCGGCGCGGCACGGATGAAATGCTGGCGTCCCATCCCGAGGTTCAGGCGCTTGAAAGGCGCGGCGCGCGCTTTACCTTTTTAAGCCTGCCCCCAAAGGACGTATCCGCCACAGCCATCCGCGAGGCCATCCGCCGCGGCGAAGCACCCGCCGAAGTAAAGCCCCAGGTTTTGGAGTATATTCGCGTGATGGGCCTGTATGGAACGCAGCCCAGCCCGCCGGGCGCTGCGCAGATGTACCCGCGCCTTAGGCAAACGCTGTCCGATAAAAGGCTGCAGCATTCCCTGCTGGTGGCCGCCACGGCGCGCGCGCTGGCCCAAAAGCATGGCGTTAACCCCGCGCAGGCCGCGCTGGCCGGGTTATTGCATGATTGCGCCAAATGCATGCCGCTTGCCAGCCAACAGCGCATTGCCCGGGAGAATCGTTTGCTGCTGGATAAGGAAACCTTACAGAGCGAAAACCTGCTGCACGGCCCTGTGGGCGCGGTGGTGGCCGAGCGCGAATATGGCGTTACGGATCCAAACGTGCTTTCCGCCATACGCTGCCATACGACGGGCAAGGTGGGCATGCTGCCGCTGGATATGATCGTATTCCTTTCGGATAAGATTGAGCCGTCGCGCCGCAGCTATCCGGCTTTGGAGGTGGTGCGCGGCCTGGCGGAAAAGAACCTCGCGGCGGCCATGAGCTATTCGTTGGAATCCACATTGGACTATGTGCGCTCGCAAAAGACGGCGCCCCATCCCGCCACGCAGCAGGTGGCGGACTGGCTGAAGCGCATTCAGCCCCCTCAAAAAACAGAAGGCGCAGCCAGCCTTCCGAAAATGGAATAAAGGAGGTCAATGTATGAACCAGTATGTTGAAACAATCGCGGATGCTTTGTATCAAAAAAAGGCGCAGAACATTGTGGCCCTGGACGTATCGGAAATGACGGTGATTACCGACGCGATGGTAATCGCCAGCGGCCGCAGCGCCATCCAGGTAAAAACCCTGGCCGACGAGGTGGAGGAACGCATGAGCGAGGCCGGCGTGGAGCCCCGGCGCAAGGAGGGCCAGCAGGATGGCCGTTGGATCGTGCTGGATTACGGCGACGTGTTGGTGCATGTTTTTCACCTGGAGGAGCGCGAATTCTACCGCTTGGATCAGCTTTGGGATAACGGGACCAACCGCATCGCTTTGCCTTTTGAAGGCCAGGAGGAAGCCTGAAGGGAATTTTCGTGAAGCATTCAGGCCGTGTTCATGTATTGTTCACGTTGAAAGCCTAAGCTTGTAGGTAAACGGAACGGCATGCAAAGGAGGCGGCTTCATGGGAACAACGCGTAAAAAAACAGCCGCCGTTTGCGCAGGCATAGGCCTGGCGCTGTTGGCGCTAATGTGCGTAGCCCTGCGGCCCGCTTCGCCGCCAAGCGCTGCCCCTGCTTCCCTATTGCAAAGCGACGATTCGCTGGATATGCTACTTATCGATATCGCGGATGGCGACGCGGCGGCGCACTATCATGTGGGCGTATTGGGCGTGTATGTGCTGGCTGTGGACGAGCACAGCGCCGCATATGCGGCGGGCGTGCGTTCGGGCGACCGCATTCTAAGCCTGAACGGCGTTTCGGTGGATTCCTCCGCACAGTTTGCCGGACTGCGCGAGGAAATGGAGCAGCCTATGGAATTGGTGCTTTCACGCGGGGAGGACGGCGAATTGCTGACCATCACCCTGGCGGGCGACGTGGATAGGAACGCCTGACGGCAGTGCGGGAAACGGATGTGAAACGATGCGGCTTTTGATTGTTGACGACGAAGAAAAAATTCGCCAGTTAATTGCCAAATATGCGGTTTTTGAAGGCTATGACGTTGACGGGGCGGGGGACGGCATGCAAGCCGTTTCAATGGCGCGCGACGGCAGGTATGACCTGATCATCATGGATATTATGATGCCGGAGCTGGACGGCTTTTCCGCTGCGAAGGAAATTCGCAAAACCAGCGCCGTGCCGATCATCCTTCTATCCGCGCGCGGCGAGGAATACGACAAAATACACGGCTTTGAGCTGGGCATTGACGATTATGTGGTTAAGCCTTTTTCCCCGCGCGAGCTGATGATGCGCGTGGGCGCGGTGCTCAGGCGCGCGCAGGCGGAAACGCCCGCCCTTTCTGCGCATGAGTGCGTGACCATTGAAGGCATGACGGTGGATTTTACCGCCCGCCAGGTAACGGTGGACGGCTTTGCGCTGGAGCTTTCGCCCAAGGAATACGAGCTGTTGTTTTATATGGTGCGCAACCGCGGCATCGCCCTTACGCGCGACCGGTTAATCAGCGAGGTATGGGGCTACGACTTCTTTGGCGACGACCGCACCCTGGACACCCACATCAAGCTGCTGCGCAAGCAGCTGGGTGAATATGCGCGCTACATTACCACGCTTAGAGGGGTAGGCTACCGGTTTGAAAAGGAATGAGGCTGGAGGGGCAACCGCACATCCCTCCTTGCGGGGTCGGCTTTTGCTGTTCAAAAAGCGCCTGGGTATGCGCAGCCGGATTTTTGTGTATTTTTTACTGTTTACGGCGTTGCTGCTGGGGCTTTTGTGGCTGATGCAGATTGTGTTTTTGGACGATTTTTACCGCATGCAAAAAACGGACATGCTCAAATCCTCATCCGAAAGCATTGTGCGCAACATCGATAATGAAAACCTCCAGGCGCTTGTGGAACGGATTGCCGAGGAAAACGGCATGTGCGTGCTGGTAATGGACGGCGGTATGAAGGAGCTTGCCTCCTGCGAGGTTTCGCCGGGATGCATCATTCATCACATTGCCCGCCGGGAGCTCAAGCGCTTTGCGGACGGCCTGGGAGAAAGAGCCCAGCCCCAGGTGAAGGTTTTTCCAATGGCTGGCTTCCGCAACCGTGATTACGACGAGCGCAAGTTTCAGGGCCGCGTCCCGCCCAGCGATACGGGCGAGGCCAGCAGCATGGTAACGGCCCAGCGGGCCGTGCGCGCGGACGGCAGCACGGTTTACGTGTTTTTAAACGCGCTGGTCACGCCCGTGTCCGCCACGGTGCAAACCATCCGCAACGAGCTGTACCTGATTAGCGCCGTGCTAGTGCTATTGTCGTTTTTGATGTCGTTGGTGCTATCGCGCCGCATTGCCAGGCCGCTGGTGGAAACCACGGCCGCGGCGGCCGAGCTGAGCCACGGCGATTATACGCCCGTAAGGGACGCCGGCTACCGGGAAATTGACCAGCTTAATGCGCAGCTTATCCAAACCGCGCGCGATTTGAAGCGCGTGGAAGAGATGCAGCGCGAGCTCATCGCCAATATCAGCCATGACCTGCGCACGCCGCTGACGCTAATTGAAGGGTATGCCGAGGTGATGCGCGACCTGCCCGGCGAAAACACGCCGGAAAACATGCAGGTGATCATTGATGAAACCAGGCGCCTTAGCACGCTGGTAAACGCGGTATTGGAATTGAACGGCGCTAAGAGCGCCGGAAACGATTTAAAAAAGGAACGCTTTAACCTAACGGAGTGCATACGCGGCATTCTGGGCCGCTATGCCAAGCTTACCCAGCAGGATGGGTATCATATCCTGTTTGAACCGGAAAGGGACGTATGGGTGCTTGCCGACGAGGTAAAAGTACAGCAGGTGATTTATAATCTGATCAACAACGCCCTGACCTATACAGGCGAGGACCGCACCGTGCGCGTTACGCAGCGCTCCGGGCAAAACCAGGTGCGTATTGCGGTGTGCGACAGCGGCGAGGGCATTGCGGCGGAGGATTTGCCCTATATTTGGGATCGCTATTACAGAGGAAGCAAGCCGCACAAGCGCGCCGCCATTGGCAGCGGATTGGGATTGAGCATTGTAAAGGGCATTCTGGATAGCCACGGCCTAGCCTATGGCGTGGACAGCGCCCAGGGTCAGGGGAGCGTTTTCTGGTTTGAAATGCCGGAAGCGGGAGCGGAGGACGAATAGCTGCAACGCCAAAGGCGGTTGCGGCGTGCAAGCGCATACGTCTTTGGCGTTCAGAAAACGGCGGCAACCCTAGCCGTTCAGGCCAAGGCCGCCGCCGGTATCCCATTTTCATTTGTATGCATTGCGCTTACCACTGCCAAACGGCGGCCAAAACCACGGATAGCAGCATAAGTCCCGCCAGGGAAAGGCTCACAACGCGCACCATTGTGCGGCGGGAATCCCGTTTGTGTTTGATATGGGCAGGCATAGCGTTCCCTCCTATGGAATGTTCATAGGTAAGTATACCATACCGCCCTGTTTGGGACAAGGCCATACGAAGCCCAGCGCCCCAGCAAAAGCGCCATATTTACTGAAAATTCACACTTCATCCGCATTTTGGCCACGGGCGCGCCTTGAAACTTATATCCCAGGGATGTATAATGTTTATGATTGTTGCGGAGGTGTACCGGCATGGACGAAATTCGTTTGGGCGACAAGGTCAAAATGCGCAAAACGCATCCCTGCGGCAGCGATGAATGGACGGTTATCCGCATTGGCGCGGATATCAAAATCAAATGTCTTGGCTGCGGGCGCATCGTGATGATGGAGCGCGCGGACTTTGTTAAGCGCCGCAAAAAGGTGCTGGAGCAAGGCCCTGTGCCCGAGGCGGATACGCTTCGCAATATGGCCAGTCAATCCTAAGGAGGGTTTTCCATGCAGGTAGAGGAAGAACAGCGAACCCAACCGGACGAGGCACAGGAGCAAAAGCTGGAGAAGGAGAAAAAGCCAGTTAATGTGAAGAAAGAGATTTTGAGCTGGATACTCACAATCGGCGCGGCGGTGGCTGCGGCGCTGCTGATTCGCACCTTCCTGTGCGAGCCCATCCGTGTGGATGGCGAAAGCATGTGCGATACGTTGCAAAATAATGAAATTATGCTGGTAACCAAACCGGAATACCTGTTTGGCGACCCTCAGCGCGGCGACGTGGTTATTTGCAAATATCCGGGACGCAAGGAAAACTTTGTAAAACGCGTGATGGGCATTCCGGGGGACGTGATTGAAATACGCTCAAACGTTGTGTACCGCAACGGCGAGGCGCTGGACGAGCCATACCTGACCCCCGAACGCAACGATAACGGCTTTAGCATGGCCCCCTTCACCTTGGGCGAGGACGAGTATTTTGTGATGGGCGATAACCGTGACAACAGCCATGACAGCCGCAACTATTATGATTACCTGACCCCCGCCGCCCTTACAAGGGACATGATCATTGGCCATGTGCGCTATGTAGTGTTCCCGTTCAGCCAGGCGCGTGGGATTGAATAACAGAGGAAAAGCAAAAACAACTGCGGCCGGTATTCGCAATGCTACCGGCCGCAGTTTTTTTTGCGCTTTGAAAAGGAACGGCATTTATCATTCTACGCCCATTTTTAATGCCTGCGTGATGATCCGCCTGATAGAATCGGCGGAAATGGCAGGCAGCGTCAGTGCGCATGCATGCCTGCCAACCCAGCCGCCGGCGCGGCGCAGAATTATACCGCCCGGCGGAATGCGAATATAACGCCGGGCGGTTTTTCAAAGGGTTCTTTGCATGTAACGTTTTTGCGAAAGGCGAAAAAGGCTTTACTGCTCGCGAAGAATGAAGGTGAGTACCCTGCCCTCAACGTCCGAAACCTTCAGCTTTTCAAAGGAAACGTCCAGAGGTTCAAAGGTTTCCGTTTTAACGTCATAAAGCGCGATTTCCCAATAGGTCGTATTGCTCTCGATATCCGACAGAATGCCGTGTACCATAACCACGCTTTTGCCTCAAGATGCATCCTCGGTAGCGATTACGCACTCGTCCACCAAGGCGTCGAGGACATACTGGAAATCCGTGTTGACAATTATGGCCGCAGTATAGTCTCCAAAGCTTGGAGCAATTACATATACGGCAATGCTGCTTTTCCCCTTCCCCAGCGTTAGAATCTCCTGCTCATTCGAAGCTTGGGACTCCTTTTGGGATTGATTCGCTTTCCAGCTTTCGGCCAAGCTTGTTTCCAGCTTTGCGGCAGCCTTGCTGCTGGCCACGGTCGTTATTTTGCCGTCCAACTGATAGGAGATGATGGGCTTTTCCTGATCGGGAAGCATGGCGCTGATGGCGTCGTATTGGTTAAGCGCAAAGAGAAAGCATCCCAAAAGCTCCCCGGAATTGGCATCGTCCATCATCCACCACATTTTTTGCCTTGAATTACTCGTTTGGCCATAGAGCTCCAGCTTGGAATCGTCAAGATTCAAAAACAGCGAGAATGCATCTTTTTGGGTACATAATGTAGAATGACCGTTCGAATCCACAGCCAGGAGCACGTCACGGAAGGTTTCATAAGGCGTTTGCCCCTTTACCCAGAAAGCATCTTCCTCAGCCGTATCTTGGGAAACCTTGAAGCCGACAGCCGCCAATGCATGGCTTCCGCTAAGCATAAGACAAATCGCCAGGAAGCAGCAGAAAAAAGATTTGCGAAACATGGTGGTATCCTCCTTTTGAGCGCTAGTCCTTATAAAGAACGCGGAGCTGTGGCGGTATCGCCACGGTTGAAGCAGCTGTCAAATCCGCACCAAGGAAACGGTTGGCGCGCATGTTCGCCGGCCTACCGCGGCCTACTATGGATATCTATCTGCGCCATGTGCTGGGGCCCCTTGCGCACGGCAAGCGCCGCGTACAGAATGTCCACAACGGCCAGCTGCGCCAGGCGGGAATAGGTGTTGCAATCATCCCCCAAAAAACGGTTGCCCGTCGTTAGCAGCAAAATATCCGAGCTTTGGGCCAGAGTTGACAGGGGATCATTCGTAAGCGCAACCGTAACCGCCTTTTGCTTCCGCGCGCTTTGCAGCGCGGAAACCACGTTGGCCGTCATGCCGGAGCAGGAAATGGCGATGACGACCTCGCCCTTTTTTCGCTGCGATTGGGAAAGGAGGATCGTCGTTGCATCCGTATATACGCTGGAACGGATGCCCAGCTTCATTAGCTGATGGCGAAGATAGGAGGCGATGGGAACCGACCCGCCAACGGCATATACGTCAATGTTGGAGGCGGAGAGCATCGCGTCCGCCGCGCGGGTCACCTCCCCTGCGTTCAGCGTGGCGGCAGACCCTTCCAGGGAGTTCAGACAGCCGCGCAGCACCTTGCCGATAAGGGTCGCGTCCGCATCGTCCCATTCGATTGAGGAGGAAACGGGCTCCTCGCTTGCTTTTTCCTGCGCAAGCGCAATTCGGTAATCCTTCAGGCCCGCGTATCCCATGTGCTGGCAGACGCGTACCACCGTAGCTGGCGATACGCTGCACGACGAGGCGATCTCGGGCAGCGGAACGGATAAAATCTCCAATCCGCGGCGGCAAAAATACTGGATAACCCTGTCCTCCGCGGCGCCATAGCGGCCCTGTACAGATTGCAGGCGCACGCTCATGGCGGCGCACATCCCACCCTGCTCCATGGGATACCTCCTTAAGGCTTGAAGATAAAGCGTTATGCCAAAACGGCGGCGGCCACATGCTCGCCGTCGAGCCCATAGCGCGCCTTCACCTGCGCGGTGGGGCCGGACTGCGTAAATTCGTCGTGAACGCCAACGCGCGCCAGCGGCGCATGGAAGCCCAGCGCGCTAAGCTCCTCCGCGACAGCGCCCCCAAGGCCGCCGATGACCGTGTGGTTTTCCACCGTTACAATTTTCCCAACGCCGTCCGTCAGGCGGCGCAGCTCCTCGCCTGGGAACGGCTTGAGGGACTGAACCTGGATCATCCGGCCCTTGCGGCCGGCAGCGCGCAGGCGGTCGAAGCCATCCTTGGCGGCCATCAGCGCGGACCCCTCATAGATGATGGCGAAATCCCTGCCGTCATCATAGCGCAGCTTTGCGCCGCCAAAGGGCGCGCCATCCGGCAGCGCGTCGGTCAAAACGGGCACCACATCCCGGCTGACGCGAATGTAGACCGGGCCCTCCGTTTCAATGGCCAGCCGCACAGCGGCCTTGACCTCCTCGGGGCTTTGCGGAATCAGAATGCGCATGCCGGGCAGCACGCGCATGAGCGCCAGATCCTCCAGCCCATGGTGCGTGGCGCCATCGGGGCCGTTATCCATGCCCGGGTGGGTGGAGAGCAGCTTGATGTTGGCGTGGGCATAGCAGGCCATGCGAACCTGCGTCCATGCGCTGCCTGTGCAGAAAATGGCGAAGTTGACATAGAAGGGGATCATCCCCTCCATAGCCAGCCCGGTAGCGATGGAAACGCCGCTTGTTTCGGAAATGCCGCATTGGATAAAGTGGTCGGGATGCTCGTTTCGGAAATGCTCGGAGCGCGTAGCGCCGGCCAGGTCGCCATCCAGCACGTACATCCGCGGATCATACAGCTCATTGAGGGTTTTGCCCACATAATCGCGCAACGAAATGAGCGTATAGGCCATTTTAACATTCCTCCTTCTGAAGGTCAACCAATGCTTTGGTATACAGCTCGCCGGCAATGCCGGAGGAGTGGTAGGCCACGTTGTTTTCCATGTAGGAAACGCCCTTTCCCTTTACGGTGTGGGCGATGATGGCATAAGGGCCGTCCTGCCATGCCCGCGCGCGGGATAGCGCGTTAAGAATTTCCGCCATGTTATGGCCGTCGATGTCCTCGGCTTCCCAGCCGAAGGCGCGGAACTTGGCCGCCACATCCCGGTTATCAATCACCTCGGGAATTTTGCCGGAGGAGGAAAGGCCGTTGCTGTCCACGATGCAGATCAGGTTGTTCAGCTTATACTGAGCAGCCTGCGCGGCCGCTTCCCAAATTTGCCCTTCGTGCAGCTCGCCGTCGCCGCAGAGTACATACACCCGGTTTGGGTCGCCTTTGGCGCGCTTGGCAATGGCCATGCCAATGCCCTGTGAAAGGCCCTGGCCCAGCAGGCCCGTTGAGGCGTCCACCTCGGGCAGGCGGTGCGTGCAGGGATGCCCCTGCAGGCGGGAATCGAGCTGGCGCAGCGTTTGCATTTCAGCGTCGGAAAGCACGCCATGGGCATGAAGCACCGCATACTGGGCGGGCACGGCGTGCCCCTTGGAAAGGATCACCTTGCTGCGCTGGGCAGCATGAAGATCCACATCCGTTTCATAAATGGCTGTGAGCAGATCAATTACGGAGAGGGAGCCGCCGGGATGCCCGGTATTGGCGGTATGAATCATATCTACAATGGTTTTTCGGTTGCGGTTTGCCAGGGCCTGTATACGGGCTGGGTCGCACATTCTGCGTTCCTCCAATCTTGCGTATGCCACGAAATTAATTTCATAGCATATAAATCATGAAACTATTTTAGCATGGCGAAATAGGCGCGTCAAGCGGCAGCCGCGCAGGAAGCCAGGTTGGGAGGTTTCACAAAAATTCTCTTGACAAGCATATCTTCTGTGTGTTATGGTAAAAGCACGGCGAATAAGGCTTCGTAAAACGCAGCTCATGGGAATGCGACAAGCGGCTTTACGAAACTATTTTCATGAAACTTTTTGCAAAGGGAGGCTGCTTATGCAGCAAAGGAGCTATCCATATGTGGTAGGAATCGGGCATTGCTGCCGGGATACCATCTGCACTGTGGAAGCTTATCCGCCGGAGGACGGCTCCACCCACATCCTTTCAATGGACGATAGCCAGGGCGGCGGCGCGGCGGCTACGGCGCTGGTAGCGGCGGCGCGGCTGGGGATGCGGGCCGAGGTCATTGCAAATATAGGAACGGATACAACGGGGGACGCGATTGTTTCGGAGTTTGCCGCAGAGGGCGTTGGCACGCGGGGCGTTACGCGCATCGCGGGCGGGCGCAGCTCCGTTTCCTACGTTATGGTGGATTCGGAAAAGGGCACCCGCACAAAGTTTCCGTACCGGGACAATTTGCCGCCCATTGTTTTTGACGGGGAAAAGCGCCGGTTGATTGAGGGCGCGGCCGCGCTGCATCTGGATGGAACCCAGTACGAAAACGCGCTGAACGCGGCGCAGATCGCCAAGGAAGCGGGCGTGCCGGTTTCCTTGGACGGCTGCTCCATGCAGAAGGACAACGCCAAAAACCTGAAGCTGGCCGCCATGGCGGATATTTTGATTATGAACGCGCGATACCCGCTGCGGGTATCGGGGCAAGCGGATATAGAGGACGCGCTGCGGGCCATGGCCGCGCTGGGCGGCGCAAAGGTGGTTGTTACCACGCGCGGGGGAGAGGGCTGCTGGGCGGTGGCCGGCGGCCGCCTTCGCCATTTTCCGGCCTTCCCGGTAAAGGCGGTGGATACCACCGGCGCCGGGGACGTATTCCATGGCGCGTTCCTGACCGCCTGGCTGGAAGGGCGCGGGATAGAGGATAGCATTCGTTTCGCGTCCGCTGTTTCGGCGCTGAAATGCACCCGATACGGCGGCAGGGCGGGCATTCCCGCACGGGAGGCGGCAGAGGACTTCCTCGCCGCGCAAAGCAAGGGCATAAGCTGACCAGAGCAGGCCGGCTGAGCTATAAAAACAAGGAGGTACCATTATGAAGAAGTTCCTGTCCCTGGCCCTGGCGCTTGTTATGGCGCTGAGCTGCATGACCGTTGCCGCGTTCGCCGAGAGCGAGCCGTCCGGCGATCTGGTGCTGTACACCACCGTGTCCGAGCTGCAGTACGGCGCGCTGGTAGGCGCGTTCCAGGCCAAGTATCCCAACATCAACGTTTCCTTCACCAAGGCTGGCGCCGGCGAGTGCAAGAGCCGTATCGTGGCCGAGAAGGAGAACCCCCAGGCTGACGCCATGTTTGGCGGCCTTGTGTATGCCGATACCCTGAACGCCGATTTGGCTTCCGCGCTGGAAACCTATGTTAGCGTGAACGATGAAAAGATGCCCGACGATATGAAGAACACCACCGGCATCCTCACCTACCATGACGCGCAGATTCCCTGCCTGTGGGTTAACGACGAGCTTGAGGCCGAGGCTGGCGTTACCATCACCAGCTATGCCGATCTGCTCAATCCCGCTTTGAGCGGCCAGATCATCAGCGCCGATCCTACCGAGTCCTCTTCCGCTTGGAACCAGCTGCAGTGCATCCTGACCGACTTTGGCGGCTGGGATAGCGCCGAGGCTTGGGACTACGTACAGCGGCTGCATGACAACGGCGTGGTTATCACCGGTTCTTCCTCCGGCGTGTACAAGGGCGTGTACAACGGCGAATACACCGTGGGCCTGACCTATGAGCCCGCCTGCGTGCAGATGCTGGCCGAGGGCGCCGAGGGTGTCCACATCGTATACCCCGTTGAGGGCGTTACCTCCATCGCGTTTGGCTCCGCCATCATCAAGGGCGCTAAGAACCTTGACAACGCCAAGCTCTTCATGGACTTCCTGGAGAGCGACGAAGGCCAGGCCATCTACAACGAGTGCGGCGCTCGCCAGGCCAACGCCGGCCTTGTGCTGGAGAACCCCAACCCCTTCATCGTGGACCTGAACACCATCGAGTACCTCGTGGCCGATACCGAGGCGCTGGCTGTGAACCAGAGCGCTATCCATGAGCATTGGCGCGAAATCTTCAAGTAATCGCCAGTAACCGCGAATTGCTTGAGCCCATTGCCGGGCACGGCTGTGCCGTGCCCGGTTCTCCTTATCCCGGCGTTTTTTCGCGCGCTGCGGGAAGGAGGCCATACTACCATTCCAACCTCGGAGGAAGAATGCCATGAATGTTGAGATCAAGATCAGCCATGCCCTGAAAAAGTATGGCAACAATGTGATCATCCCGGATCTTTCCCTAAATATCCATCCGGGCGAGTTTTTTACGCTGCTGGGCCCCTCCGGCTGTGGCAAGACCACGCTGCTAAGGATGATCGCCGGCTTTAATACCATCGAGGGCGGCGACTTCCACTTTAACGATAAGCGTATTAACGATCTGGACCCGGCGAAGCGCAACATCGGCATGGTGTTCCAGAATTACGCCATCTTTCCGCATCTGTGCGTGCACGATAATGTGGCCTTCGGCCTGAAGGAACGCAAAATGTCCAAGCAGGCCATCAAGCAGCAGACCGAAAAGTTCATGAAGCTGATGCACATTGATGAATATGCGGAACGCATGCCCGAGCGCCTTTCCGGCGGCCAGCAGCAGCGCGTGGCGCTGGCCCGCGCCCTTGCCATAGAGCCGGATGTGCTGCTGATGGACGAGCCGCTTAGCAACCTGGACGCCAAGCTGCGTGTGGAGATGCGCACCGTTATTAAGGAAATTCAGAATAGCCTTGGCATTACAACGGTTTACGTTACCCACGACCAGGAGGAGGCCATGGCCGTTTCAGACCGCATTGCGGTTATGAGCGAGGGCGTTATTCAGCAGGTAGGCACGCCAAAGCTGCTTTACCAGCGCCCCGGCAACCTGTTTGTGGCTACCTTCATCGGCCGCACCAACGTGCTGGAAAAACCAATCTACTTTGAGAACGAGAAACCCTGCATTGATTTTGGCGGCTATCTGCTGCCGATGACCAACCTAAAGGATACCGTGCGCAGCGGCATGATGACCAAAGTATCGGTTCGCCCGGAGGAATTTGTCATCAATACCGGCAACGAGGGTATCGAGGGCACGATTGAATTTAGCACCTTCCTTGGATTGAATACGCACTATATCGTTCGCCTAAGCACCGGCGAGCGGGTGGAGATTATTCAGGAATCCCGCATTGAGGACATCCTGGACAAGGGCAGCAAGGTACATTTGACCGTCAAGGCGGAGAAGATTAACGTATTCACCGAGGACGGCGGCGCCTCCCTGATCGCCTAACGCCAGAGGAGGGTCTGAAATGATGAAGAAAAAGAAATGGGATATGTGGGTAGTCGTGAGCCTGATCCTGCTGGGCGTGTATTGCCTGTTCATGCTCTACCCGCTGCTGAAGATGCTGATGCAGTCCGTACAGGACGAGGAAAGCGGAGCGTTCACCCTAAAGTACTTCGCGCGCTTCTTTGGCGATTCCTACTATATCGGCACGCTGTGGAACAGCTTCAAGGTATCCATATGCGCTACTGTGATCACGCTGATCATAGGCGTGCCAATGGCTTACTTCTATACGGTTTATGAAGTTCACGGGCGCAAGTTTTTGATGATCATGATCATTCTGTGCTCCATGTCCGCGCCCTTCCTTGGCGCGTATTCGTGGGTGCTGCTTTTGGGGCGCGGCGGCGTGATCACCAAGTTTTTCCGCACGGCGTTGGGCATTCGCCTGCCAAGCATTTACGGCTTTGGCGGCATTCTGCTGGCGCTTAGCACCAAGCTGTTCCCGCTGGTGTTCCTCTATGTGAGCGGAGCGCTGAAAAACGTGGATAATTCCCTGCTGGAGGCATCCACCAATATGGGCTGCAAGGGCGCTAAAAGGTTCTTTAAGGTGGTTATTCCACTGTGCATGCCCTCCATTTTGGCGGCTGCGCTTATGGTGTTCATGCGCTCCCTGGCGGACTTTGGCACGCCGCGCATGATTGGCGAGGGCTATACCACCTTCCCTGTGCTAATTTATACGCAGTATGTGGGTGAAATTGGCACCAACTACAACTTTGCCGCGGCCATCGCCGTGGTAGCCGTACTCATTACGGCGATTATCTTCCTGCTGCAAAAGTGGAGCGCCAACAAGTTCTCCTTCACCATGAACGCGCTGCACTCCATTGAACGCAAAAAGGCAGGCCCCGTGGGCAATTTCTTTATCCATCTGTTCTGCTACGGCATGGTGGCGGTTTCCTATATGCCCAACCTGTATTTGGTCTATTATTCCTTCCACAACACCAGCCGCACCGGCAACATCATGAAGCCCGGCTATTCCTTCATGAATTACGAGGCCGCCTGGGATGAAATGCTGCCCGCCATCTGGAACACCATACGCATCTGCGGCGGGGCGCTTATCCTGATCATCGTTATGGCGATGCTGATTTCCTACCTGGTTGTGCGCAGGCGCAACATCATTAACAACGTGATCGATACCATGTCCATGATTCCCTACATCATTCCCGGCGCCGTTATAGGCATTGCGATGGTTATGGGCTTCAACAGCGGCTGGCTGGTGTTAACCGGCACTGCGTGGATTATGGTAGTGGCCATGTGCGTGCGCCGAATGCCATACACAATCCGTTCCAGCGTGGCTGTTTTGCAGCAGATACCCATTACGGTGGAGGAGGCCGCAACCAGCCTGGGCGCCTCCAAGTTTAAAACGTTCTGGAAAATTACGGTGCCCATGATGTTCAACGGCGTGGCGGCTGGCGCTATCATGACCTGGGTTACGCTGATTACGGAGCTATCCTCCTCGGTTATGCTGTACAGCTACAACACCATCACCCTGAACCTGCTGGTATATACCAAGGTTTTGGGCGGTACGGATTTCCAGGCCTGCGCCGTTTCCACCATCCTGACCGTCTTCACGGTCATCACCCTGATGATCTATATGAAGGCGTCCAAGGGACGCGAGGTCACCATGTAACCCAACCCACCTGCTGCCCATGGCAGCATGCGGATAAAGCATTCATTCAAAGGAGAGCGATTTTACGATGGGATTCGTTAACGCCAAGGAAATGATGACGGCCGCGAAGAAGGGCCATTATGCGGTTGGTCACTTTAACCTGAATAATATGGAGTCCGTGCGCGCCTTCCTGCTGGCCGCAGAGGAAGTGAAGTCCCCGATTATTCTGGGCGTTTCCGGCGGCACGGCCAAGTACATGGGCGGCTACCGCACCATCACCGATATGGTGAAGGATTTTATCGACTATTTGAAAATCACCGTGCCGGTATGCCTGCACGTGGATCATGGCACCTATGAGGAGGCCCTTGCCGCGCTTGAAGGCGGCTTTAGCTCCATCATGTTTGACGGCTCAAAGCTGACCGTTGCCGAAAACATTGAAAAGACCAAGTACCTCATTAGCCTGTGCCATGCCAAGAACGTTACCATCGAGGCCGAGGTTGGCTCCATCGGCGGCGAGGAGGATGGCCGCATTGCCGAGGGCGAATGCGCCGATCCCATGGAGTGCAAGGCCATGAAGGACCTGGGCGTGGATATGCTGGCCGCGGGCATTGGCAACATCCATGGCAAGTATCCGGCTGATTGGAAGGGGCTGCATTTTGACGTGCTGGCCGCTATCCAGGAGCAAACGGGCGACCTTCCGCTGGTGCTGCATGGCGGCTCCGGCATTCCCAATGAGATGGTGCGCGAGGCCATCCGCCTGGGCGTAACCAAGGTGAACGTAAACACCGAATGCCAGATTGCCTTTACCGAGGCGACCCGTAAGTACATTGAGGAAGGCAAGGACCGCATCAAGAACGGCTACACGCCCCGCAACCTTCTGGCTCCCGGCCTGGAGGCCACCAAGGCCAAGTGCATCGAGAAGATGGAGCTGTTTGGCAGCATTGGCAAGGCCTGATGAAAGGGATATGCGCCCTCCCGCGCATTTGCGCGCGGGAGGGGCAAAATTGAAAACGGCTATGCGGCCCAGGGCCGCATAGGAGGAAAGCAAGGGCACGGCCCTTGCTTTTTCATAGAAAACCCAAAACGCGGCGGCTTACCCAAAGGCGCGCACATCGCCCGGGCAGCCGCGCATAGGCGCGCAAAAAAGCAGCATGGCCGCTTGACCATGCTGCTTCTGCCTGTCGATAAACCCCATGGGAAGTTTGGAGGGCCGCAGCCCTCCAAGTGTAATCCGGCCCCAGCGACATGCGCGGTG
>URUF01000019.1 GCA_900550955.1 uncultured Eubacteriales bacterium | reverse complement strand
GCTCCGCTAAGGCTTACATCGGCGGCAAGGCTGCCGACGTGGACGTTTCCGGTTACAAGTATGTACTGGCGGCGGCATGGGGCGCAGGCGGTTCTTATTCCGCTGTGGTGCTCAGGAAAGCGTAATATTTCAAATTCGGAATTCGGAATTCGGAATGCGGAATTATGGTGCCGCCGCTGAACGCAGGCACCGGAATCCCGTACAAAGGAACGGTCTAACAGACCCCGGATTCCGAATCGTTTTTAAGGAGGACAAATGGAAAAGGTAGCACTGGTAACCGGCGCTTCCCGCGGAATAGGCAAGGCGTGCGCGCTTCGCCTGGCGGAATGCGGCTACGATATAGTAGTGAATTACAACTCTAACGAGGCTAAGGCGCAGGAGGTAGTCTCCGCGATAGAAGCGCTCGGTCAGAAGGCGGTTGCAATTAAGGCGAACACCGCCGACCTCAAGGAAGTTCAGAACATGTTCCGCGAGGCTCACAAGGCTTTCGGCAGACTTGACGTTCTGGTCAACAACGCCGGCGTCATGGGCGAGGACCGCATGTTCCAAATGACCAGCGAAGCGGATATGCGACGGATTTTTGACGTGAACTTCTTCGCCATGGTGGAGGTGAGCCGGCTGGCAACGCGCCTGATGGCGCGCGGGAAAACGGGAGCCGTGGTGAACATCGCTAGCATTGCCGGTATCGACGGCGACAGCCGGCTGGACTATTCGGCCTCCAAGGCGGCGGTGATCGCCGCCACCAAAAAGATGGCGCGCGAGCTTATCAGCCTGGGCATACGCGTAAACGCCCTGGCCCCCGGCCTGACAGATACGGATTTGGTGAGCGGCCTAAGCGAGAAGGTAACCGAGGGGCAGCTCGCCAAAATCCTTATGCGCCGCAAGGCGCGCCCGGAGGAAATTGCCAACGTGGCGGCCTTCCTGGCCAGCGATATGGCCAGCTATGTGACTGGCCAGGTGTGGCGGGCGGACGGCGGCATTCTGTAACCGAACCATAGAAAGGAGCGATTGAAATGACGAATTTGGAAAAGTACGTAAAGGCGTTTGCGGAGGCTTTGGAGGTGCCTGAAGGCGAGGTTCCCGCCCTCAAATACGGCGAGAGCGACCAGTGGGACAGCGTTGGCCATATGACGCTGATCGCCGCGCTGGAGGATGCGTTTGGCATTATGGTGGATATGGACGATATTATTGACCTGAGCTCGTTTGAGAAGGGAAAGGAGATCCTTCGCAAATATGATGTGGAGATTTGACCGCTTTGGCGGCGCGGTAGCCCTGAAGGACGAGGCAGGCCAAACCCTTACCTATGCGCAGCTTGAAAAGGAGGGCGCGCCCCTGCGCGCCGCCGTGGGCGGGCGCTGCCTGGCGTTTTGCCTGTGCCGCAACGCCCTGGGCAGCGTGCTGGGCTACACGGCCTTTGTACAGGGCGGCATTGTGCCCGCCCTGCTTAGCGCCGAAATTGACGCGCAGCTGTTTGAGGAATTGTACAAGGCATACCGTCCCGCCTATTTGTGGGCGCCGGGGGATTATAGGCGCGCGGGCTGCGAATGCGTGTATGAGCGCCTGGGCTACCGGCTTTTGAAAACGCCGTGGGGCGGGCAAACGCGGCTGTACCCGGAGCTGGCGCTGCTGCTTACCACCAGCGGCTCCACCGGCAGCCCCAAGTTTGTGCGGCAGAGCTACCAAAATATCCGCGCCAATACGGATAGCATTGTGGACTATCTGGGCTTGACGGCGCAGGAGCGGGCCATTACCACCCTGCCCATGAACTACACCTACGGGCTTAGCATCATCACCACGCATCTGGATGTGGGGGCGACGGTACTGCTTACGGAAAAGGGCATTGCCCAACGCGATTTTTGGGATTTCTTCCGCCGTGAGGAGGCCACCAGCTTTGGCGGCGTGCCCTACACCTATGAAATGCTGGACCGCATGCGCTTTACCCGCATGCAGCTGCCCAGCCTGCGCACCATGACCCAGGCGGGCGGAAAGCTGCTGCCGCAGCTGCATACCCGCTTTGCCGAGTGGTGCAGGGATACGGGCCGCCATTTCGTAGTGATGTATGGCCAGTGCGAGGCAACGGCGCGCATGGCCTATCTGCCGTGGGAAAAGAGCCTGGAAAAGGCGGGGGCCATGGGCATAGCCATCCCGGGCGGGCGGTTTGAGCTGATTGGGACGCAGGGCGAAAGAATTGACAAACCGCATGTGACGGGCGAATTGCGCTACTATGGCAAGAACGTCACCCTGGGCTACGCCACCTGCGCCGAGGATTTGGAAAAGGGCGACGAGCGCGGCGGCGTGCTGGATACGGGCGATATGGCCCAAATGGACGAGGACGGCTACTTCACCATTGTGGGCCGCAAGAAGCGATTTTTGAAAATGTATGGCAACCGCGTGAACCTGGACGAGGCGGAACGCCTGCTCAAAGCGGCTTTCCCCGGCGTGGAATGCGCCTGCGCGGGCCGCGACGACCATTTGATGATCTTTGCAACGGATGATCAGGCGCTGCCGGGGATGCGCGCCTGGCTGTCGGAAAAGACGGGGCTGAACCAAAGCGGCTTCCATACCCGGCGCCTTGCGGAAATTCCCAAGAACGAGTCGGGCAAGACCCTGTACCGCGAGCTGGAGAAATACCATGTATGATGTAAACGAACTGCCTGCCCTGCCCGTCTATGAATGGGAGCATGCCCAAAAGCACGCCTTCCTCACGCGGGAGCTAAGGGAGCTTACGCGCTTTCACGCGGAGCGCTGCCCGGAGTACGCGCGCATGCTGAACGCTTGGGGAGCGGATATAGAGGCGGCGGAGGGCTTTGAGCGGCTGCCTTTTCTGCCGGTGCGCCTGTTTAAGGAGTATGCCCTAAAGAGCGTGCCGGAGGAGGCGCTCAACCGCACCATGACCTCCTCCGGCACCACGGGGCAGCAGGTGAGCCGCATCTTTTTGGACCGCGAAACCAGCGCCCTGCAAAGCAAGGTGCTAAGCCGCATCATGTGCGAGTTTATCGGCAAGCAGCGCCTGCCCATGATCATCTTGGATACTGCGGCGGTGATCAAAAACCGGGCCATGTTCTCGGCAAGGGGCGCGGGGATCCTGGGCTTTAGCATGTTTGCGCGGGACAAGATATTTGCCCTGGATGAAGAGATGCGCCTGGACGTGGAAGGCCTTAGGGCCTTTTTGGAAAGGCACGCGGGCGAAGACCTCTTTCTTTTCGGCTTTACGTTTATGATTTGGCAGCACTTCCTGGCCGGGCTGCGCAAAGAGGGCTGGCATCCGGATTTGAGCCGCGGCGTGCTGGTACACGGCGGCGGCTGGAAGAAATTAAGCGACCAGCACATCACCACCGCGCAATTCAAGCGCGGGCTGTATGAAACCTGCGGGCTTACGCGCGTGCACAACTACTACGGCATGGTGGAGCAGACCGGAACCATCTACATGGAATGCGAGCACGGGCATTTGCACGCGCCCGTATGGTCGGATATCACCATCCGCAGGGGCGGGGATTTTTCCGTGGCGGATGTGGAGGAGCTGGGCCTGATCCAGGTATCCAGCCTGCTGCCGCGCAGCTATCCCGGCCATATCCTGCTTACCGAGGACGAGGGCCGCATCCTGGGTGAGGACGACTGCCCCTGCGGGCGCAAGGGCAAGTATTTTGAAATTGTGGGGCGCATCAAGCGCGCCGAGGTGCGGGGGTGCAGCGATACCTATGAGCAACGAACCGTTTGAGCGCCTCTGCGGCGCGGATGCGGGCGGCGCACGGCCGCTCAAGCCCTTTGACGGCGCTGTTTTGGCCTTCCTGGGCGACCTGAGCGCCGCCCTGCTGGCGGAAAAACAGGCCCGGGCGTACCCGGATGTGGTTACCTTCGCCTTCTTTTGCCGCAGGGCGCATTTGGAGGCGCTGCGCCAGGAATATGCCGGCGCGCTGGACAGCCGCATCGGCCGGGGCGTGAGCTTCCATATCGCGCCCAGCAATGTGCCCATCAACTTTGCCTATTCCCTTGTGGCGGCGCTGCTGGCGGGAAACGCCTGCATTGTGAAGGCTTCCAGCCGGGATTTTGCGCAAACGCGCATCGTATGCCGCATCATCAGCCGCCTTTTGGAGGGCGCGCACGCCGCGCTGGCCCCGTATGTGAGCGTGGTTCTTTACCCCCGCGAGCGGCAGGACGTGACGGAGCGGTTGAGCGCCTGCTGCGATGTGCGCGTGATTTGGGGCGGGGATGAAACCGTGCGCCGCGTGCGCGCCGCGCCCCTGCCGCCGCGCGCCGTGGAGGTGGCCTTTGCCGACCGTTACAGCCTGCTGGCCGTAAACGCGCAAAGCGTGCTGGATATGGACGAGGCCCAGCAAAGGCGCATGGCGCAGGACTTTTATAACGATACGTACCTGAGCGATCAGAACGCCTGCACATCGCCCCGGCTGGTGTACTGGCTGGGCGCAAGGGATACGGTCGCGCAGGCCCAGGAGCGCTTTTGGCGGGCCGTGCATGCCTATGCGGCCCCGCGCTATCCCATGGAGCCCGTGGTGGCCGTGGACAAGCTGACCGCCGCCTATCGCGCCGCCGTTGCGCTGCCGGGCGCAAGGCTTGTGCAAATGCCGGATAACACGGTGGTGCGCGTACAGGTGGACGCGCTGGAGAAGGGAATCGACGCGCACCGCTGCGCGGGCGGCTTCTTTGTGGAATACGCGGCGGAAACGCTGGACGCGCTGGTAGACGTGGTGGAGCGCAAGTATCAGACGCTTTCCTACATCGGCTTGGACAGGGAAAGGCTTGCGCGCTTTGTGCGGGATAACGCCCTCTACGGTATTGACCGCATAGCCCCCGTGGGCCATACCATGGATTTTTCCCTTACCTGGGACGGCTATGACCTGATTCGCGCCATGAGCCGCCGCATTTTAGCCATTTGACGAAACGAGGTGCCTCTATGCCCAAACCCCTGCTTTCCTTTGTCATTCCCTGCTACCGCTCGGCGCATACCATTGGGGCGGTGGTTAGCGAGCTTACCGATACGCTCGCCGCCCGGCGGGACGCTTACGATTACGAGATCATCCTCGTGAACGACGGAAGCCCGGACGATACGGCGCAGGTTATCCGCGGGCTTTGCGCGGAATACCCTTCTGTGGTGTTTGTGGATTTATCGCGCAACTTTGGGCAGCACAGCGCGGTGATGGCAGGCTTTCATCAGGTCAGGGGCGATATCGTCGTCTGCCTGGATGACGACGGGCAGACCCCCGCCAACGAGTGCTTCAAGCTGATCGATAAGGTGCAGGAGGGCTACGACATCGTGTTTGCCCAATACGAAAACCGCAAGCAAACGGGCTTTCGCAACCTGGGCAGCCGCTTCAACACCTTTTGCAACCATTACTTCTTTGGCCAGCCTAAGGACTTGGTAGCCAACAGCTACTATGCGTGCCGCCGCTTTGTGGTGGATAGCGCCTTGGCGTACCCCAATCCCTTCCCGTATGTGACGGGGCTGCTTTTGCAAAGCGTGGGCAGCTACGCCAATGTGCCTATCAACCACCGGGCCAGGCTGGAAGGCAGCAGCGGATACAGCATGAAAAAGCTTTTGGGCCTATGGCTTAACGGCGTGACGGCCTTTTCCATCAAGCCGCTGCGCTTTGCCAGCTACGCGGGCTGGCTTACGGCCATTATCGGCATTTTGTCGGCGCTGGTTACAGTGGCGCGCAAGCTGTTCAACCCCAATATGCAGGCTGGCTGGGCAAGCACCATTTCCGTGATGCTGTTTTTGGGCGGGTTCATCATCGCGCTGATCGGCATATTGGGCGAATACATAGGCCGCATTTACTTGAGCATCAACCGCCAGCCGCAGTATGTGGTGCGCGGCGTTACGCGCGGAAGCGATGCGGCGGCCCCAAAGGCGCGAAAGCAAAGCGAGGTGAGCGGGCATGAAGACGACGCATGCGGTATGGGAGCTTGAGAACCTTGGCGTAAACGCCTATGAGCTTACGCTGGACGCGCAGGACACGCCCGAAGCCGTGCGCGCGGAGGAAGCGCGGCTGATTGCCGAGGGCGCGGAATACATTGTGGTAAAAACGCCGGTAAACTGCCGGCGGCTGCTCTTTGGCCTGGGCGGCTTGGGCTACACGTTTGTGGAGATGGTGTTCCATGTAATGATCCGCCGGGACGAATACCACATGCCCGCTTCCATCGCCCGCTTTGACCGGGGGCTTACGGTTGTGGAGCGCACCCGGGAGAGCGAGCGGGAGCAGGTGTACCGGCGCATCCGCGAGGGCGTGTTTGTGAGCGACCGCGTGAGCATCGACCCCGCGTTTGGCGTGGAGAAGGGCGGCAGGCGCTATGCCAACTGGCTGCGTTCCATGCTGTCCAAAGGCGGCTATCTTTACGAGGTGCTAAGCGGCGAAAAACCCATCGGCTTTTTTGTGATATGCCGCAAGGACGAAAACACGGTCGATCCCGTGCTCATGGGCATGTACGACGAAAAGAACGACCGCGGCATGGGCGCGCTGTTGCACAAAAAAACGCTGGATACCTGCTTTACGCACGATTGCAAGCGCCTGACCTCCACCATTGTGAGCAACAACGCCAAGGTGCTGCGCGTGTATGTAAACGCGGGCGCGACCATTACCGATACGCTGTATACGTATGTGAAGCATATCGGCTAGAAGGGACGCGGGCTGAGGGGGAACGAGAATTGAGCACGCTTTTGATGGGCTGTGTCCTAATGGGAGCGGCGGGCGGTTTGGCTGTTTTGTGGAAACGCAGAATTGAGGAACTGCTTGCTATCATCGCGGCCAGCTATTCACCGCCTGGGATGATTTTACCCATTGGGGCTTGGCTGTGAAAACCACATTCCAGGAGGGGCGGCTGCCGCAGCTGTTTGAAGGGCATACGCTTGCCTCCCCGGACTATCCGCCGCTTACGACGCTGTTTTCCTGCTTTTGGATTTATTTAGATGGAGCGTTTAACGAGGGGGATGCGCTTCGAGCCTCTAATCTGTTTTTGCTGTGGATGCTGGCTATGCTGCTGCTGGAACGGTGGCTTGGACGCGCAAGGCCCGGGGAAGATGCCAAAGCGTGCGCGCGCTTTGGCCATGGCCTTGCCGCAATATGGGCTTTGTGGGCCGCAGGAGCTTCTACGCCACCCAGGAAGAGGCGGATAAGCACCGCGACTTGGGAAATGCGCAGTGCATACCGCCGGAGCAATGGAAGAAAGGGCTGTTATCAGGAGGTTATACGCATGTCTATCTCTATTCGGTAAACGACAGCTTTGTTCGGAACTATGCTTTTTTGTATAGCGATGCGGCCGAAATCACAGACCGGGCGCTTTATCGCATTGATGGCGGCAGAGAGGATATGCGCCTTGTCGGGGCAGCCTAGGGCTGCGCTTCGCCGCAGAGCGGGCGGGGCGGGCCGCCGCCACGGGTTGAGGAGGTATCACCAGAATGCTTACCTATATAACCAACGAATGCATGCCCCTGGAAAAGATGCTGGCGCGGGTTGAAAAGCACCATCCGGGCGAGGGATGCCAGCTGGTGAAAAAAGCCTATGAGTTTGCCGAGAACGCGCACAGGGGACAGGTGCGCAAAAGCGGCGAGCCGTATTTCATTCACCCTGTTTCGGTGGCGAGCATCCTGACGGATTTGATGATTGACGCGCCAACCATTGCGGCGGGCTTCCTGCACGATACCGTGGAGGATTGCAAGGACATCACCCTGGATACCCTGCGCGCCGAGTTTGGCGACGAGGTGGCCCAGCTGGTGGACGGCGTGACCAAGCTTGATAAGCTGGATTTTACCAACCGCGAGGAGCAAAAGGCCGAAAGCCTGCGCAAGATGATTTTGGCCATGAGCAAGGACATCCGCGTGGTGGTAATCAAGCTGGCGGACAGGCTGCATAACATGCGCACCCTGCGCTTTCAGCCGGAGGAGCGGCAAAAGGCCATTGCGCACGAAACGCTGGATATCTACGCCCCGCTGGCGCACAGACTTGGCATTAACTCCATCAAGTCGGAGCTGGAGGACCTGAGCTTTAAATATATCGACCCGGAGGCGTTTCACGATATTGCGCAAAAGGTGGGCCTCAGGCGTACCGAGCGCGAGGAAAACATCCGCATGGTGATTTCCGAGCTGTCGGAGAAGCTGGACGCGCAGCATATCCATTACGAGATGGACGGCAGGCCCAAGCACCTGTATTCCATTTACAAAAAAATGAAGGGCCAGGGCAAAACCTTCGATCAGATTTACGACCTGATCGCCGTGCGCGTGCTGGTGGACACCGTGCAGGACTGCTACACCGTGCTTGGCATTGTGCACACGCTGTGGAACCAGATTCCCGGCCGGTTTAAGGACTATATCAGCGTGCCCAAGGGCAACATGTACCAAAGCCTGCATACCACCGTGATTGGCGGGCGCAAAATGCCCTTCCCCTTTGAAATCCAAATTCGCACGTGGGAAATGCACCGCGTGGCGGAATTTGGCGTGGCCGCGCACTGGCGCTACAAGGAGGGCGGCGGCGCGGGCGGCGATCTGGATAACAAGCTCTACTGGCTTAGGCAGATTTTGGATTGGCAGGGCGATACGCGAGACAGCCAGGAGTTTATCGATTCCCTCAAAACCGACCTGTTCAGCGAGGAAGTGCTGCTGTTTACCCCCAAGGGCGATATTGTGAGCATGCAGCGCGGCGCAACGCCCATCGACTTTGCCTACCGCATCCATTCCGGCGTGGGCAACCATTGCGTGGGCGCAAAGGTAAACGGCCGCATCGTGCCCCTGGAAACCGAGCTGCAAACCGGCGACCGGGTGGAAATTATCACCTCGCCCAACTCCAAGGGCCCGGGCACGGACTGGCTGCGCGTGGTTAAAACCCAGCAGGCCAAGGCCAAAATACGCCAGTTTTTGAAGCGCGAGCTCAGGGGGGAAAACGTAACCAAGGGCCGCGACCTGCTGGAAAAGGAGGCCAAGCGCCGCGGCGTGGCGCTTTCCTCGCTGACTAAGCCGGAATACTACGACGGTATTTTGAAGCGCTATGCCTTTTCCGAGCTTAACGATATCTACGGCGCGGTGGGGTATGGCGGCATTGCCAGCGCATATGTGATCAGCCGCCTTTTGGAGGAGCAGCGCAAGGCTGAAGCCCCAGCGCTGCCCAAGGTGCAGGAGGTTACGCACGAGGAGGCGCAAAGCCACCTGGGCAAGCCCACGCACGGCGTGTATGTGAAGGGGGAAAGCGGCATGCTGGTGCGCTTTGCCCGCTGCTGCAACCCCGTGCCCGGCGACGAGATCATCGGCTATATTACCCGCGGGCGCGGCGTTACGGTGCATAAGGCCGATTGTGTGAACGCCACCAACTCCGAGCAGGAGCGCATGGTGGAGGTAAGCTGGGCGGGCACCAACGAGCTGGCGGACTTTAACGCGTCCATCAACATCATCGCATACGACCATGTGAGCCTGCTGGGCGAGCTGGCCCTGTGCATCGGCAATATGGACGTGCCCATTGTGGCCGTATCCGCCAAGCGGGATGAAAAGAAAAAGACCTGCAACATTACCATGGTCATCCAGGTGAAAAGCCGCGAGCAGCTGGACAGGGTGTTTACCCAGCTTCACAAGCGTAGCGATATTATCGAGGTGTACCGCGGTTCCACCTGATGCGGCGCATACAAAAGAGGGGGATGGACATGGCGAAAACAAGAGAACGCATCTATCTGGCGCAGGAGATCGCCTGCCTGCTGATTGTGCTGCTTGTGTGCCTGGGACGCTTTGCAAACAACCCGGTGTTTGGGCAGGTCAGCTCGGATAACGGCATTTTCATGTGCATGGGGCGCGGCATGGCGCAGGGGCTTAGGCCCTATGTGGATATTACGGAAAACAAGGGGCCGTTGTTCTTTTTGCTGATGATGGTGCCGCAGCTTATTGTGGAGGGCACGGCGGGCGTTTACGTGCTGGAGCTGCTTATCACGCTTGGCGGCTGCGTGCTGATTTTGCGCATGGCGCGCTGGCTGATGGGGGAGAGGCGCAATCTATTGTGCGCGGCGATTCCCATCTGGGTGTATGTGCAAAACGTGGGCGCGAATTACTGCGAGGAATACGACCTGTTTTTCCTTTTGGCGGGCGTTGCGGCGATGGTGCATGCCTGCACAGGGCAAACCGCCGGCGCAAGGCTACGCGCGTTTTGGCTGGGCGTTTCGGCGGGCGCGGTCGCGCTGATTAAAATCAGCGATATCCTGGGCCTGGGCGTAACGGCGCTGTTTTATGCCGGGTATGTGATCAAAACCAAGCGCTGCTTTTGGAAAGAGGCGCTTGGGTTCTTCGCCGGAATCGCGGCGGTTGCGCTGCCGGTGTTTGGTTACCTGTGGCGTGTAGATGCGGTTGGGCCCATGTTTACGGAGTATATTCTGAACAACTTTGTGCATGTAGGCACAGCCAAAAACGTGGATTTTTGGGAAATGCGCCTGTATTTGATTACCCACAGCTATGGCTGGGCAAGCCTGAAGCCCGTATTGTATACGGCGGGCGCGCTTGCGGTAAGGCTGCTGCTGCGCCGCAAAGCCGCCGTGGCGCGCGAGAGCATGCTGCTGGCCTATACGGCCGCCCTGATGGCGGCCAACCTGCTGGTGGGCTACATTGCGGGAACGGGCTTCTTTCAGCATTTGATGATGGAAATCGCCAGTACGGTGCTGGCGGCGCTGCTGGCGCTGAGCGCGGCTTTGTGCGCGCTTAGCGCCTGGAAGCCGCGGCTTGCCCGGGCGCAGAGCGCGGCCGCCCTGGCGATGGCGGTTCTGATTGCCGTACCGGCTGCGCGCGCGTTCACCCCGGAAAACGTGGCGGCCAAGCGGGAGGAGCAGGAGGCGTTTGCGGCGTTCCAGCGGGAGCTTCTGCCGGAATTGGAGGACTGCGCGGATTCGGTCTATTCCATTGGCGTTACAGCGGAATGGTACTGGTACACGGGGCTGCAGCCCGCATATAAATACTACAATGTGATCGGCTTCGTTACGGATAACGTAGGCGCGGATTTGGAGCACGATTTTGAAACCTTCCTGATGGAGAACGAGATTCAGGCGTTGCTGCTTGGAAGGGATCCGGAAGCCTACCGCGGCATTTTAACGGATGATACGATCGATTACATAGGGGAGAATTACCAGCTTGCCGTGCAGGATAGCGAGGGCAGGCGTTTGATGCGGCTGATTTAACGGGGAGGCCAGAACATGCGGGCTGTGGTTCAAAGGGTGACGGAGGCAGCCGTTCGCGTAAACGGCGAAACGGTGGGAAGCATTGGACGGGGCTTTTTGGTGTTGGTGGGCGTGGAAACCGGCGATACCGAGGCGGACAGGCGCTATATTGCCGAAAAGGTGCCCCATCTGCGCGTATTTGAGGATGAAAACGGCAAGATGAACCGCTCCCTTATGGATGTGGGCGGCGAGATCTTGGCCGTAAGCCAGTTTACGCTTCTGGGGGACGCGCGCGGCGGGCGCAGGCCCAGCTTCATCACGGCGGCCCGTCCCGAAACGGCCAACCCCATGTATGAGGCGCTGGCGAGGAACTGGCGGGAGCAGGGAATCCGCGTGGAGATGGGCGTGTTTGGCGCGGATATGAAGGTGAGCCTTATAAACGACGGGCCGGTGACCATTCTGCTGGATTCCCGCAAGCTGTTTTGAGGAAGGGGGCGGGCGCATGCCGGCAATTTGTGTGGAGTGCCTTCCCGTGGGAGAAATTCAGGAAAACTGCTATATCGTTGAGAATGCGCGCACGAAGGAATGCGTGATTGTGGACCCCGGCGCGGAGGCGGAGCGCATCATCCGCCGGGTGGGGGAGCGCAGGCCCGCCGCGGTGCTTTTGACGCATGCGCATTGGGATCACATCGGCGCGGTGGATGCGGTGTGCGGGCATTTCGCCATCCCGCTGTATGTGCATGAGGCGGATATCCCCAAGCTAAAGGACGGCGTTTCCAATGTGGCGCGGCTGTTTGGGCGGGAGGTTACTGTGAACACCCCGCCTGTGCCCCTGCTAGGAGGCGAAACGCTAAGCTTAGCGGGGCTGGATATTGGCGTAATGCACACGCCCGGCCACAGCGCGGGCAGCGTGTGCTACCTTTTGCCGCAAAACCAGGGCGTGCTTACGGGCGATACGCTGTTTGCCCATGGCTATGGCCGCACGGATTTCCCGGACGGAAGCTTCAGCCAGCTGCGCGAATCGCTGCGCGCGCTGTATCATCTATCGCCCAGGCAAACCGCCCATCCCGGGCATGACGGGCTGGGAAGCGTGGGGCGCGACCGCACGGAGGCTTGAAGATGGAGCATGTAAGCATCGCGCTGCATACGCCGCTCGAGGGCTTTGCCAACGACCTGTGCGACGTTTTGAAGCTGTTTTTCGCCGTGGACGGCTATTGGGTAAACCAGGACGCGCCGGGCGCGGAGCCGCTTATTCACACCTATTGCGAGGAGCCCGGCGGCAATGCGCACAGCCGCTTTGCGTTTCGCGGGCAAAGCTACGCGCTGCTGATGCCGCTGCCGCAGGCAACCGGTTTTTCGGAAGCGGAGAACCATTTTGCGGTAGCCTTGAAGCGCGTGCGCAAGCGCCTTTGCAAAAAGGCGCTGTATGGGCTGCTTACGCAGCTCACGGGCAAGCGCCCGCCTTGGGGATCGCTTACGGGCATACGGCCCACGCGCCTTTTGTACCAGGCTTTGGCGGAGGGGCGCGCGATGGACGAGGCCGTGCGTTACCTGCAGGACGCTTTTGACGTGAGCGATGAAAAGGCGCAGCTGCTTAAGCGCATTGTGCTTGAGCAGCAAAAGCTGCCCGCGCCCAGCCCAGACGAGGCGGACGTGTATGTTTCCATCCCGTTTTGCCGCACGCGCTGCGCCTACTGCTCCTTTCCGGGGGAGGCCGTGGGCGGGGGCAGGCTGATTCCGCCCTATCTGGACGCGCTGCTGTACGAGATGCGCCGGGGCGCGGAGCTGCTTTCCCAAACGGGGCTGCGCCTGCGCGCCCTGTACGTGGGCGGGGGCACGCCGTCCGCGCTGGATGAAAGCGCCTTTGCCCGGCTGATGGAGGAAATCATGCGTTTGTTTCCCGGCGCGCGGGAGTATACCGTGGAGGCGGGAAGGCCTGATACCATCACGCGGGGCAAGCTGCAAACCTTAAAGCGTATGGGCGTGGGGCGCATCAGCATCAATCCGCAGACCATGAACGATGAAACGCTGCGGGCGATCGGGCGCGGCCACACCGCAGGGCAGACGGCGGAAGCGTTTGGGCTGGCGCGGGAGCTTGGCTTTACCGATATCAACATGGATGTGATCGCCGGGCTGCCTGGAGAGGACGCGGCGGCCTTTGAACGCACCATGGAGGCAATCCTGCGCATGCGCCCGGACAGCCTGACGGTGCATACGCTGGCCATCAAGCGTTCCAGCCGCCTGAACCTGGAGCGCTATCCCCTGCCGGAGGGCGATATCGCGGCTGAGATGGTGCGCCTGGGCGAGCAGGCGGCAAACGCCCTGGGCCTGGCGCCCTATTACCTATACCGGCAAAAGTACATGGCGGGGCAGCAGCAAAACGTTGGCTACGCCCGCCCGGGCGCCGCGTGCCTGTACAACGTGGATATCATGGAGGAAAACACCTCCATCCTGGCCATGGGCGCGGGGGCCATCAGCAAGCGGGTTTTCCCGGACAGGGAGCTGCGCATCGTGCGCGCGCCCAACGTGAGCAATGTGAGCGTATATATTGACCGCGTTCAGGAAATGGCGCGGCGCAAGGAAGCATTATTTTTGGAAACGGAGGCATAACTATGCGCGTTCTGGTAGCACTGGATCAGGGAACCACCTCCAGCAGGGCCATCGTGTTTGACGAGCACGGGCAAACGCTGGCTTCGCACGCTATTGAGTTTAAGCAGCATTATCCCAAGCCCGGCTGGGTGGAGCACGACCCGGACGATATCCTTAACACGCAGGTGGAGGCGCTTCAAAAGGCGGTCAAGATGAGCGGGGTGGATGTGCGCGATATTGCCGCCATCGGCATCACCAACCAGCGCGAAACCACCCTTTTGTGGGAGAAGGCCACGGGGCATTGCGTGCACAACGCCATCGTGTGGCAGTGCCGCCGCACCGCGCCCTATGTGGAACGCCTTGTGAGCGAGGGCCGGAGCGGGATGATTCGCCAAAAGACCGGCCTTGTGCCGGACGCGTACTTTAGCGGCACAAAGCTGGCCTACCTGCTGGATACGCTCAACCTGCATGAGCGGGCCGAGCGCGGGGAGCTGTGCTTTGGCACGGTGGATTCCTTCCTGGCGTGGCACCTGGTGGAGGGCCGTCCCCATGTGACGGACGCGACCAACGCGGGGCGTACCATGCTGTTTAACCTGCGCACGCAGGAGTGGGACGGCGAGCTGCTTGGAATGCTGAATATCCCCCGGGCCGTGCTGCCCCAGGTGGTAGATACGGCGCAGGTGATTGGCAATTTAAGGCCGGAGATTCTGGGCCGTCCCATTCCCGTGGCGGCCATGGCGGGCGACCAGCACGCGTCGCTGTTTGGCCAGGCATGTTTTGAGCCGGGCATGGTGAAAAATACCTACGGCACCGGCTGCTTTATGCTGATGAACACCGGCGAGGTGCCTGTGGAAAGCGGCAACGGCCTGCTGACGACCATGGCCTGGCGCTTAAACGGCAAGCCCACCTACGCGCTGGAAGGCAGCGTGTTTATGGGAGGCGCTACCGTGCAATGGCTGCGCGACGAAATGGGGCTGATCAAAACCGCCGCTGAAAGCGAGCAGCTAGCCGAGAGCGTGCCCGACACGGCGGGGGTGTTCCTGGTGCCCGCGTTTACGGGCCTTGGCGCGCCGTACTGGGATATGTACAGCCGCGGGGCCATCGTGGGTATGACGCGCGGCACCAACCGCGCGCATATCGTGCGCGCAGCCTTAGAGGCCATTTGCTACCAAAGCTGCGACCTGTTCCGCGCCATGGTGGCGGACCGGGGAGGCCGCGCGCCGCGCCATATGAACGTGGACGGCGGCGCGAGCGCCAATGGCTTTATGATGCAGTTCCAGGCGGATATCCTGGGCGTGCCGGTCATCCGGCCGGTGGTGCTGGAAACCACGGCGCTGGGCGCGGCGCTTTTGGCCGGCCTGGGCGCGGGCGTATATCAAAGCAAGGAGGAGGCCGCCTCCATGGTGCGGCCCGATTTAACCTTCCAGCCGCGCATGGCGGATAGCGACCGCGAGCTGGCGCTGTATGGCTGGCACCGCGCGGTGGAGCGCAGCAGGGGCTGGGTGGAAACGAAATAACCGTGCGCGATAGGGCGTTTTGCGTACCCCTGGCAATGCCCCAAAAGCATATCAAAACGCACCTCCGGGCATACTGCCTGCGAGGTGAGTTTTGATGCTGCCGGAAATGGAATTGCTGCAATACATCTACAAAACGGCGGACATGGGCTGCCAGGGCATTGAAACGGTGCGGGAACGCGCCAAAGGCGAGCTCAAGGAGGAGCTGGGACGCGAGCATGAGGAATACGGCCATATCCGTAAGGCGGCGGACGGTATGATACGCCAGGCGGGCGATACCCCGGGCGGCGTGGGAACCATGGCGCGCATTTCCTCCGAAATGATGAGCATGGGCCAGCTGGCATTGGACGACTCCCGAGGCAAAATTGCGGAGATGATGGTGCAGGGCACCACCATGGGCATTGTAAAAACCATTCGCCACCTAAACGACTATCAGGGCCAGGACGAGGCGGCGCGCAGCCTGGGCAAAAGGCTGCTTCAAACGCAGGAAAGCAACGTGGAGCGCATGAAGGCGTACCTGTAAGCGGTTTACAGGCGCCAAAGGCGCTTCAAATGCATAAAGCAACGCACATACATCGCCATGTCATCCTCCGGGGTGCGTGGCTTTTCATTTTCAAAAATCGTGTCCAGCTCCATGACGGCCGTGGCGGTAAGCGCGCCGCCGTTTGCCCCCTCAAAGGCGTTGGGCATCAGGCGGTCCGCCGCCTGGGGAAACACGCGGTAGAACAGCGGAAGGTAACTGAGCAGCAGGTTTTCACGTTCGGCCGCGCCAAAGGCGGGCGTGCCGTTCCACGGCTCCATCCCCTGGATGGCGCTGCTAAGCGGCGCATCCGGGCACAGCAGGCCGCGCGCCACCTCCTGCTTGGGATGGCGGCTTTGAATGGGCAGCACAACGCGAAGCGGATGCCCGCCGTCCAGGCGGGCCAGGGCCAGCGAGCACAGGCGGGTTTGCTGCTCGTCCGTGAAGATTTTGACCAGCTGGCCGCCGTTGCCCGCAATGCACAGGGACATGCGCTCCGGCAACAGGGGACGCAGCTCCTCATCCTGCCAGGCACGGTGCAAAACCTCGCCGGATAGATAGTACAGGAAGCCGATTTCAAACAGGAGCAGGCTTTCCACATAGCTGATGCGCCCGGCGGCGCGGGAGAGCGCCATAGCCTCGCGGATGTCCGGGGCATAGGCCGCGAACAGATCGTCCATAAGAAGCATGCATTTCACACGGCCGCGCGCAGTGGCGCCTTCCCGGCGGAAGGCGTTCGCCGTTTGCTGCGCGGCCCCGGCAAGCGCGGCGGAGCCTTGGGAAAAATCCGCCTCAAGGTCGGCAAGGTGGTTTTCTCCCAGGGAGTCAAACAGCATCTGCCGGCAGCCCAGCCTTAGCGAGCATTCGATGGTGGCATGCGTGGCGTTGTTGAGCCACAGGCTAAGATCGGTCGTGCCGCCGCCGATGTCAAGGTTCAGATAGCCGCTGTGCGCGTTGGCCTCGCTGCGGCTTAAAAAGTACAGGCCGTCGGCTTGATTCTCGGTGGCGTAAAGCACGGCGGGCACGTCCGGGGAAAGGGGCAGGCCCGTTTCGGCGGCCGTTTCGCGGGCCAGGCCGCGCATCAGCTCAAGATAGGCCTCCTGCTTATGCGGCGGCATGGCGTTGGGCATGGATACGCGCCAGGAGATGCTGGGCGAGCCCCATAGCCGCGCGCTGAGGGAAGCCTGCGCCATCGCCTGCTTTAGGAACAGGCGCAGGCAGCTAAGGGAGTAGGGCTCCGCGCCCCATTTGAGGTCGTAATACAGCGTGCCCGCGGCCTTGACGATTAGTTGGCCCAGCGAGCCGTGGTAGTAGATATGCCCGTCCGTCAATACGGTTTGCCAGCGCTCCGGCCGGTCCCGGAACATGTCCATAACGCTGTAATAGGTCGCCTCCACGGGCGCGTTTGGCAGCAAAACGTCCTGGGGCAGCAATTCCTCGCGCAAAACGTCCGTATCAGGCGCGGGGCCCAGAAGGCGGGCATGCATGCACTCCGGCAGCACGGCGGACTGGACGCGCTCGCCCTGGCGCAGCATGACCGTGGTGGAGATGCTGCCAAAATCGATGGCGGCGACGGCGGAGGGCTCGTGCTTGATGTGATGAAGAGGTATATCATAGGGTATAGCGCCCAGGGACAAGCCGCCCCGGCGCAGCGCTACAAAGGCCGGGAAGCGGTCGACGCATACGGTTTGCCAGGAGCCGCTTTCGCGGCTGAACAGCGTTCCCTGCCGCCAGCCGTCGCCGGCAAGGCCCCAAACCTCCAAACCAGCTGGCGCGTGGGCATGAATAAAGTATTGCTTCCACAGGCCGGGCGCAAAACGCGCCTTGGGCCAAAGCGTAATTTGCGGCAGGGAGGCCGGTGGCAGCAGGAAGGCCGCGCCGCTTTGCATTTGCCCGGCCAGCGTATAGACGCGCTTAAAGGTGACGGCGCTTACGGCGCAGGCTTCGTCCCCGGAAAGGCGGCAGGCGAGGGTAAAGGAAGCGAGGATGGCCTTGCCATCGTTGACGGAGGAAAACGACAGGCTATCCGTTTGAAGGGCGGGCGCCGTTTCGGGCTGTTCCTCGGCGCACGCGGCCAGCCAACGGCACAGCTGCGGGGAGAGAGGGGGCATGGCATAACAGGCCGCGCCGTTATGCTCTACGCGGCAATGCCCGTTTAACGCGCCGTCGCCAAAGGGCGGCTGGCCCTGCGAAAGCAGGAGGCAATCCGCAAAGGGCTGGGAAACCGCCTCGGCGTCCATGGAACCAAACATGGAACCCAGTATGTGATGCAGGGAGGCGGGCTCGGCCTCAAGCGGATAGGACAAGGCGAGCGTGCGGCCTGCGGGCGCGGACTGCGCTTCCAGCTCTCCCGCCCAGGCGGATAGGCGCTTGGGAAGCTGCGGCCACAGGCCGGGCCTATCCCTCATCTCCCGCGCCAGGTCGCGCAGCGTCGCGGCAGTCTTGAGCCGCCAGGCGGGCTCGTGCCGTTCCAAAAGGGCAAGCTCATTTTCAAGGCGGGCAAGCGTCTGCTGCTCGCCGGCCACGCGCGCGGGCTCCACGCCATAAGCGTCGGAGGCGCAGGCAAAGGGCTCGCCATCAAGCGTGTACAGGATGACTGGAGCGCCGCAGGCTTCGGGAACGCTCTCCCGCAGGAATACGCGCAGCAGGGGATTCTCACGCGGGTCAAAGGCGCTGGGAGAAACCGTCTGGGAACCGATAGGGATGGAGGGGATATCCAGAGCATATGCGCCGAGCAGGCGCAGGCGCAGCGAACGCAGGGCGCTTTCCTCCTCCCGCGCCAGCTGGTCGCGCCAGGGCTTGCGGGACAGCGCAAGCGCATCCACAAATGCGGAAAGCACCGCGCTGAGCTCCGCCTCCGGGGAGTAGAGCGGGCTTTGCAGGGAGGGCTGCCCGTTAAGCGCCTGAAGCATGCGCAGCCGAGCGCTGAGAAGCGCCGCATCGCGCTCGCACAGGAGGGGGCATGGGTCCAGGTAGCGCTTGCGCGCACGGTCGTACCAAACAACGCGGGGCGGCAGGAGGGCGCTCAGGTCGCCGGGGTCGGCGGCGGGGACAATGGCCATATCGCGCGATAGCAGCGCAATGGGCTGGGGCCGCGCGGCGGTAGAGGGCGCGCGCAGCGTAAACACCCACAGCCCGTCCGCCGCCCGCCGGGCAGGCAACGCCGATAGCACGCTGGTTGAAAAGGCGGTTTCACCGCCAATGGAAACAAGCTCCAGGGCGGGCCAGGCCGCGTCCTTGGGCCAGGTGTCCCATAGCAAAAGCAGGGCGAGCACGGCGCGGTATTCCACCATTCTTGGGTGCGCAAGGGCGCGCGGGGAGGACATGCGCGCCAGGCGGCGCAGCTGCTGCTCGCCGCTTAGCACGTCGGGAATGGAGTAGCTTACGTCGTTCCCAGGCGTGCGTATGTAGCGCGCCAGGCTTTCCAGCCATTCGCGCGGGCGCTGGTTATGGTCGCTTACAATGCCGGGCTGTGTGTGATAGCCTGCGTGAAAGCCCTCGTCCATCGGCGGCAGCAGGGTTAGGTAAGGCGTTTCCTGATCCAAAACCTGCTTTTGATCACGGCGCATGCGGTTTTCCTCCTTTCTGGGCGGCCTAGTTATGAATCCGTTACGGCGGAAAGCAGCGTGCCCAAAAAGCTGGCGAAGGCAACGTCCGGGCTGTTGCCAAAGGCCGCGCCGCCGTTGAGCGCGCTGATGACCCGCTCCATGGTATAGCGGTCCGGAGCAACGCCCTTAACCAGCCTTGCCAACCCCAGCTGCGCCTGCTGGCGGGCCCGGTCATCCGCCGCGCCGGAGCCGCTGGCCATGAGAATGGCGTGCAGCGCATCCATCACCGTCGCGTCCAGCAGGCCGTTTTGGGGCAGGCAGCCGGGTTCGCCATCCGCGCCGCGCATGGCGAGCGGCAGCGTGGCAAGCAGCTGGTACAGCCAGTTTGTATAGAAGGCAAGGAAATGGTACAGCGCCTCCAGCCGCGCGCTTAGCTGCGCCCTCTGGGCAGCCGAAAAGCGCCCCAGCCGGTGGAAATAGGCGGCGCAGTACCCAACGCGCGCCGCGCGCCGGTCGCTGCCGTTGAACGCGCCGCGCAGCGTGGGATAGCATTCGCTGAAAAACACGGCGGCCGACTTGAGCAGCGCGCCGTAGCGGGCGCGATACAGCGGCGCTTCCTCATCAAAGCTGTCCCAGCCAAAGCACAGGCTGTGGCACTGGTAATAATAGCAGTCGATGTTGGCGGCAGCCGGCCCGCGAAAGCCCGTGCGGAAGAACCGTGCGGCGCAGCGCGCCGCCAGCCATTCCAGCATGTGCGCGTCGTTTTCCTGGCTTTGGGAGCCGGTGGCATAGACGCGCGTGGACACAAAGTGCTCCGGCGGCAGCCCCAGCAGATAGGCCGCGTCAAAAACGCCGCGGTCATCCTCCTCGCCGTCGCGGATCATGCCCTCCATGCCGTAGTATTGCAGCGCCGTGCGCGCCTTGTCCAAGAATTCGCCGCTGTCCACGGCAATTTCCCGGGCAGTATCCACTCCGGCAGCAGGCACGTTGTAGTAGGGCAGCATAAGCACCGCGCCCATGATAAAGCGGTCGCTGTCCGCGGCAAAGCGGGCGTGAAGATACTTGCTCAGGGCGGGGATGCCGCTGGCCCCCGTGCCGCCGAAGATGCTGCCAACCAGCAACAGCCGCGCTTCCTCGCCGCGCGAGAGGTCGTCCTCCATGCGAGCGATCAGGTCGTTGAGTTCATCAGGCAGGCCCTGCTCGCACGCCTCGCCCAGCGAGCCCAGCAGGTCGGAAAAGAACAATACGCCCAAGTCCGGATGGCCGCGAAACCCCTCGCTGTATTCCAAACTGGCCTCCGTGGGGCTGAACAGGGCGCGGGAGAGCAGCTGATCCGCGTCATGGCTTTGCGCCATTTGCTTTATGGAGGCGGCGCGGCGGCTTAGGTTCATGCTCCAGCGCTTCAGCGTGAGGCGCGTGTGAAAGCAGCGGTGGGAAACAGGCGACGCGTCAAAGGCCTTGCGCACCTGCTCGTAATATTCCGCGGCGCGCTTGGCGCGGGTGGTGTTGCCGCAGGCCGCGTCCACATCTACTGAAAGCATGGTAAGCGCGGGAATGGGCGCGCGCCTGCCGCGGCTGTCCAGGGTATAAAACGCGTCCGCACAGGCGGCGTAAACCATGCTTTCCAGCACCTTGTTGCCCGTGCCGCCCACGGCGATCACATAGCAGCCCATGTGCGCACCTCCTTACAAACGCTTGAAAAAGCCGTGCCTTGCGCTGAGCGTGGGCGGCGCGGCCAGGCGGGATACGCAAACCGCCGCCAAAGGGTTGAGCAGATATACGCCAAAGTAGCACAGCGCGTCCCATAGGCCAAAGCCGGCGATCTGCCTTGCGCCAAAGAACCATACCACAGCCGCGATGGCGGCGTTGCACAGCCAGATCACCAGCATATTCAGCCGGTAGGCCAGGATGGCGGCCTGCGTGGCGCGCGCCGCCTGCGTGGGCTTATGGCTTGCGGCGCGCCAAATGAGCTGCAAAACCAGCGTTGCCAGCCATGCCGCCAATGCGCATGCGGCCACAAAGGCCAGCCAGCTTTGCTCGCGCGCGGCCATGGCGGCGCGTATAGCCTCGGGGGTCGCGTGAACGGGCTCCGTGCAGCGCTGCGCCAGGCTTTTGAGCGCAGGCAGGGGCACAAGGCCCGCCAGGGCCGCCGCCGCATTGGGCGCGGTGGCGGCCAGCTTGTAGGGATACACCAGCCAAAGCCCGGCAAGCTGCCACAAAGGCGGCAAGGCAAAGCATACCAGGTAGCATGCCAGGCATTTCAGGCGGTTTGTACGGCGTATACGTATGCGGCGCGTGGCTACCATGCTTCACCCCTCCTTAGGAACCCGGTACAAATACGTCAAACACATAGCGAATCAGGGGCAGGCGCTCCACCGTGGCGGCGGCGTGCAGCTGATCAACCAGCGCGCTCAGGCCGGGCGCGCGCATCACGGGCGGAAAATCCGGAATGGGCGTGCCGTGATAGGCGCTGCCTGTGGCCGCGCCCCAGGCGTGCTGGAACTGCCGGGGCACGTTGGGGGTATTGCGGTCATATTGGGTGATCAGCTGGGTAAAGCTTTCCCATGCGGAAATCTGCTCGTTGGTGAGGGTTGCGTTCAGCTCGCTTACCCAGGGCGCGTCCTCCCAGCTTATTTGGCTTCTGGGCAGGTCGGCCGTGAGCAGCACGCGGTAATACCCTGGGCGCAGCAGGCTTCCGTCGATGGCGACCCCGACCTCCAGCGCATCGCCGCTTTGCCGTAGGCCGGTCACGCGGAAGGGACTTGGCATTTTGCCGGTTTGGAAGGCCGCGTCCTCGCGGGTGAATACATACAGCTTGTCGCGCAGGGGAAGCACCTGCTGGCCCTGGGGCGCTTCCTCGGCGCTGGACAGCTCCTGGGTAAGCAGCAGCGCGGCTTGCACGCTGGCCCCAACATCCGACGGGCTGCTAAGGCCATCGCCCAGCCCGTTTGGGAAAGTAGCCGGAAGCGTAAGCGTGAGCGTGCAATCCGGCTGCGCGCCGCCTTCCGCTGGCGCAAGCACAAGTGTGGACAGGCTGCCGTCCGTGGTAACGCGCCCGCTCTCGCAGGCAAGGACAGCGCCGGCCGTATGCTGGGTATAGCAGGTTAGGGTGGGGCGTTCAACCTGCAAATAGCGGTAGGCGAACGAGAATGGCTGCTGGGTAACGGTTTCGCCGTTCTGGGTATAGACCAGCTCGCCCTTTTCGGGCCCCCGCAGCCCTTGCAGGGCGGGCGAGGCGTCTAGCTGGGCGTTTAGCGCCGCGGTATAGCCCTCCACCTGCGCGGGCGTACCCACCGCCATGCACAAAAGCGTGCGCGGCATGGGCAAAGCGCGCACGATGGCTTGCTTTTTGGTGCTGTAGCTAAGCTTGCCCCACAAAAGCGGCTCGCTAAAATCCGCTGCGCCAAAGCTGCCCATCTGCCCCATATAATCCAGCGTAAAGGCGTACAGCCCAACGCACAGGCCCTTGTCAAACACGCCGCGCGTTTCAAGCAGCTGCGTAACATAATCGACGGGCACGCCGCTTGCCGAAACGGCGCTCAGCCTGCGCAGGCCGGCGGGATCGCATACGATTACGGACAGGCGGCTCAAATCCATGTTTTCCAGCGCGTACAAAAGAGGATAGTCCGCATCGTTGCCCACGGCCAGCAGCGCGCCGCCGGTTCCGGCCTGTATGGACGAGCGCTGCGCTGAAACAGCCGCCGCCATTGCCTGCGCCGCCTGCGGATTTTCCAGCATTTCAGGCGCGAGCTGCGAAACGCGTTCCAGAGCGGGGGAACCCAGGCTGTAAAAGCTGTCCGTCATGTTCTCGGCAGAAAATTCCGAAAACTCGCTGGGCATGGCGTCGATGGCATAGGTGAGCATATCGCGACGGAGGGAACGCAGCGTTTCATCGGAGGCGTCCGCCTCAGCCACGCCCTGCGATAGAAGATAGGCGTCCGGCAGGCGTTCGTTGCCATAGCGCAGGATGCGCGTGCGCGAGCCCTCCGCCGCGGCCAGCATGCCGCGCAGCACGCCCTCGTACATGCCCACGGTATTGCCAAAGCGGTAATGGAAGCCGCCTTCCCGGTACTTGCGGCTGAAATGGGGGTACAAGCCCGTTTCAACAGGGCTGATCCCGCCCATCACCTGCGAGGCGTCCAACCACAAATCCACACGCAGAACGCTTTCGGCGCTTTGCGCCTGGCTGGAGGCGGGCGTGGGATCGGCCTGGGGCCAGTCCAGCAGGCGCAGATCGGGCCCGGCGGCCTCCGCCGGGGTTTCAAGAAGGGCGTTTAGGCCCTCCGGCATGCCGCAGGCGGAAAGCAGCATAAGCCCAAGCAGGCAGCTAAGCGCCAGGAAGCAGCGTTTTAAAGCCGGCATGCGGTTCTTCCATCCTTTCGCAAGCATTGCTCAATCCTCAATATCAGGCCCGGTTTTTTCCCTTGCGTTTTGCAGCGCGCGCTCATAGGCCGGGCTGTGACGGTACATGTTTTCATACAGCCTGATGTATGCGCCAAAGCACTTTTCCGCCTTATATTCGGCGGCCCGGGCGCGGCAGGCCTCCGCGGCGCGGGGGGCTTGGCACAGGCGGCGCGCGGCTGCCGCCATGGCGGAGATATCGCCCAGGGGAACGGTTTCGCCCACATCGCCGGTTACAATTTCTGGCATGGCGGTAGCGCCGTAGCAAAGCACCTGCGTGCCGCAGGCCAGCGCCTCCAGAAGCGTCATGCCCATGCTTTCCTCATGGCTGGCGCTTACGTACAGATCGGCCGCAGTATACAGGGCGCACAAATCCTTGAGGTTGCCGGTGCGCTTGACGCCCAAGACCGTGCCTGCGGGCAGGGCGGCGATCTGGTACTCATCCAGGCCTACGGCAACCACACAGTATTCCGGCCCAAGCGCCTCGCCCAGCGCAATCAAATCCTCAAGGCCCTTGCGCTCGTCCCATACGGCGGCTACGCTTAGCACCAGCCTGCGGCCGCCCGTGTTTTCCAGGCCGTAAAACCTGACCACGTCGCGCATGAATAGCTCGTCCATGCAGGGCTGGAAGGCTTCCAGATCAATGCCGTTGGGCAACGCATAGGTGGGATAGCCGCCCAGGAAGGAGCGCTGTACCTCCTCCCGGAGCCATTCGCTGGGGGTAGCCAGCACCATATGCCTAAGGCCGCAGAAGAGCCCGCGCTTTTCCCGCCAGTTGCGCGCGCTTTGATCCATCAACCAGCTGGCGGGATAGGTATGCTTGAGCGCGCAATGCCCGCAGCCGCCCTGCCAGCGGCCGCAGCCGAGGGTTTCCCGCGCGGCGCGGCGGCGCTTGGCCCCCTCTAGCGGCGGCGCGTTGCGGGCCAGGGTATAATAGGCGCAGTGGCCGGTGTAGGCCCAGCAATCGTGCAGGGTCCATACCACGGGCAGGTCCTTTTCCTTCAGGTAGCGAAACAGAGTGGGCAAATGCAGGTAGTAGCCGTGCAGGTTGTGCAGGTGAATCAAATCCGGCTGATAGGCTTCCAACTGGCGAATGAGGCGTTTGGTTGCCCCGCGGCTGAAAAAGCCCGCCCGGTCTGTGAGCCTTGCCAGGCCCAAATGCACATAAAGATCGGGCTTGTTACCGATGCGCAGGCTGGGAACATCGCCCGGTGCGTGCCCGCGCGAATGGCATAGAAGCGCGCGGTGGCCGGCCTGAACGGCCGCGCGGCACAGCGCGACGGCGATGCGGCCTGTGCTAAGCGTGGCGGTCACATTGATGTGGGCGATGCGCATGGCGGGCTCCTTTCGTATAATGGATTATTCGGCGGTGATAACCGGGGAGATGCGGCGCGTTATTATGCAGGCACGCGCATCCGCACGCGCGCCGATCGCCTCGCCCGCATGGCAGAGCAGGTTCAGCGCGGGAAAGTCCACCCCGGCCAGCACGCTGAAGCCCAATCCGCCGGAGAAGCGGGGGTTGACCTCCAAAAACCAGTATTCGCCGCCATGCTCGATGAACTCCATATTTACCACGCCCACCACGCCCGCGCGCGCGGCAATTGAGGCGCACACGCCCTCCAGCGGGTGGCCGGGAAGCATGCGCACCGTGGTGCCCAGGCCGTTTACCGTGCGCAGCAGCTCCAAGCGGGCCAACGCCTGCACATGGCCAAAGCGGTCGCGCGCCACATCCACGGTATAAACGGGGCCCTCCAAATAGGGCTGGGCGATGTAATCATCGCGCGTGGAGAGCGCGGAAAGCAGGGCTTCCCTGCCGCGCACCACGGCCTGGCCCTGGCTGCTGCGACCATGAAGGGGCTTGAGCATCAGGGGAAAGGGCAAATCCGCCCCCTCATAGGGCGAAAAGGTGGGAATGGTGCGGCACACGCCGTCCCGTTCCAGGGCCTGCGCCATTTGAAGCTTATTGCGGCACAGGCGGGCGCAGGGCTCGTCCGGCACGCAAACGGTGCAGCCCAGCGCTGCAAAGCGGGCCTTTTGGGCGCAGAGCACGTCCACCTCCACATCCGTAAGCGGGATGAGGTAATGGACCCCCTCGCGCTTTACCGCCTCCTCAAGCTGCGCGGTATAGGCCTGCGCATCGGATGCGGGCACGGCCTGAAAGAAGGCGTCCGCATCCATACAGGCCTGGTTCCATTCCCTTGGGTAGATATCGCACGCCGCCACCCGGTGCCCCAGGGCGTGCAGCCGCTCAACCACCGCCGGAGCGGAGGCCGAGCCTGCGGCTGTGACCAGCGTGGCCGTCATAGCGTTTCCCTCCCCGCCGCGCGCCCGCCGAGCAGGCGCTTTAGCATATCCATCAAATAGCGCAGGCTTTCCATGCGCAAAAGCAGCGCCAGCCCGCCATATACCGCAATCCCCACAACCACCTGAACCGCCAGCAGCGCAAGCGGCGCAAGCCCCAGCCGCCCCACGGCCGATACGGCTGCAAACATAACGGCCGCCAGCGCCATGGAGGGCAGCACATCCCGCATCTGCTCCAGATAGCCGTAGCCCAGCAGCCTGCGGTTGGGCGCGGCGTTAACCACGGCGGAAAGCAGCGTGCTTGCCACTGCGCCCCAGGCGATCGCCAGAACGCTGTCAAAGCAGAACACCGTCACGGCCAGAATGGCCAGCCCGTAGCTTTTTTTGATTAGCTCCAGCTTGAGAAACACATCGCTGCGGCCCATGGCGTTGATGGCCTGCAAATTGGCTGTGTGGATGGGATAGAACGCAAAGTCGATGCAGCAGATTTGCAAAAACGGCACGCAAGGAAGCCACTTCTTGGTGAGCAGCAGCTCCACCAGCGGCGAAGCCACGGCCGCCAGCCCCGCCATCATGGGCAGCACCAAAAAGCTGGATACCATTACGGAGCGCCGCATCATCTGCTTCATGCGCGGCACATCCTCCTGCTTTTCGGAAAGCACAGGCAGCATTACGCTTTGAATGGAGCCGTTTACCGCGTTCATCATCAATTCGGGGAACTGCTTGCCTCGGTTGTAAAAGCCCAGCGTATCGCTGGAAAACTTTTTGCCAATCACGGCTGTGCGCAGGTTGTTGTAGCCTGTTTCCAGCAGGCTGGAGGCCAAAAGCTTCCAGCCGAAGGCGATTAGCCCGCGAACGCGCGGCCACGAAAACAGCCGCTGCGGCCGCCATTTCACCAGCAAGAGCAACAGACAGCCCAGGCTTACCTGGCTGGTAAGCTGCTGCCCCACCAGCGCCCAATATCCCAGGCCCGCCGCCGCCATAGCGATGCCCACCGCGCCGGAGAGCGCCGTTGCGGCCAGGCTTGCCAGCATCAACCTGCGAAAGGCCATCTGCCGGGCCACCACCGCGTTTTGTACCGAAACCAGCGCGCCGGGCAGAAGCACCAGCGCCAGCACCCGAAGCACGGGCGATAGCTGCGGCGTGCCAAAATACGCGCCTATGGCGGGCGCAAGCGCGTACAAAAGGGCGTACAGCGCCGCCGCGACGCCCAAGCTTACGTAAAACACAGAGGACAGGTCGGTATCGTCCACGTCCTTTTTTTGAATCAGCGCCGTGTTGAGCCCGCTTTGCACAAACACCTGCGAAACGGCGATGAACACTGTGAGGAGGGTAAGCACGCCGTAATCCGACGGATCCAGCAGGCGGGCCAAAACGACGCTGACCACAAAGGAGATGCCCTGCATACCCAGGCTTTCAGCCAGCTTGAACAGGAAGGAGGAGGCGGCCTTCTGGCCGCGCCTGTCAGCCACGGGAGAGCACCCGGCGCACAACGCCGCAGATAAGCGCTATGTCCTCCTGCGCAAGGCCGGGGTAAAGGGGCAGCGTAACCACGCCATCCGATACGCGCCGGGCCACGGGCACGCGCCGCGTGTCAAAGCCAGGCCGGCCCCGGTAGCACTCAAAATCCGTAATCAGGGGATAGAAATATTTGCGGGCGTATACGCCTTCTGCGGCAAGCGCCTCGCACACCGCGTCGCGCACGGCCCGCCCGCCCTCGAACACCACGGGGAAGTAGGCGTAATTGCTTTCCACGCCTGGCTGCACGGGCGGCAGGCGCAGGCCCTCAAGCCCCTCAAGGCGGGCCATATAAGCGTCGTGCGCACGCCTGCGCGCGGCAATTTCGGTACTTAGATGCCGCAGGTTGCAAAGGCCCATGGCGGCTTGGAACTCGTTCATTTTGGCGTTGCCGCCCACGCTTATGACATCGTCCGGCCCGGTGATGCCAAAGTTGCGCTCCAGCTGGAGCTTTTGGCAAAGCGCCTGGCTTTGCGTGGCCACCGCGCCGCCCTCGATGGTGTGGAACACCTTTGTGGCATGAAAGCTGTACATGCTGGCCAGCCCAAAGCAGGCGGCGGGAACGCCGCCCCGCTTTACGCCAAAGGCGTGCGCCGCGTCATAGATCACGGGCAGGCCGTGCCTGTCCGCAATGGCCTGGATGCGGTCCACGTCGCACAGGCAGCCGTACACATGCACGGGCAAAATGGCGCAGGTGCGCCTGGTAATAAGGGATTCCAGCAAATCGGGGTCGAGGGTATAATCGCTTTCGCGGATATCGCAAAACACCGGGGTAAGCCCCTTGCGCACAATGGCGTGCGTGGTGGAGGCGAAGGTGAACGGCGTGGTAATCACCTCGCCCTGCAAATCCAGCGCCCCAAGCAGCGCCTCCAGCGCCAGGTGGCCGTTGGTAAACAGCGAAACATATTCCGTATGCAGGTATTCGCCAAGCTGCTTTTGCAGGCTGATGAGCTTTTCACCGTTGTTGGTAAGCCAGTGGGAATCCCACAGGCTGCGAATTTCCTGGCAGTATTCCTCAAAGCCGGGCATGGAGCTACGGGTAACGTTTACGCGCATGGCAAGCAATCCCTTCCCTGGTTAGCCGCGCAGGCGGCGAAGCGGCCCCAGCAGGTGTTTCAAACGGTATTTCATGCGCCGCGCAACCGGCAGGGCGCGGTATACGCGCCGCGCGTCCGGCTCGCGGAGCACGCGCATGGAGGGGGCGTTCCACAGCATCACATAGATATACCAGTCGCGGAAGCGCCCGACCTGTTCAGTATACCGCTTTTTTGCAAATTCGTCCACATCGGTTAGCATTTCCGCAACGCTTTGGCTGCGCTCATACACGCGCTTTCCCGCCTCGCGCGACCACTGGCTCATGGCCCCGTTTTGTACGTTTTCCCGGTATACGCAGGTGTAGGCGTGCAGATAGGCTCCATAGCCCGCGGCCGTCATAAACAGGCGCAATTTCAAATCGCCGTGCGGGCAATGCTTGTCCCAGTAGCTTTGCGGCATGCGCGCAAGCGCCGCGCGCGGAAACAAAAACGAGGCGGTGGGCGCAAAGTTGAGGCCGCACATATCGCCAAGGGTATAGGCGTGATCGGCGGCATAGCAGGCGGGCGCGTCCTTGGCGCTGTATGGAAGAAACGCGCGGCGGGGCGCCGCGCCGCTCACATCCTCAATGTAGCCGTTGGTAAAGCAGAACGTGCAATCGGGATGGCGCTCCATGTATTCCACCTGGCGCTGGAGCTTGCAGGGATCGCACCAGTAATCGTCGCCCTCGCACAGGGCGATATACTTGCCCCTGGCCCGGCTGTAATTGAAGGTGGGGTCAATCGCCACGCCTTTGCTATATTGGTTTTCGGTTTCAAACAGGGGCTTGACCACATCGGGAAAGCGCGCGGCGTAATCGCGCAGAATTTGGGCGGTGCCGTCGGTGGAGGCATCGTCGTGAACAAGGATTTCGATGGGAAAATCCGTTTGCTGGGCCAGGAAGCTATCGAGCGCCTGGGCGATGTAGGGCGCGTGATTGTAGGCCGCGCAGCAGACGCTGACCATTGGTTCCATAAGCAAAGGCCTCCTTTGTGCAGCTGAATCAAACTACTCCGCTTCCAGCGAAGCCCGCTTGAGCGAAACCGTTACCCGCGTGCCGGCGCCCACCTGGGATTCGATGCGGATGCGGTGGCCCAGCTTGTCCAAAACGCGCTTGCTCAGGTACAGGCCAATGCCGGTGGCGCGTTTGTCCTCGCGGCCGTTGAGGCCGGTGAAGCCGTGCTCGAATACGCGGGGCAAATCCTCCGGCGCGATGCCAATGCCCGTATCCTCCACAATCACCGCCTGCGCCTGCTCATCGGCGCGCAGGGTTACGCCGCCATGGAAGGTGTATTTGACCGCGTTGCTCACCAGCTGTTCCAGCGCAAAGGCCAGCCATTTCTCATCCGTGAGCGCGGTAAGGGCGGTGGGGCGGTAATCCAGCGCCAGCTTCTTTTGAATGAACAGGGGCGCGAAGCGGCGGGCGGTGCGCAACATTACGGTGTTGATATCGCAGGCGCGCAGCACAAAATCCGTGCTCGGGCCGTTGAGGCGCGCGTAGCCAAGGGCCATATCCACATACTGCTCAACCTTGAACAGCTCCGCCTCAAGGGCCGCGCTGCGGCTGTCCGGCTCGCTTTGCAGCAAAAGCCGCATGGCGGCGATGGGCACTTTGATTTGATGCGTCCACAGGGCGGAATAGGCGTCGCGGTCGCGCCGCTCGCGGGCGTAGGCGTCCGCATCGGAGGCGCTGTGGTCGATGGCGAACAAAAGCAGCTTGCGCCAGTCCTCCTCAATCAGCCCCTGGGCCTGCGGCAGCAGGCTTGCGCCATAGAGGCAGCGCTCCATCATATCCGCCAGTTCCAGATGCTTGCGCACATAGCGCGGCAGGTCAACGGCCATGGCGGTCAGCAGCACGGCCAGGCACAGGATTAGCGCATATAAAACGCCGTCCAGCGGCGCGCGCGTTAAAAAACATATGGAGGCAAACACGGCGGCAAACAGCGCCGCAAGCCCCAGCATGGGCAGGCGGTCGCGCAGATAATGCAGCAATATGCCGCCAAAATGCTTCCTTCTCATTCGATTATGTAGCCCATGCCCTTTCTGGTCTTAATCAGCTCCGGCACGCCAAGGGCCTCCAGCTTGCGCCGCAGGCGCGTCACGTTTACGCTGAGGGTGTTTTCATCCACAAAGGCGTCGCTTTCCCACAGGCGCGCCATGAGCGTGTCACGGCTGACGATTTTGCCTTTGCTCTCCATCAGCACGGTCAGGATGCGGTTTTCGTTGCGGGTAAGCTCCGCCTTTTGACCGCGAAATGCAACGGTGCCGTCCGCGGTGTTTAACAGCACGTCGCCATGGGTAAGCAGCGCGCTTTGGCCCGCAAAGTCATACGCGCGGCGCAAAAGCGCCTGCACCTTGGCCATGAGCACCGCCAAATCAAACGGCTTGGCGATAAAATCATCCGCCCCGGCGCTTAACGCCATAAGGATATTCATATTATCATTGGCGGAGGAAATAAACAGGATGGGCGCGGTGCTCACCTTGCGAATTTCGGCGCACCAGTGGTAACCGTCAAAAAAGGGCAGGGTAATGTCCAGCAACACCAGCTGAGGGTCAAACGCGGCAAACTCCCTGAGCACGTTGCTAAAATCCTCCACGCCGCGCGCGTCCAAACCCCAGCGCTGCATGTAGGTGCAAAGCGTTTGGGCGATCACGGGATCGTCCTCCACAATCAAAACGCGGTACATAGCAAACCTCCCCGCCTATGATACCACGAGCGGCCGCATGCGGCAAGGGGCAGGAATCGCGCGGCTGCGTGCCGAAAGAAACATAAAAAGCGCAAAACTTGGAGGAGGCCGGAACCTTGACCAACATCATTGACTACGCCCTGTGGCGGGGAGATTTGCCCTGCACGCTGGTGGGGCTGTGCCCTGTGGATTTTTTGGTGTTTGCGCAGCTAATCCATGCGCCGCTGGAGCGCCTGGAGGGCATGGGGGAGGGCAGGCCCCTTAACGAGCTGACCGCCGCGGTGTATCCCCAAGCGCCCGGCAAGGATGAAAACGCGCTGGTGCATTCGCGCTATGAGCTGTGGAACGCCATGAAGGCGGGCGCTCGCTTTGGCGATGCGACGCTGAAGCGCTTTGCCGCGCATTTTGAACCCGAGGAAGAAAAGCAATTTGCCGCCGCCCTGTTTGTAACCGGCGACGGCACGGGCGTTGCGGCCTTTCGCGGCACGGACGCCACCCTTGTTGGCTGGAAGGAGGACTTTAACATGTCCTTTGAAAGCCCGGTGCCCTCGCAGCGGGAGGCCGTGGCCTTTTTGGAGGAGGCGGCGCGGCTTGCGGATGTGCGGTATGTGTGCGGGCATTCCAAGGGCGGCAACCTGGCCATGTATGCCGCGGCCATGTGCGCGCCCCAGGTGCGCGCAAAGCTAAAGGGCGTATACAGCTTTGACGGCCCCGGCCTGGACGACGCCACCCTGGCGGGCGGCGGCTGGCAGGAGGTGGAGGGCCGCGTGCATTCCTATGTGCCGGAATCCTCCATCATTGGCCTGTTGATGGGCTACCGCGAGGAATATACCATTGTGCGCAGCGACAGCGTAAGCCTGTGGCAGCACAACCCCTATTACTGGCATGTGCTGGGCCCCGCCTTTGTTACCGCGCAGGATACCACCCTGTCCAGCCGGTTTACCAACCGCACGCTGCACGGTTTCCTAAGCGGCTGCACGCCCGGGCAGCGCCGCGTGCTGGTGGATACCCTCCACAACGTGCTCTCCGCCAGCGGCGCGCGCACCCTCAAGGAGCTGCCGCGCGGCATAGCGACCCATCTGGACGAGGTGACGGCCGCGCTGCGCGCCGTGCCCGCGCAGGACCGCCAGGTGGCCGGCGAGCTGCTGGGCACGCTTGTAGAGGCCGGCGGCGATAGCGTGGGCGCGCTGTGGAAGGGCTGGCTGGAACGGTTGGAGCGCGGGGAATAGCCGCATAGGCTGGACTGCCCGTTATTTTTGCTCCAGGGCGTTTCCATCGCAAGCCCTGCGGCGGTTTCATTTATGCTTTTTGATTTTTTACGTATGCAAGCCCTCAGCGCGCTTTTCCGTCGCGCCGCTTTTGAAAAAGGATAACGCCAAGCGCGCCAAGGGAGGCGCATAGGGCAAGAAGCCACAGGCCGGGGGTTGCGCCGTCGCCCGTTTTGGGGATGGGGCGCACAAAAACGGGCTGGATGACCACCCCGCCCGAAGGCATGGTGAATTTATCCCCGGTGATAGCCACGCCGCCGGAAACGACCTGCCACTCCTGGAATTTGTTCCGGGCAGCCAAAAAGGGCAGACTCACGCTGCCTGCCTTGAAGTGTATTGCGGGAAAGCGTCATTGGCAAGTCCCTTTCCAAAAAAAATCAGAGCGCCGGTTTTTTGCCCGTTCTTTCCATACGGAAGCGGCGCGGCTTCCTGCTTAAATACAGCTATACAAAGGCATTATACTTCAAAACGGTTTTGCTTCAATCCCTCTATATAATGAGAAATGAAATTTTGGAAGATGGGAGGCGCTTTGCCGCCGGATTTTTTTGCCGCCTTGGATTTCTGCTTGCATGGGTATTGCATTTTGGAAGGAAATATGGTACAATCCTTTTAGCTGTGAATGGCTTTGCGTTTATCGCGGCGAAATGGGATTATAGCTCAGTTGGTTAGAGCGCCACGTTGACATCGTGGAGGTCATAGGTTCGAGCCCTACTAATCCCACCAGAGCAAGACTCCTTGAAATGTAGCGTTTTCAAGGAGTTTTCTTTTTTAGCCCTTTGCCAAAAGCAGAGCGGAGGCAAAGCGGCGAGGGGTAGAATGCCGGCCTAAAACCATGGAAGCCGCATTGCGCCAGCTGGGACTGGGCAAGAGGGGAGATGGCGTTATAGCCACTCCTTTGCCTCCTCAAGGTCAAAACGGTACTTCATTTCAATATAGCGGCCAATTCCATCAAGCCCGGGAAACAGCGTTTTTTCACTAACGCCGCAATGCTCAAGCTCCCGCAATATGGATTGTTTGCAATCTTTATAAATGATGAATTTGAAATAAATTTCGTCGCTTTGATCGCAGTAGCGCCGCACGCCGTCGCTGCTTTTATTGGATTGCAACATGGGTTGATTATTCAGGAGGCTATCCAATGGCGCTTTCTCCCTTCCCCAAACCATGAACATACTGGCTTGGGCGCTCATGCGCAAATCGGTATAATATGGCTTATAAACGATAGGATATTGAAAGCGTTCCTCGCCTTGATAAACTTTTTCGATCGTGGCACTGATGGTTAGCCTTTCTTTGCTGTCTGCGCCATAGAGGATGCCATCGATTTGATGGGCAAAGCGGCGGTAATTTGAAAGATGAATCATCCATACAGCGCCATCTGCGCCGCCCAAATCAGGCGATTGATAGCTGTGCTTATGATCTTTGCACGCAAAATACAGCGCTACCAAAGGGTTTTCCGTCCAATCAAGAAAACGGGTTGGAACGCCATAGTGCTGGGCATATTCCACCCATTGACGCAGATTCTTGCCGGGATCTTTCTTGACATATGCGCATGCCTCGGAGATAAACGCCTGCAAAATCTGCCTTTCGGTTGCATAGGCGGTGTATCTATCATTGTCCACAGACTTGTCGATTGAGAGATCAAAATCACGGGATTTGCGAAAGATGCTGGGCAACAGAGCATAGTCTATGCTGCTCATTCCCCTGTAAATGAATTTACAGTCGGTTGGAGAGGCAGGATACGACGCGTCCATTCCCTATGCGCAGGCGGCCATGTTTGAGCCGTCCACCGTGGCGCTGCACGGCCTGTTCCAGGGGGGCTACACCGGCGGGGGCAACGTGGCGGTTGTAGGCTGCGGTACGATTGGTATTTTTACGGCCCAGTGGGCCAAGATTTTTGGCTCCAGGAGGCTGGTCGTTTTTGATGTGGACGACAGCCGCTTGGCGTTGGCCAAGCGCATGGGCGCGGATGAATTGATCAACACCCGCAAGGAGGGCTGGCATGAAAAAGCGATGGCCCTAACGGACGGCGCGGGCTACGACCATGTGTTTGAGACCGCCGGAAACCCGGTGACAGACCGTATCTGCTTTGACGTTGCGGGCAACAAGTCGCATGTGACCTTTATTGGAACTCCGCATAACGATTTGGCCTTTACGCCGGCGCAATGGGAAAACATGAACCGCAAGGAGTTCTTCCTTACAGGAAGCTGGATGAGCTATTCCGCCCCCTTCCCGGGCAGGGAATGGCAGCTGACGGCGGATTATTTCGCCACGGGCGAGCTGAAATTCGACCCGGCGTTCATTTTCCGCACCTATCCTATGAGCCAGGCATGGGACGCTTTCAAGCTCTTTGACGACCCTGCAAGCGTACACGGCAAGGTTATGCTGGTGAATGAATGAGGGAGCGTATGATTGTAACCGTTACGTTAAACGCCTCCATTGACAAGCTGTATCTGCTGCCCTCCATCCAGCCGGAAACGGTGATGCGGGTTCAGGAAGCGCACAACTCGGCGGGCGGGAAGGGCCTGAATGTAAGCCGCGTGGCCGCAAAGCTTGGGGAAAGCGTTACGGCGATGGGGTTTACCGGCGGCCTGAACGGGCAATATCTGGAATCGCTGGTTTGCCAGCCAGGGGTGCGGCGCGCTTTTACCCATGTGAAGGCCGAAACGCGCTGCTGCATCAACTGCTGGGATCTATCCAATGGAAGGTCAACGGAATACCTGGAGCCCGGAGCGCCTGTGAGCGCGGAGGAGCTGGATCGCTTTTATCAGGATTTTGAAAGCCAGCTGCCCCATGCGGATGTGGTTTGCATCAGCGGCAGCGTGCCAAAGGGCGTTCCTAACGACGCCTATGCCAGGCTTATCCGGCGCTGCAAGGCGTCGGGCGTGCCGGTGCTGGTGGACGCCAGCGGGGAGAGGCTGGCGGCCGCCGTTGCCGAACGCCCAACCTTCATAAAACCCAATATGGATGAAATGGCGCAGCTGCTGGGCTATTCGCCTGCGAATAGGGAGGCGCTGTTTGCGGCGGCCGAAACGCTGCACCGAAGCGGAATTGCCTATGTGGTTGTGTCCATGGGCGCGGAGGGCGCTTTATTGGCCTGTGATGAAGGCGTTTATCTGGGCAGGCCGCCGCTGATTACGCCCAAAAATACGGTTGGCTGCGGCGATAGCATGGTGGCGGGCTTCGCGGTGGGCTTTGCCCGCAAGCAGCCTGTATGCGACTGCTTGCGTATGGCGATCGCCGTTTCCGCCGCAAATGCGCTGAGCCTATTGACGGGCGACTTTGATGAGGCCGATTACGAACGGCTGTATGCTGAAACCGCTGTTGAAAAAATCCGCTAGGCGGGTTTGGAGGGAAGATAGCCTATGGCTGTTATTACAATCGTTGGCGCGGGTATGATGGGATCGGCCCTGGCTTTCCCGGCGCGTGAAAACGGGCACGAGGTTCGCCTGGTGGGGACGCACCTGGACAGGGAGATCATCGACGCATGCTGGGAAACGGGCCGTCACCCCAAGTTTACCAAGGATTTTCCCGCCGGGGTGCGCTATTACCAGATTGAGGAGCTAGATCAGGCGCTGGAAGGGGCCGAATTGGTGATTGGCGGCGTTAGCAGCTTTGGCGTGGAATGGTTTGGCGAGCAGGTGCTTCCCAAGATTGCCGACGGCGTGAAGGTGCTAACCGTTACCAAGGGGCTAATGGATATGCCGGACGGCAGATTGCTGCCCTATCCCTATCTGTGGCGGGAAAAGCTGGACAGGCTGGGGAAGAGGCTAAGGCTGATGGCGGTTGGCGGGCCCTGCACAAGCTATGAGCTCGTGGCTCACGACCAGACGGAGGTGGCCTTCTGCGGCTGGGATAAGGAGGCGCTTGCGGAAGCCAAAAGCCTGCTTAAAACCGACTATTATCATATCAGCCTTTCCGGCGATGTGATGGGCGTAGAAACGGCGGTTGCGCTCAAGAACGGGTTTGCGCTTGGCATTGCGCTAACCATTGGCATAAATCAAAAATGCTTTGGCTTGGACAGCGAGCCGCACTATAACTCCCAAGCCGCCGTATTTGGCGAGGCCTCGCGGGAAATGTATACGCTTTTGAAATTGCAGGGCGCGCAGGATTTAACCAATTTATGGATTGGTCTGGGCGACTTGTACGTGACCGTTTACGGGGGCCGCACCCGCCTAGCGGGCATCCTGCTGGGCCGCGGGCTGGACGTGGACGAAGCAAAGCGGGAGCTGAAGGGCGTAACGCTTGAGTCGCTGGTGGTGGCCTGCCGCGTAGCCAGGGCGATGCGCATACGCGCGCAGCGCGGCGACGTTTCCTTGAGCGAGTTGCCGCTTTTGATGCATGTTGACGAAATCCTTAGCGAGAAGAAGCCTGTGGATATCCCGTGGGAACGGTTCACCTTCGTGCGGGCGTAAGCCAGAAAAAGGGGGAACGGACGCCGCCCCCCTCCTTTTTACTAGCAAATCGCGCTGCGGAAACACCCGAAAAGACAAGGGGCTGTCGATAAACCCCATAGGGAGGCTTGGAGGGCCTGAGCCCTCCAACGCTTGTTCCGAAACCGGCGGCGTGT
>URUF01000018.1 GCA_900550955.1 uncultured Eubacteriales bacterium | reverse complement strand
TTCCGAAACCGGCGGCGTGTACGCCGGTTTCGGAAGCCTTGCGCAGCAAGGTTTCGCCGCCCGGCGAGCGCAGCGAGTAGGCGAACAGCGCAATCTAGGCGGAAAAGATCGCCGCAGACGAGCTTTTTCGACGGCCTGAAGGTTTGTGAACAAACCTTGAATTCGCGCTCAAAAATTGCAAAAGCCCTTGACAAACATCCTGGGCTGTCATATGATATGCATGTGTTAGCACTCAACCCAAACGAGTGCTAACAAACGGAACCGATATGGTAACGAAGGGAGATGGCGGTATGATGATGGACGCGCGCAAATTCCGCATTTTGCAGGCGATCATCGACGATTATATCCTGACTGCCATTCCCGTGGGCAGCCGCACGATTTCCAAGAAGTATGAGATGGGCTTGAGCTCCGCCACCATTCGCAATGAAATGAGCGATTTGGAGGAGCTTGGCTATCTGGATCAGCCGCATGTGAGCGCGGGGCGCATTCCCAGCGCGAAGGCGTACCGCCTGTATGTGGATCAGCTGCTCAAAAACGGCTCCATACGCACGGATGACGCCGCCACGGTGGGCGCGTATTTTACCAGCCGCGCCCAGCAGATGGAGGATGTGATTAACCGGGCGGCGCAGGTGCTTTCAGGCCTTACGCATTACACATCGCTGGTGATGAGCCCCAAGGGGGCGGAGCTGCGCATCCGCACGTTGCAGCTGGTGCCGGTGAGCGCGCAAAGCGCGCTGCTGGTGATTGTGACAGACGGCGGCATCATGCGCGATACGGTGATTCACGTAGGCGGCGATTTGGACGCGGACGCCCTGTACGCCATCAGCCGCATGCTCACCGAGCAATTAAGCGGGCATACCATCAGCGAGGCGCAAAAGATCCTGCGCAGCGCCTTTGGCAGCCAGGATGGCAACGGGCAGGCCCTCAAGGGCGTGGCGGATTTTCTGGAAGCGGTGGAAAGCGACGGCGCCAAAAAAGCCAAGCTGGCGCTGGGCGGTACCAGCAACATCCTGAACTTTCCGGAATACAGCGATGTGGAAAAGGCCAAGAGCTTCCTAAGCGTGCTGGAAACCAAAGACAAGCTGATACGCCTTTTGGAAAACCACGGCGAAATGGCCTTTACCGTGCGCATCGGCCCGGAAACGGGCATCCCGGAGCTGGAGGATTGCTCGTTGGTAACGGCCACCTATCGCCTGAGCGACAACACCCATGGCACCATCGGCGTGATTGGCCCTACCCGTATGGAGTATGGCCGCGTGCTGGGAATTTTGAGCGCCATGGGCAAGCAGCTCACCGACCTGCTCAGGCAGGACAAGGAGTGAGGAAACCATGACGAAGAAAAAGAAAAAGCAAAGAGGGGAAAGCATGCAGGACGTTGAACAGAAGCCTGTGGCCGAGGCCGTGGACGAGGCGGCGGAGGTAGAGCAAGCCGCGCAGCAGGCCATGGATCCCGAAGCCGCCCAGGAGACGGCGAAGGAAGAAACGGAGGACGCGCAGGCAGCGGAGGCGTTGGCCGCCGCGGTTGCCAAGCAGGAGGAATACCTGGCGATGGCGCAGCGCGTACAGGCGGATTTTGAGAACTTCCGCCGGCGCAACCAGAACGTTCGCAAGGAGGCCTTTGACGATGGCGCGCGCAGCTTTGCCACCACGCTGCTGCCGGTGATAGACAATCTGGAGCGCGCGATCCTGGCCGCTGCGGAAAGCCCGGACGAATCGCTCAGAAGCGGCGTTGAAATGGTATACCGCCAGCTTTGCGAGGCATTTGAGAAGCGCGGCATTACCCCCATTGACCGGCTGGGTGAAAAGTTTGACCCCAATTTGGAAAACGCGGTTATGCAGGGCGCGCCCGAGGACGGGGAGCCCGGCACCGTATGCGCGGTGCTGCAAAAGGGCTACCGCATGGAGGGCGCGGTGCTCAGGCACGCAATGGTGAAGGTTGTTCCCGAATAACCGTTTTCCCCTTTGCATCGGCGGTATACCGCCGTTGACACATACATTTCTTTAGGAACGCGAATTACCAAATTTGCGCGCAGGCGCAAGCAATTTGAGGGAGGATAAACACTATGTCTAAGATTATCGGTATTGACCTTGGCACCACCAACAGCTGCGTCGCCGTCATGGAGGGCGGCGAACCCACCGTTATCCCTAACGCGGAAGGCGCGCGCACCACGCCTTCGGTTGTGGCCTTTACAAAGGACGGAGAGCGTTTGGTTGGCCAGATCGCCAAGCGCCAGGCCATCACCAACCCGGACCGCACCATCATTTCCATCAAGCGTGAAATGGGCACCGCGCACAAGGTAAATGTGGACGGCAAGGATTATACGCCCCAGGAAATCAGCGCCATGATCCTGCAAAAGCTCAAGGCGGACGCAGAGGCGTACCTGGGTGAAACCGTTACCCAGGCTGTTATCACCGTACCCGCTTATTTTAGCGACAGCCAGCGCCAGGCCACCAAGGACGCGGGCCGCATCGCGGGCCTGGAGGTGCTGCGCATCATCAACGAGCCCACCGCCGCTTCCCTGGCCTATGGCCTGGATAAGGAAGGCGGCCAGAAGATTCTGGTGTACGACCTGGGCGGCGGCACCTTTGACGTAAGCATTCTGGAAATTGGCGACGGCGTGTTTGAGGTGCTGGCCACCAACGGCGACACCCGCCTGGGCGGCGATGATTTTGACGAGCGCATCATCAACTATGTGGCTGATTCCTTTAAGCGGGAGAACGGCATTGACCTGCGCCAGGACAAAATGGCCTATCAGCGCCTGAAGGAGGCTGCCGAGAAGGCCAAGATTGACCTGAGCGGCGTGATGTCCACCAACATTAATCTGCCCTTCATCACCAGCGACGCTACCGGCCCCAAGCACCTGGATTTGACCCTGACCCGCGCCAAGTTTGACGAGCTGACCGCCGATTTGGTGGATCGCACCATCGAGCCTGTGAACAAGGCTTTGAAGGACGCCGGCCTTACCGCCGCGCAGATTGACAAGATCATTCTGGTGGGCGGCTCCACCCGTATCCCCGCCGTGCAGGCCGCTGTAAAGAAGATCACCAGCAAGGAGCCCTTCAAGGGCATTAACCCCGACGAGTGCGTGGCTGTTGGCGCGGCCATCCAGGCGGGCGTGCTGGGCGGCGAGGTTAAGGACGTACTGCTTCTGGACGTAACGCCCCTGAGCCTGGGCCTGGAAACCGAGGGCCATATCTTTACCAAGCTTATCGAGCGCAACACCACCATCCCCACCAGCAAGTCCCAGGTGTTCTCCACCGCCGCCGACGGGCAGACCGCCGTGGAAATCCACGTGCTGCAGGGCGAGCGCCCCATGGCCTATGACAACAAGACCCTTGGCCGCTTCCAGCTCACCGGCATTCCCGCCGCGCCCCGCGGCGTGCCGCAGATCGAGGTTACTTTCAATATCGACCGCAACGGCATTGTGAACGTGTCCGCCAAGGACAAAGGCACCGGCAACGAGCAGAAGATCACCATCACCGCCTCTACCAACATGACCGAGGAGGAGATCAACCAGCGCGTGAAGGAAGCCGAGCAGTATGCCGAGCAGGACAAGAAGCGCAAGGAAGAGGTGGAGGTGCAAAACCGCGCCGACACCCTGATCTACGAGATGGAGAAGCAGCTGCGCGAGAACGGCGACAAGCTGGACGCCGCCGATAAGGAAACCGTGCAGCATGAGATTGACGAGTTCAAGAAGGTGCGCGAGGGCAACGACCCCGAGGCCATCAAGAACGCCATGGAGCAGATGACCCAGAAGGTGTACGCCATCTTTGGCAAGCTGTACCAGCAGGAGGCCGCGCAGAACGGCGGGGCCGAGGGCGGCCCGCAGGTAAACGACGACGGCACCATCGACGCAGACGCGGAAGTGAAGTAAGCCGGGCGCGGCCCGGCGGTGAATCCAGGGGCTTGTCCCCGGGAGAGCGTTTCCCAGATAAATGGGAAAGGCGCGCAGAAATCCCCTTTCCCGGCGGCGACGTGGGGAAGGGGATTGAAGCATGTTTATGAAAAAACGATTTTGGTTTTCACATATGAGTAAGTAGGTGAGCTTTTGGCAAAGCGCGATTATTACGAGGTGCTGGGCGTAGGCAAGAACGCCACCGACGCGGAAATTAAAAGCGCATACCGCAAAAAGGCCAAGGAGTGCCATCCCGATCTGCATCCCAACGATAAGGGCGCAGAGGAGCGCTTTAAGGAGCTCAACGAAGCCAACGAGGTTTTGAGCGACCCCGAAAAGCGCAAGCGCTATGATCAGTTCGGCTTTGACGGCCCGCAAATGGGCGGCGGCGGGGCTGGCGGCTTCGATTTTAACGGCTTTGGCGGTATGGGCGGGTTCGAAAGCATTTTCGATACCTTTTTTGGCGGCGGCATGGGCGGGGCCTCCCGGCGGGATGCGCCCATTGAGGGCAACGACGTGCAGCACCGCATTACCATTACCTTTGAAGAAGCGGCCTTTGGCTGCGAAAAGAGCATTGATTTTTTCCGCAATGAAGCCTGCGACGCTTGCGGCGGCAGCGGCGCCAAACCCGGCACCCAGCCCCAGACCTGTCCCACCTGTAAGGGATCCGGCCAGGTACGCACGGGCGGCGGCTTTATGGTAACGGTTCGTACCTGCCCTACCTGCCATGGCGAGGGCAAAATCATCAAGGACAAGTGCCAAAGCTGCGGCGGCACCGGCCGTGTGCGGCGCAAGCGCAATTTGAAGCTGCGCATCCCTGCTGGCATTCAGGACGGCGTAAGCCTGGTTAAGCGCGGCGAGGGCGAGCCCGGCATGCGCGGCGGCCCGGCGGGCGATTTGTACATTACCGTTTCGGTAAAGCCGCACAAGCTGTTTAAGCGAAGCGGCAACGACATCCTGCTGGATATGCCCATCAGCATAACGCAGGCGGCCCTGGGCGCGGAGCTGGACGTGCCCACCCTGGAAAAGCCGGTTAAGCAGCGCATCCCCGAGGGCACGCAAACAGGAACGCAGTTCCGCATCAAGGGGCAAGGCATTCCTTCGCTGAAAAACGGCCTCAAGGGCGACCTGGTTGTGACCGTGCATGTGGAAGTGCCCAAAAAGCTGAACGAAAAGCAGAAGGATCTGCTCAGGCAGCTGGACGAGAGCATGGGCGGCAAGGAATACGAGGGCCGCAAGAGCTTCGCGGATAAGCTGAAGGATATTTTTAACAATTAAGGCCAAAAGCGTGCTGCGGGCGGGCATGGCCCCGCCGCGCACGCTTTTGGGCGTTTTTCAAACCATTAGGATAGGAGCGTTTGTATGCAGTGGTGCGAGGCTGTGGTGCATACCACAACAATGGGCAGCGACCTCATCAGCGATGAATTGATGGGCCTTGGCGCGGCGGGTACGGAGATCGTTGACCGCGCGGATGTGCCAGACCCCCATCAGGCAGGCGTGCATTGGGAGCTGTACGACCCCAAAATGCTGGACGATATGCCCAAGGACGTGCTGGTGAAGGCCTGGTTTGAGCAAAACGAGCATACGCATGACGTGCTGCAAAGCGTGCGCCTGCGCTTAAGCGGGCTCAAGGCCTCGGCGGACGGCATCGACCTTGGCACGCTTGCAATGGATATGAAAAGCGTGGCGGACGAGGACTGGTCCGAAAACTGGAAGAAGTATTATAAGCCCTTCCGCATCGGCAGCCGGTTGGTGGTAAAGCCCACGTGGGAGCCCTATGCCGCCAAGCCCGGCGATTTGGTGATCGAGCTGGATCCAGGCATGGCCTTTGGCACCGGCACCCATGAAACCACCAACATGTGCATGCAGCTTTTGGAAAAGCATTTGCAGGACGGTATGCGCGTGATGGACGTGGGCACCGGCAGCGGCATTTTGGCGATTGCGGCGGCCAAGCTGGGCGCGAAGGATGTGCTGGCCATTGACATCGACCCGGACGCGGTTAAGGTTGCCAGGGAAAACGTGGCGCTTAACGCTGTGGACGGCCATGTGCGCGTGGTGGTGGGCGACCTGTGCAAAGGCGAAACCATGCCCTGCGAGCTGGCCGTGGCCAACATCGTTGCGGACGCCATCTGCATGCTGGCCGGGCCGCTTACGCGCCATTTGCAGCGGAACGGGCTGCTCATTTGCTCCGGCATTATCCGCGAGCGGGAGCAGGATGTGCTTTTGGCGGCGGAGAAGGCGGGCTATGCCGTATACGACCGCATAGAAAAGGGCGAGTGGGTAGCGCTGGCCCTGCGAAACGAGGCAAAGTGATGCACCGGTTTTATACGGAGGAGCCTATTGCCGCAGCAGGGCAGCTTGTTACCCTCTCGTGTGAGGAAAGCCGGCACGCCGCCCGCGTTTTGCGCCTGCGGCCGGGCGAGGAGGTGCGCCTGTTGGATGGCTGCGCGCTTTGGGCGGCCACGCTGGAAACCGTGGATGAAAGGGCCGCGCAGGCCAGGGTGACGGCGGAATGCCCGTCGCCCGAGGCACGGACGCATGTAACGCTGTGGCAGGGCCTGCCCAAGGCGGACAAGCTGGAATGGATTGTGCAAAAAGCCACGGAGCTGGGCGCTTGGGAGCTATGGCCCGTGGAGATGGAGCGCAGCGTGGCCCGTGGCGACAAGGCGGAGCGCGCGGAGAAGAAGCGCGAGCGCCTTGCGCGCATTGCCCTGGAGGCCGCCAAGCAGAGCGGACGGGCGCATGTGCCGCAAGTATCGGAAACGCGAGGCTTTTCGGCTGCGCTTGAGCGCATGCAGGCCGAGAAGCCGGATTTGCTGCTTGTGGCCTGGGAGGAGGAGCATGCGCTGCCGCTATCCAAGGCGGTTGGCGGATATGTGCAGGCGCATGGCGTACCGCTGCGCGTGGTGCTTGTGATTGGGCCGGAGGGCGGCATTTCATCCAAGGAGCAGGCGCAGCTAAGGGAGGCGGGCGCCGTAAGCGTTACGCTGGGACGGCGCATCCTTAGGACGGAAACCGCCGGTTTGTGCGCCCTGAGCGTGCTGTGGGGCGCGCTTGGCGAAATGTGAGGTGAGCGGGGATGCAAAAGACGGTCAGCTTTACCACGTTGGGCTGCAAGGTAAACCAATACGATACGCAGGCCATGCTGGAGGCCTTTGAGCGCCAGGGCTACGCCGTTGCCGAAGGCGGCGCGCCCGCGGACGTATACGTGGTGAACACCTGCACCGTAACCGGCACGGGCGATAAAAAAAGCATGCAGCTTATCCGCCGCTGCAAACGGCGCAACCCGCAGGCTGAGCTGGTGATCGCCGGCTGCCTGGCCCAGCGCATGGGCGAGGCCCTGCGCGGCACGGGCGCGCGCCTTATCCTGGGCACGCAGTACCGCAGCCGGGTGGTGGAGCTGCTGGAAGAGGCCATTGCGCAAAACACCCAGACCGTGGCCGTTGACGGCGTGGAAAACGCGCCCTACGAGCCCTTGACCATCCATAGCCATGAAGGGCATACCCGGGCCGTGATGAAAATCCAGGAGGGGTGCGACAACCGTTGCACCTACTGCATCATCCCTGCGGTGCGGGGCGGCGTGCGCTCGCGGCCGATAAACGCCATCCGCGAGGAAGCGCAGGCGCTGGCGAGGGCGGGCTTCCGGGAGCTGGTGCTTACGGGCATCCATCTTACCAGCTATGGCCGCGATTTGGAGGGCAGGCCCACATTGGCGCAGGCTGTGGAAGCCGCCTGCCAGGCGGAGGGCGTTATGCGCGTCAGGCTGGGCTCGCTGGAGCCCCGCGTGGCTACGGACGCGTTTGCAAGCGCGCTCAAGGCGCTGCCGCAGGTGTGCCCGCAGTTTCATCTGGCGCTGCAAAGCGGCAGCGACAGCGTGCTGCGCCGCATGAAGCGCGGCTATAATACCCAGCAGTTCTGGGAAGCGGTTTGCCGCATACGTACATGCTGGCCCAACGCCGCCTTCACCACGGACGTGATTATCGGCTTTCCCGGCGAAACGGAGGCGGAATTCCGCCAGACGCTTGCCTTTTGTGAAAAGGTAGGCTTTGCGCGCTTGCATGTGTTCCCATTCAGCCCGCGCGAGGGCACGCCTGCCGCAACGATGGAGGAGCAAGTGCCGGAGGCGGCGAAGGCCGATCGCGTCAAGCGGCTGATCGCGCTGGGCGATGCGCTGGCAAAGCAGTACCATGAGCGTTTTTTGGGCTCGACCGTTTCAGTGCTTTTGGAGGAACGCCAGCCCGACGGAACCGTAACGGGCTATACGCCGGAATACATCCATGTGCGCGTGCCGGGCGGCGAACCCGGAACCCTAGCGCGGGTGCGTTTGGACGGGCTTACGCAGGAAGGAATGCACGGCGCGGTTGTGGAATGAATCAAACCTGGGAACCTATTGTATGAAAGTGAGGAATGCCGCATGCAGGATTGTTTGTTTTGCAAGATCATGGCGGGGGAAATCCCCTCCCGCAAGGTGTACGAGGATGAGGATACCTACGCGTTTTACGATATCAGCCCGCAGGCGCCCACGCATGTGCTGGTCATCAGCAAAAAGCATACGCCCGACGTGGCGCATAACGCCGAATTGAGCGATCACGAGCTGGCCGCCTGCCTGCGGACCTGCGCCAAGGTGGCAAAGCAGCTTGGCCTTGAGGAGGGCGGCTACCGCATTGTGAACAACTGCGGCGAAAACGCCTGCCAAACGGTGAAACACATGCATTACCATGTGCTGGGCGGGGAAAAGCTTAGCGAGCGCATGGCGTAAGGCGCTTTGCGCAGCCGGCGCGCGGGCGCTGCTTAACGGCTTATTCGGTGCGCGGGCGGGCTTGGCCTACCCCGCCAATTCGCCGTGAAATTTACATCCTGTTCAAAATTCATGGTTGACGGCATGAAAGATAAGCGCTATAATAAACATATGGTCGCCATATGCTCTTTCAAGGCCAGAGGGCTGTAGAAGGGGCCAGGCGGTATGCGCGAGGGGAGGGATAACAGTGTCCGAGGTACGCATCCGCGAGAATGAATCCCTGGAAAGCGCTCTGAAGCGGTTCAAACGTCAATGTGCTCGCACAGGTGTTTTGGCAGAGGCTCGCAAGCGTGAGCATTATGAAAAGCCCAGCGTAAAACGCAAAAAGAAGGCTGAAGCTGCACGCAAGCGCAAGTACTGATTCATACGCAGTCTAAAAAAAAGCCCATTCCGGCACTGCCGGAATGGGCTTTTTGTCATTTGCCTATAACGGCGTTTCCTGCTCTGGGGATAGGAAAGCCTCATGCGCGAACTGCGCGTACAGGCTGGATAGCACCGCCGCCAGAAAAACGCCGGAAACCAGACGGGACGGGCCTTGCATTCCGGCGTCCAGGCCGTGCTCATACACAAGCATGTGGCTGGCCACTGTGCGAAAGGGCGAATGGGGAAAACGTGAAAATGCCAGAATATAAACGCCTTTGCGGTGCGCCTTCTCGATCATATCCATAGGCAAAGCGTCGGCATCCTCGGTGCAAAACACAATCAAAGCCTCGTCAGCCGTGAGGGAGGCGGTTATCAGCTGCCGGGCTTGAAGATCCCGCGGGCAGAAGGTGCATGGCACGCGGCGCAAAAGCTCCACACAGGCCCGCAGCGCTACGGCCAGCGATTCCTCCGCGCCGATTACCACAATGCGCCTGGCTGCCATTAGGTTTTGAACGGCCTGCCGCATAACGGCGGGATCCAGCGCCGCATAGGTTTGCCTGAGCACGTAGGCCATGCTGAGATAGGTGCGCCTGATCGCGCCCGCGAGGGAGGCGTTGGGCTCGCGGCCGTCGCCGTCAGAAGGCTTGCGCAGCATGTTATGGCTGTGCAGGGTTATAATAAGCGCTGTGTGGAACTCGCGGTAGCCCTTGTACCCCAAATGCCGGCAGAAGCGAAAAAGTGTGCTGTTGCTTATGCCGCAGGCTTGCGCCAGCTCAACAATGGATATGGAAAGGATGTCTTGAGAATGCGACAGCACATAATCGGCAATACCGCGTTCCGCATGGGTAAGAGCATGATATGTGCAGCTGATCGCGGCAAAAACGTCTTCGCACATACAGGGTTCAACTCCTAATCCAGCTTTTGTAAGTTCTTTCTTTCAGTGGGTATTGTAACATCTGTAACCGAATGGTGTCAACGATAGAAATGGCGTATTAGAAGTATATTGATTCCGATAAGTCATATTTTGAATTGGATTGGCTTAAGAACGCGAAGCTTGCGCAAGGCCGCGAAGCGTGTTAAAATAGGGCGAACCAAACCAAATGAACCAGATGGCTAAGAGGGAAAACGCATGGAGAACATTACCGACATGATTGCCGAGGGCAAGGGCAAGCGCCTTTACGCCACGGAGAACCCGGATGAGGCGGTTGTTTACTATCGGGATGAAACCTTCGCTTTTCATGGGCTGAAGCGGGGCCGCATTATTGGCAAGGGCGAAATCAATAACCTGATTTGTGAATATATGTTTACAATGCTTACCGACAAGGGCGTGCCCAACCATTTTATCCGCCGGATCGATAACCGCTGCTCGCTGGTGAAGCGTGTGGAAATCATCCCGGTTACGGTAAAGGTGCGCAACATTGTGGCAGGCAGCCTGGCCCGGCGCATTGGCTATCCGGACGGCACCAGGCTTAAAAACACGGTGCTGGAATATTGCCTGAAGGACCCGGAGCTTGAGGACCCGCTGGTGAACCTGACCCATATTACGGCCATGTCCCTGGCTACGCCGGAGGAAATAAAGCGCATGGAGGAGCTCAGCCTGCGCGTGAACGAGATTGTAAGCGGCTGCATGGCCGAGATCAATATTGAGCTGATTGACTTTAAGCTGGAGTTTGGCCGCTACAAGGGCCAGATTTTGCTGGCGGACGAGGTATCGCCCGATACCTGCCGCTTTTGGGACGCCCGCACGCACGAGCCGCTGGATATCGACCGCTTCCGCCACGACCTGGGCGACGTGGAGGAGGCCTACCGCGAAGTGCTGCACCGCCTTACGGGCAACGTGCTAAAGAATACCGAGGAGGAATGAGCCATGACGGCCTTCTCAGGCAAAACGCTTATGATCACCGGCGGCACCGGCTCCTTTGGCGAGGCGGTGCTGAAGCGGTTTTTGAATACGGATATCGAGGAAATCCGCATTTTCAGCCGCGATGAAAAAAAGCAGGACGACATGCGCCACCGCTACCAAAGCGATAAAATCAAGTACTATATCGGCGATGTGCGCGAGCTTTCCAGCATCCAAAACGCCGTGCATGGCGTGGATTACCTGTTTCACGCGGCGGCGCTCAAGCAGGTGCCCAGCTGCGAATTTTTCCCCATCGAGGCGGTTAAAACCAATGTGCTCGGCACGGATAATGTGCTTACCGCCTGCATCGAGGAGGGCGTGAAAAAGGTGATTTGCCTTTCCACCGATAAGGCGGCCTATCCCGTAAACGCCATGGGTACCTCCAAGGCCATGATGGAAAAGGTGTTCATTGCCAAGTCGCGCAATGTGAAGCCGGAGCGCACGCTCATCTGCGGCACGCGCTATGGCAACGTGATGTGCTCGCGCGGCTCGGTGATTCCGCTGTTTATCGAGCAGATTAAGGCGGGCCAGCCGCTTACCGTGACCAGCCCGGATATGACCCGCTTCATCATGAGCCTGGAGGAGGCCGTGGGGCTTGTGATGTTTGCCTTTGAGCATGCGCACAGCGGCGATATCCTGGTTAAGAAAGCGCCCGCCTGCACCATCGGCGTGCTGGCGGAGGCGGTGAAGGCGGTTTTCCACGCGGAGAATCCCATCCGGGTGATTGGCATCCGCCATGGCGAAAAGATGTACGAAACGCTTTTGACCAACGAGGAATGCGTTCACGCCGTGGATATGGGCGATTTTTACCGCGTCCCCTCGGATACGCGCGACCTGAACTACGATAAGTATTTCGTCAAGGGCGATGAAAACCGCAATCCGCTTACGGAGTTCAATTCCAATAACACCCGCCTGCTCAGCGTGGACGAGGTGAAGGAAAAGCTTTTGGGGCTGAGCTACATCCAAGAGGAGCTTGCCAAATGGGGGCGGAGCTAAAAAGGCTTGAGGGGCAAGAGGCGCTGCAAAGCGCCGCGCCCCTTTTTGCTAACTGGCAGGAAACGCTCATCTGGTCGGCGCTGGAGGGCTGTATGGGCGGCGTGTATGCGCTGGCGCAGGCTGGGCAGCCCGCCGCGGCGCTGTGCGCCTGCGCGGATTTTGTGTTCCTATCCGGCACGGACGGCGGCGAGGCCAGGCGCTTGCTGGAAGCGTGGAAGCGCATGAACGGGGGCGGCTACGCCATTTTGGCTGTGCGTCCCAAGCGGCTTGAACGGCTGGCGGAGCAGGTGTTTGGCGCGGACGCCCAGCGCACACAGCGGTACGCCTTTGAAAAGAGCAACGGCGGCTTTGACCGCGAGCGGTTGCAGGCCCTGGCGGAACAGCTGCCTGAGGGCGTGTCGCTGCGGCTGTTTGACGGCGCGCTGTACAAGCTGGCCATGCGGCTGCCCTGGGCAAGGGATTTTTGCAGCCAATTCCGCAACGAGCGGGATTTCCTCACGCGCGGCCTGGGCGTGGCGGCGCTGAAAGACGGCGAGCTGGTGGGCAGCGCGTCCTCCTATACGGTGTATTCGGGAGGCGTTGAAATTCAGGTGCAAACCCGCAGGGATATGTGCCGCCAGGGCGTCGCCACGGCTTGCTGCGCAAAGCTGATTCTTCAATGCCTGGCGCGCGGATGGCATCCCAGCTGGGACGCGGCGAACGCGGCCTCCGTAGGATTGGCCAAAAAACTGGGCTATCGGGAAAGCGGCCCCTATACCGCGTGGGAGCTGTACCCTTCCGCCCTGGATGAACGGATGAAGCCGGCGCCGCAGGAAAGCGGGCCAGGAAACCCTGTACCTGTTTCAGAAGCCGAATGAGGCGGGGCGCGCCATTGTGCAAACGACCCATGATAGCAACGCGGCGGCGCGGGCCAAAGCAGGCCGTTGGACGGCCAGGTTTTTCCGGGCCTTTCCATGGCCTTTCCGGCTATGGACAAATGGCCGTGCGTATGCTATACCACAATGGCTAACTTACTATAATTGCTAAGGAGTCGAACCATGGCCTGGAAGCACAGGGATAGCGCCGCTAAGCCCGCTGAGAACAGCATTACCGAAGGCGTGATTTGGAGAAACCTGCTCACCTTTTTCTTTCCCATTTTGCTGGGAACGTTTTTTCAGCAGCTATACAATACCGCGGACGCGATTATCGTAGGCAAGTTTGTGGGCAAGGAGGCGCTGGCTGCCGTTGGCGGGGCCACCGGCAACCTGATCAACCTGGTGGTTGGCTTCTTTGTAGGGCTTTCTTCGGGCGCTACGGTTATCCTTTCGCAGTTCTTTGGCGGCAGGCGCGACCAGGAGGTTAGCCATACGGTACATACCGCCGCGGCCTTTGCCCTTGCGGGCGGGCTTGCGCTGACGGTGCTGGGCGTAGCGTTTTCGCCCGCCATCCTAGGCATGATGGGCACGCCGCCGGATGTGATGGCCCATGCCGTTACGTACATCCGCATTTATTTTTTGGGTATGATTCCCTCCCTGATTTATAATATCGGCTCCGCCGTGCTGCGCGCGGTGGGGGATTCACGCAGGCCGCTTTTCTTTTTGATGAGCGCCTGCATGGTCAATATCCTGCTGGATATTGTGCTGGTGCTGGGCCTTGAGCTGGGCGTTGCGGGCGCGGCCCTGGCAACCATCCTTTCCCAAACGGTCAGCGCGGCGCTGGTGATCATCACCCTGATGCGCACATCGCTTTCCTACCGCTTGGAGCCCCGAAAAATCCGTTTCTACGGCTATTTGCTCAACCGCATTGTGCGCATTGGCCTGCCCGCCGGGCTGCAATCAGTGATGTATTCGCTTTCCAACGTGATCATCCAAGCCAGCGTAAACGGCTTTGGCACCGATGTGCTGGCCGCTTGGACGGCCTATGGCAAAATGGACGGCCTGTTTTGGATGATGGTGAACGCCTTTGGCATTTCCATTACCACGTTTGTGGGCCAAAACTTTGGCGCGCGCCAGTATGACCGCGTGCGTAAAAGCGTGCGCGTGTGCCTGGGGATGACCGCCCTGGCTACGCTGGTAATGAGCTCCATCATGCTTCTATTGGGCGGGCCGCTGTACCGCCTCTTTACGGATGACGCGCAGGTGGTGGAGCAGGGCCTTGCAATTCTCAGGCTGCTGGTGCCAACCTATGTGACGTATATCTGTATTGAGGTGCTATCCGGCGCGGTGCGCGGCGCGGGCGATTCGCTGATTCCCACGCTGTTTACGCTGGGCGGCGTATGCCTGCTGCGCGTGGTATGGGTGCTTGGCATCGCCCCGGCATATCACAGCCTTAGGGTGGTGCTGCTAAGCTACCCCATAACGTGGACGGTCACATCGGTTTTGTTTATTGTGTATTACTTGAAGGGCGGGTGGCTCAAGCGCTGCATCCGCAAGGCGCAGCCGGCAGGATAATGCCGGAAGGCGGGCACAGGGATGGAGGAAGGCCATGCTTTATCAGGCAAAAAACGCAACGGCGCCTCTTGGCAATACGGATATGGATTATGTTTCCTTTGGAAGGGGCCGGGAGGCTTTGGTTATGCTTCCCGGACTGGGGGATGGATTATCCACCGTAAGGGGCAAGGCCATCGCCCTAGCAATGATGTATAGGATGTATGCGAAAAGATACACCGTATACATTTTTAGCCGGAAAAACGATTTGCGCGAGGGTACTTCCACAAGGGCCATGGCGCGGGACCAGGCGGAGGCCATGAGGGCCCTTGGTATTTCAAAGGCAAACGTTTTGGGCATATCCCAGGGCGGGATGATCGCCCAATACCTTGCGATCGATTACCCGGACATGGTTTCCAAGCTTGTATTGGCCGTTACGCTTGCCAAACAGAACGAAACGATACAGAAGGCTGTTAGCGCATGGATTGCCTTTGCAAAGCAAGAGGATTTCAAAGCGCTGATGGTTGATACCGCCGAAAGATCCTATTCGGAGAGGTATATAACGAAACACCGTATGCCGCTTCCGCTTCTGGGGAGCCTTGGCAGGCCGGAAAGCTTTACGCGCTTCCTTATTCAGGCCAATTCCTGCATTCAGCACGATTCCTTTGACGAACTGGCAAAGATCGCATGCCCCACGCTGGTTATTGGCGGCGGCTGCGATAGAATTGTTGGGGCAACCGCAGCGCTTGAATTGGCCGAAAACATCAATGGTAGCGAATTGCTTTTGTATGAAGGGCTTGGGCATGCGCTATATGAGGAAGCGCGGGACTTTCACACGCGTGTCCTTGCCTTTTTGGGAAAGGAATAGCGCGCTTGAAAAGCCCATGGCATAATGATTTAGCCAACATGCAGCGCTACTGGATGGAAGAACGGTTTATGGGAAGAGGGAATAGCCGTGAAGAAAGTAAGAATTACAGTTTTGCGAAAGCAGCTCTATGAGGATTTAGCCGAGGAATATCTCACGGATGGCAAGGATGTGGAGTGCGATTACTATCAGGAAGGCGACGCCTTTCTTTACACCGGCGGCGCGGAGATGCCGTTGGGCTTTTGCCCTTGGGCCTGGGTGAGCATCTATCCCAAGGTAGCGGCCTTATCTGCCGGGGCAACCTATACGCCGTGGCAAAAGCGGGATGGCGTTACCTTCGCCTGCTGCCCGGACGGTATAAGGCCGGTAACTTTTCTGCTGGAGGCCATGGATAGCGAGGCTTGATTGGCCAAAAGGAAAAGGCGTCATCCCACGCCAACGGATAAAGAGAAAAGCTCCATCGCCATGCGGCGCGGCATTTGCATGGCAGGTGTATATTCTTACTCGTCCACAATTTGCGCGCCAAAGGGCATAAGCGCAAGGCGGGCCAGCTTGAAGCACTGACGGCCAAAGGGGATGCCCACAATGGTCAGGCACAGCAGCAAGCCGTTTATCATGCTGCCCAAAGCCAGCCACAGCCCGCTTACCAGCAGCCATATCAGGTTCATAAACGTGGAAACCACGCCGCCGCCAAGCTGCACGTCCTTGCCAAAGGGAAAGAATGATAAAGCGGCAAATTTGAAGCACTGTCTGCCGATGGGAATGCCCACCACGGTCAGGCACCATACAAGCCCTGCGAGCGTCCAGCCAGCGCCTTGCCAAAAGCCTGCGCATACAAACCAAATCAGATTGCCAAAAGCATTCATGGTATTCACCTCGCGCACAGTATAGCATGCGTATGCTGCGAAGGAAAGCAATCTTGCATTTTCTAATGGAAATATCATCATTTTTAAAAAAGATGGAAAGTAAGCTTGACATCTGCGCCATACGATGTTAGACTATGGATGTAAAGCATGCTTTCCATAGCGGCTGGGCCGCAGAAAGGAGTCGTTCCATGAAAAACCGTCTGGAGGAGCTGCGTTTGCAGCGCGGCATACGCCAGGAGGAGCTGGCGGCCGCGCTGAGGGTATCGCGGCAAACGATCAGCTCGCTGGAAAATGGACGCTACAATCCATCCATCCAGCTGGCCTTCAAGCTGGCCAGGTATTTTGGAATGACGGTTGAAGACATTTTTATCTACGAGGAGGAAGAATAGCATGATTTGCAAAAGCCGGTGGAGCAAGCAAACGACAATTATAGCGCTGTGCATAGGCGTTGCCAGCCTTGCCTTTGGCGTGATAAGCACTTTTTTAACGCCTGAGCAGAGCGAAGCGGCGAGCAGGCTTTCAGGGATGCTAACGGGGTTTGGGTTTGGAATTCTTGTGGTTGCGGCTATTAGGCTGATCCGTTCCAAAGTGATCTCCAAGGAAAAACTGGAGGAGGAAGCCATAGACAAGCAGGATGAGCGCAACATCGCCATTACCCGCATGGCGGGCCTTGTTGGCTTTTACACGGGCGGCGCCGTGCTGTGCGTATTTGTGTTCCTGTTTACCGGCATGGGCTATATGGCGCCCGCTTATGCATGCCTAGCCGGCCTTTATGTGATGGCAGGGGCTTTTGTTATTGCGGGCCGGGTGCTGCGCAAGCGCATGTAAAGGGCCGGGCTGTAAAAGAGCATCCGGCAGGGGCTTGCCGTTGCGGCGGGCCCCTGCCGGAGCAGAGAGTATAATAGCGGAAGGATCATAAGAAGCACGAAAAAAAGCTTGACACGTATTTCGAAAATGGATATAATATACCACGTTGTGAATAGCGCAACATGTAGACCATGGAGAGTTGGCTGAGTGGTCGAAGGCGCACGACTGGAAATCGTGTTACGGTGGTAAGCCGTACTAGGGTTCAAATCCCTAACTCTCCGCCATTTGGGGGGTGCCACCCCCAAAAAACTGGGATTGCGCGTGCCTCTAGCGTTGCAAGACCTCCGCGAAAGCATCCGGGTGCTAGCCGGGTGCTTTTTCATTTGCGTTGCCTCTGCCGGGATTATATGCCAATGCGTCAATTTGTGTCAATACCAAATTTCGCACGAGAATGGCAAAAAAGGCCCTTAAAGGCTTTTTGGTATAGCGGGTAAGGCTAGAGGCGTGGAAGTCGAAAGGATGGAAATCTGGAACGAAATGGGGGTATCGCCCACCCACCAAGTTGTGCTGTCGGCAGCCGGGCACATGTGGGCATGCCTGCCGGGCACGCGGAGCGCGCGCCCTCTGGCAGTGCCCACGCGCCCGGCCTGCCTCCCGGGCTAGTGTGGCCCGCCCAGTTGCTTGGCCGCGCTTTTCCCGCCGCTGGCGCTTCCTTTGCCGCGCCGCTGATCAGCAGCGCTATGGCCGCCAAGGCACGGCATACAAGGCGGGGGAAAGGGTACTCAAATGCAGCTCCGCCGCTGCGGGCTGCGGCCCGCAGCACCTCACCGCCCCCGGCTGCTTGGCTTGCTGGGGCTTTGTGCGGTTGTCGCCAGGTCGGCCCGGCCCGCCGACGGGCAGTTTACACAGCGGGCCGGGCCTCCGGGCCCCCCAAAGCAAGATTGGGGGCCCTTTCGGCGCTAAATGCAAGGCTTTAACGAATAGTTTTTCAAACTAGTTCGTTAAAGTCCGCATTTAGCGCAATCTTTCTTTGGGGTGCCCCGCAGCGGTCCTCCGCCTGCGTGCTGCCCGCATTTTGGTCCCTTCACCGGCGCGCCTATCGGCATCCCGGCGGCATGGCCTCGCCCGGCGGCCCCGGCTGGCCATCGCGCACGGGCAAGGCCCTCCGCTCTGGCCGCCTTGGCCACTCGGGCGGGCCGTGCTCGCCGGTCTGCCTGGCCCCGGGCTGCTGCTGCGTAGCCGCCCAGGGCCGCCGCTGCTCTGCTTCACCGGCGCGTTTCTGTCCCTCCCAGCAGCCTGGCCGCACGGGACGGCCACATGCCTAATTGGCATGCGTCCGCCCCTTTTGGGGGCTTGTCCTGCCCACCCGCAAAGGTGGCTCCTTTGCCGCCGATCGCGTGAGCGGCTGCCCCGGCGGGCCACGGTTAGGCGGCGAGGGGTGGGCAATATAGGCGCTTTAGCCGATGGTTATCGGCTTAGTAAGCGATATAGGAAAAACTGTATTTTTGCTGTACTTTTTGCCGCGTAGCGGCGCTTTTCGTCGGGTTTGGCCGAATTTCGGTGAAAAATGCCCCCATTTTGTGCCTTCCAGGCATGGGGCATAGGGCTAAAGGCCTTAGGCTGCCTTGCTTTTCACCTGGGCGGCAAGAAAAGATAGTCACCAATCCCCAGCACTTTCACGGGAACAAATGTTCTGATTATCAGAATAATTGGCATGCGCTTTCGGGCTTTCGGGCTTTCGGGCTTTCGGGCGCAAAAAAATAGGCCCGGGCAGGGGCCTATACTAGCTGGCTGGGCGATATGGTCTGCTTGGAGCCGGGCTTTTGCCAGCGGCGCATAGCCATGCGCTGCTGGAAACGCCTTTTGCGCCACAAGGGATTGCCTGCCAGGCTCAGGTAGCGCCGCGTGCCTGCCCGCACGCACCAAAGCACCTTCGTATGGCCAAAGCAGTCAACCGCCACCTTGCAGCAGCACGCGGGGTGTGCGTGCATCCAGCGGCGCGCCGTCGAGTGGTGTACTCCCCACATGCGGGCCGCTTTTTTGGCTGTCCACCAGGTGGCAAAAAAAGCATCGGCATCTCCGGGTATCTGGTATAGGAGCATCTGCTCCCCCTTCACGGTCACCTTATGCACGCCTGCCTCCCTTGCGCATATACGTGGGGCGGCCAGTCACTTCCAAACCGGCCGCCCCTATGCGCTCACACCTGCCCTGGCAAAATCCCTGCGGGCATAGTATATCATGCCTGTTGGTTTTTGTCACCCGCTTTTTGCCAGCGGCGCGCTGCCAGGGCCTTTTGGCTGGCCGGGTCGTGAAAGCCGGGGTTTCCGCGCTGTGCCTGTGGCCGCTGCGCGCCTCTGGTCACCACCACGCGGGCGCTTGCGCCTCTTGTGGTCACTATCCATACCACCTGGCGGCCTACCTCCGCCGGGTGCGCGTCTATCAGGCGTCTTGCCGTAGAAAAGCTTTCGCCCCAGGCTTCGGCGGCATCGCGTATGCGCCCGTATTGCCTTTCAAGGCGCTCCTGGTCCTGCGGCAGCACAAAGCTGGGCATGCACTGCACTGCCGGGTCTACTGTATCCAGCCGCATCTGGGCCGTGTCATCCATGTGCCTGTCCTCCCTTATCGTCCAGCCTCGCCAGCTCGGCCAGCTGCTCGGGGCTTAGTGTATCGTCCTCGGCGGGGTCGTATGGCCGCTGCTCGTACTGCTGCTCTATCACCCGCTTTTGCGGCTTGGCTGTGCCAATCGGCGCGTGCTGCGGCGGCAGCGCGGCGCGTTCTGCCCGGTACTGCTCCACCCCGCGCCTAAAGGCGGAGGCCGTCAGCACGCCTTGTCCCATCTGGCGGTCTATCACTGCGCGGGCATAGGCCCAGCTGGGGCGGGGCGCGCCGCCCGTGTACTCAAGCACCGCGGCCAGCATGTCGGGCTGTGCGCCTGCCTGCATGCGCTCGGCCAGCTCGGCGGCTACAAAGCGGGGCATGGGCCTGCCCAGCACATCGGCGTACACCTCGGCCAGCATAGCCAGGGCAGCGTCCCCCTCGCGCGCGCGCGCGTGTATAATAATAATTATTATTATCACCGTTGCTGTTATTCTCAAGACTAGTAGGGGTAACGGAGTACGTAGTCGCGCGCGCGTGCGCGTGCACGCGCGAAGAACCGGGATATGGGATTACGTTAGGCGTTTCTTGTGCTCGGGTGCTAGGGGTACCACTAGATGCTGGGATTGCCATAGGTATGCGCCTCCGCGTATAATACCAGCACACATATCTGCATACTGGGAGGCGGTCGCATGCTTGCGTCGGTCTATTTTGACACATGGCTGGAAACCTTTGTGCTGCCCTTTCGGGCAGAAAACACCGTCAAATGCTACCGGCGGGCCTTTGCCTCGCTGCCCGCCTCCATTCTGCGCACAGACCTATCCGCGCTGGATGGCATGCAGCTACAAGCGGCCATCAACGCCCAGGCCCGGCGGCATCCACGGGCCGCGCAGCTCACTTTTGCCGCGCTTCACGTGGCTATGGCCAAGGCTGTGCAGCTCGGCTATCTGCCGCGCTCGCCAATGGATGCGTGCGTCAAGCCCAGGCACACAGCCGCAAAGGCCCAAGTGCTCACCGTGCCCCAGCTAGCCGCCTACATCCAGCAGGCCCAGCAAAGCCACTGCTATGTGCTGCTGCTCTGCCTAGCTGTATGCGGGCTTAGGCGCGGGGAGGCGCTTGGCCTCACCTGGCGCGCCGTAGATCTCCAGGCCGGCGTCATGCACATCACACAACAGCGCATGCGCGGTACCGGCGGCTATGTCGTGCGTCCCCTCAAGTCGGCGGCCAGCCACAGGCAGGTCATCATCCCGCCGCCCCTTGCGGCCATCCTAGAGCGGCAGCGCGCCGCCCAGCGTGTGCGCAGCTTATCCGGCTGGGTGCTGGATACCACGCCAGAGGCACTTGCCAGGGAGCATGCCGCCGTGATCGCCGCGGCGGGGCTGCCCCATGTCACCTTGCACGGCCTTAGGCACTCCATGGCATGCGGCGCTGTGGCCTCCGGGTGTCCCATTAAAATTTTACAGGGCATTTTGGGGCACGCTAAGTATCAGCTTACCGCCGATCTGTATGCAGATCATCTTTCGGCGGCTGTGTCAGCCCCGTATATGCAGCGCTATGCGGCCAGCATTTTCTAGTGTTTTTCAGGTGTCCAGTTGTCAAGGTGCAGTAGGCGCGTCAACCCTTATCCCGTAAGGCGATTTTGGAAGTCATGGGCAGCCGGGGTACTGCCTGACTGGAAATCGTGTTACGGTGGTAAGCCGTACTAGGGTTCAAATCCCTAACTCTCCGCTATAACATCTACCGGCTTTTTTGATACAAAGCCGGTAGATGTTTTTTATCACCTGATGTCCAGAACCCCTTTGCTATAAGGGCTTTCTGCCAGAGTTTCGCCAAATCATAGGTCGACAAACCCATATTTGAAACACGCAAACGGGCGCAGGAAGCTGCAAAGCCACCCTGCGCCCGTTCTTTTTAACTCCCCTGACAGAGATTCGCCAAAAGATTCAGTCAGGTCTTTTGCATCCGCTCCAGCGTTTCCTTCAGGCGCATGCCGTCCTCCAGCCCGGATAAATAGCAGTATTCGTAGATGGGAATATCACAGCTATGAACCATGCTTACCAGTTCGTCAGTTTCCTCTTGGCTCATAGCAGCCGCGACCTTGGCCAGCAATATAGCTGTCCGTTCTTTGGCTTCGTGGTATCCAGGAGGATTCTCAGCATCACAAGCAAGCTACTCTACCCGATTAGGAATCAACTCTTTTAGATATGGTAGTTTGGAGCAATTTGAGCATAATCTTCTATGCCTCTGCCAGTTTGGCCTTTAGAAACGAAGCAATGGCTCAATTCGTCTGCCTTCAGGGTTTTTCAGCCTTAGGTTCATTGCGGCAGCAATCGTAGGAGCAACATCAATGATTTGGCTCTGCGTCACAACTGTATCGGGATTAAAGGCAGGCCCAACAGCAAGAAGCGTAGGTTGACAGCCTTTGTGCGGCATATGGCCGTGATTTGCACGTACAAATGGTTCCATACTACGCTCCCGTATGACGGCGCCTGTGGTTTCGTTGCCAAACAAGGTATGGTTATCCGTTTCCAGCACGAAGGAAAACCGTCCGTATAATCCGTAGCGTTTGCGCGCCTCCTCTGCCGTCAGCCATTGGGAAAATCCGCTGGCTCCTTCTTCGCAAAGTCGGTCAAGCAGTTGGGCAACACGCTTTTGCAACTGTTTATTTGCAGGGGCTTTAAGAAAAACCTGTGCCGATAGTCCAGCGCTGCTGATATAAGCCTGCCAATCTTGCACATTTCCATCGTTGTCGATATCTATCAGGCCATTTTGAACCAGCAGGACATTTAGGCAGGTCTTCCGTTCAACCTCAAGCTGACCATGGTCGCTGAGCAAGATAAAATTTGTTTCATCAAAGATCCCGGCATTCGCATGCGCTTCAGCCAGCTTACCAACCCACTCATCCACATAGGTTAACGCCTTGCGGACGTGAGGTCCAAACATACCGCCGCGATGGCGTGCGCTATCCAGCATTCCCCAATGGGTAAACAACAGATCAGGCTGTTTGCGCAGCACGATGTCAACACAGCATGCAACACTGAATGCGTCATATCCCGGACGCCTGTTTCCATCCAAAAGGCAAAGATTTGGGTTGACGATATCTTCCAGAATAGGCCCTGATCCGCCGGCTGCTAACACATCGCGCATGGATTTTCCATTTTGCAGGTCGGCGTCTAGCACCTCAGGCACAATATAGTCAATTATGCCGTTCCCGCAAGCCGTCATTGGCCATCTGGCCGCACAACTGTGTAATCCCGCCCGGCGAGCAGCATGAAAAATAGTATCACATCGAATGTCGGACAGTTGGTTGTACCATAAACAACTGTGTGGATTACAGCTGCAATGGCATGAATGAAATTCGCCAGTTGTTGCGTACCATTCGCAGCACCGAACGACCAATGATCAGCATCCGTACTGAAATGAGCAGCCTTATCAAGCTGTTTTCACGCTGTACCGGCACTTCTGTTTATGTTGAATATGGGAACTGGCCTAAGCGTTTTGAACCGGCGCTTTCCTCGTTTCTTCTTTCCTTCGTTAAGGAAACGTTAACCAATTCCATCAAGCACGGTATGGCCACTAAAATATATATTTCCTGTTGGCAGGGAAAGCGCGAACTTAGCATGACGGTTCAGGATAACGGCTGCAGTGATTTATGTGACATTCATTATGGCATCGGTTTACAGAACATTCAAGAAAGCCTGGAACAGTTTCATGGAAAACTCAGTGCAAATCATCTGGATAATGGATTTATGGTGCGTATAAAAATGCCTTATCCCATCAATGGCGAATAGTCACCAGCAAATCGCCCATTGCACCGTTCGTGGGCTTGATTTTAACTCCTATAAGGAACTATCACAGGAATGCGCGCCCAAAAAGCACAGACACTTTCTTCTGCCGAATTGAACATAGATAATGTGAGGAACCTAGAAATATATAACAATTTCAATTCCCAAGAGCCGCAAAGCAGCCATACTGGACAAACGGCCGCCACCCCATCCCCAGGCAGCAATCAATGGAAAGGCCCTTATCGCCGCCGGTTTTTACACGTTGCACTCCAACTGGCAGTCAAAGGGCTCTGCCTGCGCATGCTGTTGGTTGTATACCTGCGCTTCAACGCAGCCCATGGCCTTGTAGAACGCCTGGCTTTCAACGGCGGAATGCGCGGATATGTACAGTTTCCGCGCCCCGTGGGCCCGGGCCCACGCCTTGGCCGCAAGAAAAAGCGCGGTACCTATGCCCTGGCCGCGCTTATCCTCGGATACATGGAGGCTTGATAGGTCAAGGTATTTTTGCTCGCCGCCAAAAAGGAAGGGTTCAACGGAAACAAAGCCCTTTAAAAGGCTGTCGCAAAACGCGGCATAGACAAAACCACCTGTGGACGCGGTATGTTTTAGGCAGGCAATCAGCGTTTGATAGTCGTGCTCGCTCCAATCATCCATAAAGGGCGATTCTTTGACGACCCATGCGCCGTTTTCCTTTCGCCAGCATTTTGTAACGGCTTGGCGGCGGATAAAGGGCGCAAATAGCGCGCGGCATATCTCATCCGCGCGCAGAACTCGATACTGAATCATAACGTTGGCTCATTCCTTGTTTGAAGTTTCCTGATGAATACGCCCATCCAACCCGCCTTGCGCCACAAACGCGGTGTCCGCGGGGCAAAGGGGATAGGCGGCGATACCGGCGGGAGCCGCCCATGCCGCCTTGCCATGCACATGCAGGCGCATCGGCTGCGAAGGAAAACGGCAAACAGCGCTGACGAATACCAGACGGAGGGCGCGCCCGTTCTCCGTGCGCATAACCTCGCCTAGAATATCGCCGGCGGCCACGTCCAGCTCCAGCTCCTCCATCAGCTCGCGCTCCAGGCATTGCTGAAAGGTTTCGCCGGCCTCGCGCTTGCCGCCGGGAAATTCCCACAGGCCGTCCAACTTGCCTTGACGGCGGCACAGAAGCACGCGGCCATCGGCCGCGCGCACAACCCCGGCGGCAACTTCTATGGGTTCCATAGGCGCACGCTCCTTAGAAATTGCGGCTCATATCGTAGCGGTCATAGAACTGCCTGCGGAAATCCAACAGCCTGTCCTCCTGGATGGCCTTACGCACGTTTTCCATCAGGCGTAGCAGGAAGCGCAGGTTGTGAATGCTGGTAAGCCGCTCGCCGGTGATTTCGCCGGCCTTAAAAAGGTGGCGGATATAGGCGCGGCTGAAGTTCTGGCAGGCGTAGCAGTCGCATTCCTCGTCAATGGGACGGAAGTCATGCGCATACTGCGCGTTTTTGATGACCAGCCGCCCGTCGGTGGTGAAGCAGGTGCCGTTGCGCGCGATGCGGGTAGCCAATACGCAGTCAAACATGTCAACACCGCGCATAACACCCTCGATCAGGCAGTCGGGGGAGCCCACGCCCATGAGATAGCGCGGCTTTTGCGTGCTCATATGGGGCATGAGGGCCTCCAGCATGTCATACATTATGGGCTTGGGCTCGCCCACGGACAGGCCGCCGATGCCGTAGCCAAAAAAATCCATATCGGTGAGGGTTTTGGCGCTTTCGATGCGCAAATCCTTATAGAAAGCGCCCTGCACGATGCCAAAGAGCACCTGGGTATCGTCCGTATGGTGCTGCTGGCAGCGCTTGGCCCAGCGATGGGTGCGGTGCATGGCGTCCTCGGCGGCGGCATGGTCGCAGGGATAGGCGGAGCATACGTCGAAGGCCATCATGATATCCGAGCCCAGCGCGTGCTGAATATCCATGCTTACCTCGGGCGAAATGAAGCGGCGGCTGCCGTCCAGATGGCTTTGGAAGGTAACGCCCTCCTCCTTGATTTTGCGGATGCCGGAGAGGGAAAACACCTGAAAGCCGCCGCTATCGGTCAGGATAGGCTTGGGCCAACTCATGAACTTGTGCAGCCCGCCAGCCTCGCGGATCAAATCCTCACCGGGGCGCAGATGCAGGTGATAGGTGTTGGAAAGCATGATTTCCGTGCCGATTTCCAGCATCTCCCGCGGGGTCATGGCTTTGACGGTAGCCGCGGTGCCCACGGGCATGTATACGGGGGTATGGATATCGCCATGCGGCGTATGCAGCAGCCCCAGCCGCGCGCCGCTTTGCTTGCAGGTTTTAAGAAGCTCAAAGGAAAAATTGGGGGTGCTCACGAGGTAACTCCCTTCCGCTGTTGGGTTAGAAAGCCGTCAATAACGGCGGCATAAGGCGTGTAAGCGTCGCCGCGGGGCGCGCTTACAAAGGTCATGGGTTCCTTCTTCGTAGGGTGCGTCAGGCGCAGCACCGCGCCCCATAACGCAACAGGCTGGCCGCGCCGGCCGTGGCCATAGCGCATATCGTACAGGATGGGATGGCCGCTGTGCATGAGCTGCACGCGAATTTGGTGCTTGCGGCCTGTTTCCAGTTTCACATGAACCAGCGCGGTATCGCCGCTGCGTGAAAGCACGTGATAGTGGAGGCGCGCCTGCTGCGCGCCCGGCGTATCCGGCGCGGCCACCCGCACGCCGCCGCCTTCCCCGTCCTTGAGAAGCCAGTTTTCCAGCGTGCCGCTATCGGGCATGGAAACGCCCTTTTCCACCACAGCCAAATATTCCCGCTCCATGGCGTGCGTGCGAAGCTGGCCGCTTAGGCGCGAGGCGGCCTTGCTGGTGCGCGCGAAGGCCATCAGCCCGCCCACAGGCCTGTCCATACGGTGCACCAGGCCCAGATACACCTCACCCGGCTTGTGATACGTTTGCTTGATATAGCGCTTGAGCTGGTCAAGCAGGCAATCATCGCCGGTCGCATCGCCCTGTGCGAGCAGGTTGGGGGGTTTTACAGCCACCAGCAGATGGTTGTCCTCATAGATAATTTCAGGCATGGGGCAGCCACCGCGCGGTTGTTCCACAGGGAAGCACGCTGCCTGTGGATACGCTCAGGCACAGCTCGTCGGCCTCAGCCCTGCCGCCGTAGCGGCCGCACAGGCAGCGCTGCGCAATGTTGCGCAGCACCGAGGCGTTAAAGCCCGTGGTGTAGCCGTTGATCAGGAAGAAAAGGGGCGTATCGCTTAAAACCTGCGCGCACAGGTCAACCAGCGGGTATAGCTCGTTTTCCAGCTTCCACACCTCGCCGTTGGGGCCACGGCCATAGCTGGGCGGGTCCATGAGGATAGCGTCGTAGCTATTGCCCCGGCGCAGCTCGCGCCGGACAAACGCCTTCGCATCCTCGATGATAAAGCGGGTGCTTTCCTCGGGTATGCCGCTTAAATCGCGGTTTTCACGCGCCCACAGCACCATGCCCTTGGCCGCGTCCACATGGGTAACGTGCGCGCCGGCGGCGGCGCAGGCCAACGTGGCCCCGCCCGTATAGGCAAACAGGTTGAGCACGCGCGGCGGATGGCTCCACGCGCCTGCGGAGCGGATGCGCTCCTGCATGAAGGCCCAGTTGGCCGCTTGCTCCGGGAAAAGCCCGGTATGCTTGAAGCCGGTGGGCTTCACATAAAACTTGAGCATGCCCAGTTTCACCGTCCAACGGTCGGGCAGCTTTTGGCGGAAATCCCAATGCCCGCCGCCGGATTCACTGCGCTGGTATACGGCATGCGCGGCATCCCATAGGCCGGGCTGCGCCTTGGGCCAGATGACCTGGGGATCCGGGCGGCGCAGAAGGATGTCGCCCCAGCGTTCCAGCTTTTCGCCGTCGCCGGTGTCCAGCACCTCATAATCGCGCCACTGGTCACATAAATACATACATAGCTCCTACATGAAGGTTGTTAAGGAAAACAGGTGCCATCAACCAAAAAGGACAGGTCAAGGGCGAAGCCCCTTGCCAGGGGCGCAGGGGGATGGCGCCCCCTGCCGTACCCCCGTGCTTACGCCCGGCGCACGCTCATGAGGGCCTTTTTGCCGTTGAGATCCCAAGCCTTGGCTTCCGCGCCCTCGGGAGCCGCGGCCCGTTCCAGCTTGACGGCCAGCACGCTGCGCATAATGAAGTCGCGCCCGCTTTCGATGGCGGCGGCCAGCTCGTCGTCAGCCTCGTAAGTAACCTCGATGCGGTCGCTCACCTCAAACGCGGCGTCCTTGCGCATGTTTTGCAGCTTGGAGATCATTTCGCGCTGATAGCCCTCGCAAACCAGTTCGGGGGTAAGGTTGCAATCCAAAACAACGGTCACGCCGCCGTCCGTCTGCGCCGCAAAGCCGGGCTTTTGAGCGGATTCGGTGAGCACGTCGTCCTTTGCGAGCACAACCTCGGTATCGTCCAGGGAGAAGCGCACGGTTTCGCCGCGCTCAAAGGCGTCCACCACGTCGTTGCCGTCCAGCTCCTTAAGCTTTTGGCCAATGCGGCCCAGAAGCTTTCCGTACTTGGGGCCCAAGGTGCGCATTTGCGGCTTGAGGTTGTAGGTGGTGAAGGCGCGGGCGTCATCGGTAAAAATAACCTGCTTTACGTTTAGCTCATCCTCGGCCAGGGCGCTGAAAGCCCCGTCAAAATGGGTGCCCTTCACATACAGCGCGGCGGCGGGCTGGCGCACCTTGAGGTTGGCGCCGGCGCGGCAGGCGCGGCCCAGGCCCACAACCTCCAAAAGCGCGCTCATCTGCGTGTTGAGGTCCTCGTCGATGAGGCTTTCATCCGCAGTGGGGAAGTCGCATAGGTGCACGCTCTCGGGCGCGGTTTCATCCACGCTGCGCACCAGGTTTTGGTACATGTCCTCAGCCATAAAGGGCACAAACGGCGCGATTACCTTGCTAAGGGTTACAAGCACGGCGTAGAGGGTTGCAAAAGCGGCTTCCTTAGTATCATCCATGCCCTTGCCCCAGAAACGCTCGCGGCCGCGGCGCACATACCAGTTGCTCAGCTCGTCCACGAAATCGCCGATGGCGCGGGCGGACTCGGGGATGCGGAAGTTGCTAAGGTCGTCGTCCACGCGCTTGATAAGCTGGTTCAGGCGGGAGAGCACCCACTTATCCATCAGAGTGAGCTTCGCCTTCTCGATGGGATGCTCCTTGGGATTGAAATTGTCGATATTGGCATAGAGCACGAAGAAGGCATAGGTGTTTTGCAGCGTGCCCATGAACTTGCGCTGGCCCTCGTTAACAGCCTCGTCGCTGAAACGGTTGGGCAGCCACGGCGCGCCCGCGGTGTAGAAATACCAGCGCACGGCGTCCGCGCCTTGCTTGTTCAAAACGCTCCAGGGATCCACCACGTTGCCCTTGTGCTTGGACATCTTTTGGCCGTCCTTATCCTGCACATGGCCCATGACGATGCAGTTTTCAAACGCCGCGCGCTCAAACAGAAGCGTGGAGATGGCGCTGAGCGTGTAAAACCAGCCGCGGGTTTGGTCGATCGCCTCGGAAATAAAGTTGGCGGGGAAGCGCTTTTCAAAAATATCCTTGTTTTCAAAGGGATAATGCCACTGGGCAAAGGGCATGGAGCCGCTGTCGTACCAGCAGTCGATAACCTCTTTCACGCGGTGCATGGGCTTGCCGCATTCGGGGCAGGTGATTTCCACCTCGTCCACATAGGGGCGGTGCAGCTCAATATCCCCCAGGGGTTTGGTGGACATATCGCGCAGCTCCTGCTTGGAGCCTACCACGTGGATATGGCCGCATTCGCACGTCCACACGGGCAGGGGCGTACCCCAGTAGCGCTCGCGGCTGAGGCCCCAGTCATGCACGTTTTCAAGCCAGGAGCCCATACGGCCTTCCTTGATGTTTTCAGGCATCCAGTTGATGGTGCGGTTGTTCTTGACCAGCTCGTCCTTTACGGCGGTCATCTTGATGTACCAGGTGGGGCGGGGGTAATACAGCAGGGGACGGTCGCAGCGCCAGCAGAAGGGATAATCATGCGCAAAGGGCACGGCGGCAAACAGCAGGCCGCGCTCTTTCAAATCCTCCAAAACCAGCTTGTCTGCGTCCTTGACGAACACGCCGGGCCATTTGGTATCGGCGGTCATGCAGCCCTGAGGGTCCACAAAGTTGACAAAGGGAAGGTCGTTTTCCTTGCAGACGCGGTTGTCATCCTCGCCAAAGGCGGGGGCGATGTGAACGATGCCGGTGCCGTCCGTCATGGTGACGTAATCGTCGCACACCACATGCCAGGCGGGCTTATCCAGCTTGCCCACGGCAAAGTCAAACAGCGGCACGTATTCCATGCCCTTTAGATCGCGGCCAAGCATTTCGGCGTGGATTTGGATCTCCTTATCGGGGAAGATGGCGGGGATGAGCGCCTTGGCCATGATATAGGTTTGCCCCTCCACGGTGAAGCGGGCGTAGGTATCGCTGGGATTGACGCACAGGGCCAGGTTGCTGGGAAGCGTCCAGGGCGTGGTGGTCCAGGCCAGGAAATAGGCGTTTTCCTCGCCCTTGATGGGGAAACGCACATAGGCGGAGGTTTCCTTCACATTTTTATAGCCCTGCGCCACCTCGTGGCTGGAAAGCGCGGTGCCGCAGCGGGGGCAGTAGGGAGCGATTTTGTGGCCCAGGTAGAGCAGGCCCTTCTTCCAAATTTCCTTAAGGCTCCACCATTCGCTTTCGATATAGTCGTCCTTATAGGTGATATAGGGATCCTTCATATCCGCCCAGAAGCCCACGCGGTCGCTCATTTCTTCCCATTCGTGCTGGTACTTCCAAACGCTTTTTTTGCACTCGGCAATGAAGGGCTCAATGCCGTAGGCTTCAATCTGGGGTTTTCCGTCCAGGCCGAGGGTCTTTTCTACCTCAAGCTCCACAGGCAGGCCGTGGGTATCCCAGCCGGCCTTGCGCAGCACATCCTTGCCCTTCATGCTTTGGAAGCGCGGAATCAAATCCTTGATGGCGCGGGTTTCGATATGGCCGATGTGCGGACGGCCGTTGGCCGTGGGTGGGCCGTCAAAGAAGGTAAAGCGCTCCTGGCCGTCGCGGTGGTGGAAGCTTTTTTCAATGATGCCGTTTTGCTTCCAGAAGTCCAGCACCTGCTTTTCGCGCTCAACAAAGTTCATGTCCGTTGGTACTTTGCGATACATTGGGTTTTAGACCTCCTTTGGATAGTGGGGTTTTCGGGGCAAGAAAAAACCGTCCCGCGCAACGGGACGGAAAAATGCGTTTTTCCGCGGTACCACCCATTTTGACGGCCTTTGGCCGCCCGCTCATACCGGCTTTGGTTACCGGCTGGCTCTGTCACGGGAGCGCCCGATCCGCCTTACGGCGCAAAGCGCCATCAGGCCGATAGCTCCAAGGTGATCCGATGCGCCAACACAACGCCCGGCTTCCACCGTTTCCGGGCTCGCTACGCTGTGACGGAGGCGCATCCGTCCTTCTCATAGCTGCTGGGTGGTATGATAGCACAGTTTTTGGCGATTGTAAAGGGGAAAGTCAGCCGTGGCGCACATAGAGGCGCTTTCCTTCCGTGGCGCTGCGGCGCGCCAGAAGCGCCACCTGATGGGCCGCCAGGGAGGCCGACGCATCCTCGGGAAGAGGGGCGCCCGCTTTGACGGCGCAAAGGAAGGCGTCCGCATGATCGCGTAAGGGAACGGGCTCTAAAGCAAACTCCGCCTGCCCGCCGCCGCCATAGACGCGTACGCGGCCGCCTGGCTGCCCATGCCAACCGGCGTGCAGCTGGCCGGTGACGCGGCTATCCGTACAGAGCAGAAGATGCGTATCCGCGCGGCTTGGGCTTTCCATGGCGCACACATCGGTAAAGGGCTCGCCCAGCAATGCATGCAGCGCACCGATGGCCGCTATGGCGGGCGACTCCATGGCGGAGGCCGCATGGGCGGGACGGGGGCAGGTATACGACGCCTCAAAGCTTTGGATGCCGCCTATTTCGCAGCCCGCCTGAGAGGCACGGGCAAGCCGCAGCCCGCCCGCAGGCATCAGCCGTCCGGGCGCGTCAAACATGCACGAGGTCAGGGCCCATACGCCGTCAAAATCCATGGTAAAGGGCGGCTCGCACAGGGCATAGCGCCCGGCCTTCAGCGCGGCGCAGATGGCGGGAACGCGCCGGGCGATGGGCAAATCGATCATCACGGCCTGAATATCGCAGGCAAGCAGCGCTTCCATGCTTTGGAAAACCCGCCCGCCATACGTGCGCGCCAGCGCTGCCGCGCGCGCCTCGTCCGGGTCGTACCAGGCGGCTGGCACACAGCCCGCATGCGCCGCACAGGCGGGCGCATACGCCGTTTGCGCGGCGCAACCGCAGCCAATGAAACCGATGAACATATCCATGCGCACCACGCCTCCTGCCATGCGGCGGTTTAAAATTCACCTGTCAACGGTGCTCATTACCGCCATATTCAAATCCAGCAAGTTTTCATCCGGGCGGATTTTGCGGGCCATGACCAGCAGGCGCATGTTATCGTTCGTGCCGGTACAGGTGGACAGCGTAAGGAGGCGGTCGCCGGGCTGCACATCCACCTTGCAGCGGTACAGGGAGCAGGCGCGCGCGCTGGCTATATAGTCCGTAAACTGTTTTTCGTCTGTGAAGCGGGAATACTGCCAGAAGGGCAAATAATAGGGATGGCCGGAGCGAATGTCCACCTCCGCCACAGCGAAGATCACATAGCGCCCATTCTCGTACAGGGTGTTAAAGTCTATGTAGGCATGCTCCTTATAATAGGCGGCGCCCTTGACCTTGTACTTTTTCAGGCAGCCAAACATGGCCCCTTCCTTCATATTGTGGCCGTGCACCACCATTTGCGTGGGCACGTGGATGAGGTCGCAGCCTTCATCCAGGAAAAGCGCGCCGGTTATGCTTTTTTGCTTGAGCGCGTTGTGGGTGAGGTAGTAGACGTTATCGCGCTGCACCACGGGTTCATCCAGCTCGCCGTCAAGCTTGAGCCAAGCGATGATATCGCGGTTTTGGGCTTGCAGCTCGTCAAACACGGCAGAAACCTTCAGTTTGGGATTGTCCGGGTAAACCGTGGGCCAAAGCTCAGCCGCGCTGGCTGCGGCGGCGCTGGCTTGCCCGCTGGGTTGAGGGGCCTTGGTTGGGGCGGGACGCGCGGTTGGCTGCGCAGTGGCGGTTGGCTCGCTTTGCGGCGGCGTTTCCGTGGGGGCGTCCGTCGCCTCAAGGGAGGCCTGATAGATCTCTCCCAACTGCTGGGAGGCCTGCCGGGAAGCGGCAATATTGGTATAATACCGTATCAGCAGCGCTGCGCAAACCACAAATACGCAGGCGCATATAGCAATCGCCGCATAATACCGCCGCCTGCCCGTGCGTTTGGGAGGCTTGCCTCCGGCGGGCGCGCCGGGGTAGTAGCCGATTCTGGATGGCTCGTGTTTCAAGAAGCATCGCTCCTAAGCAAGGTAAAAAAGGAAATTGGGGGAAAAATCAGTTTCTGTTGGCCAACGCGGCGCCGCGGTATGGGAGGCGCACGACTGGCGGCAGTTGCTTCGGGCTTTGCGCGCGCTGTGAGCGCGGGCGCTTCATCAGGCAAGGCGGCGGAAGGCTGCCGCGCCGCATGCGCCTGACGGAGCAAGGCTTCGGTTTGCGCCCGCTACCATGATACCGCCCCCTGCCCCGCCTGTCAAGAAAATACAGCGCCGAATAACAAGCGAATGTTTTACGCACCCTGTGGCTAAACCGATCATGGGAGGCGAATGTGCATGGAACCCGTAAAGCATGGCAAAAAGCCGCTGGAAAACCCGCCCATTCTGGAGATTGAAAACCTGGCCTCGGCCACGGAATGCACGGGGCTGACCCCGGCCGCCATCCAAACGCCCGGACAAGCCGAAAACTATGCCGGGCTCTATGCCATCCACGAGCAAAAAACCGCCTGGGAGGATGACCGCTTGGGCGCGAGCGAGGATGGCAGGCACGGAAAACGGCAGCAGTAAGGAAGGCCCAAAAGGGAATTTGGAGCGCTTTGGCTCTCCAAGTATAAGCCAAACGCTAACGGCATAAGCAAAAAACCGCCGCAAACAAGGCTTTGCGGCGGCCTAAACGCGAGCGGATGTAAGCCATGCAACCGCCTGGTATACGTCCGCTTGCGTTTAGGCCGCACAAGCGCAGGCGTTAAAACCACAGGGCCCGCTCGTTTGCAAAACGCGGCAGCGGGCCGTCGCGGTAGGGGTCGTAGCGGTTGAGATTGCAGCCGAACTCCTTCAACAGGCAAATTTGGCCGCTTGGGTTCCATTTTACCAGCGTCATGCCTTCAAAGGCCTCTACCCTTCCGTTATCCATTTGGTTTTGAAAGAGCCATTCCGCAACCGTTTGGTTATCCTTATGGAAGAACTGGCGAATATCCCATTTCTGCACCGTTCCGCGTGTGTTCCACTCCTCAAACCAGCGCCGGATTTTTTCCGCGCCGCGGTATTCCGGGCCCCAGCTTTCCACATATACGGCGTCCGTGGAAAACAGGCTGCAAATGCCCAGGTCCTTTTTTTCAAGCCACATGGCAAACCACAGGCGAAGCTTGGCCTCCCGTTCGTCCATTGCAGCGCCCTCCTATTTATTCATGTTGCGCATGCGCATCAGCCTGCGCCTTTCTCCGGCGGTAAAGTCCATCTTTTCCTCCAGCGTTTCGGGGATCAGGCTGGGCACCTGGGTGGGCTTTCCATCCTTGCCGATGGCTACCATGGTTAAAAAGGCGCGGTTTACATGCTGGCGCTGGGTGGGGTTGTCCACATGCTCCACAAAGGTGTCCACGCACACCTCCATGCTGGTGTTGCCCACGCAGGTTACGCGCCCGGCGATGGTTACGGTATCGTTGATATAGGCCGGGGCCAGAAATTCCAGATGGTCAATGGCGGCGGTGCGGGTTTCGCATTCGCTGTGGCGGCGCGATACTACGCCGGCCACCACGTCGATCCATTGCATCAGGATGCCGCCAAAAAGGGTGTAGCTGCCGTTTACATCGGCGGGCATGATGATGTGCACCTGCTCGGAGCGGCTGGAGGATACGGTTTTGGCGGGGCGGGATTCAGTCATGGCCAGGACTCCTTTTTGATGATGTGCGGATGGCTTCGCCCGGAATGGGCGCGGGCGCGGCGCTAAGCAGCGCGCGCAGGCGCAGCCCCAGGAGCCGCGAATCAAACGCGGAAAGGAACAACAGCCGCCTGCGGGGCATAGGGTGCAGCGTAAAAAGCTCGGGATGCCTGGCAAACAGCCGCCGCCACAGCGCCTCCTCGCTCAAGCCGCGCTTCAGCTCCTCATCCAGCTGCGTAAGGGAGAGGGTTTCGCGAACAAGCAGAGGAAGGAGCTTTACCGGCGCAAGCACAAAGCTTACATCCGGCACGCCGTCCACAAGCGCGAAATGGATGCGCCCGTCCATCATGGGGCTGAAATCCGGCACGGCCTCGGGGCAGATGGGGTGCGGAAGGATGTCCGCGTCCACCCAGGCCGCATGGGTAAATTCCACCTGGCGCTTCGCCGCGCGCTGCATCAAAAACGGCTTGCTGCGCTTGAAATGCTGCTCCCGGCTCATGCCGGCGGCCAACAGGCCTTTAGGCAGCACGCCGTTATCCGGGTAGCTTTGCACGTTGGGAAAGCCCGCGCGCAGGTAACGCTCCTGCGCGCCGCCGGTATATAAAAGCAGGGGCAGGCTTTCAATGGCCTTGAGAAAGCCAAGGCGCAGGATATAGGAGGCTACCGGCCTGCGCGGGTTGGGCAGGTCGATAAAGGCGGTTGTGATAAGGGGCATGTAGCTTTCGTGAAACCGCATGCGCGCGGCCCGGGCGCGCTGGCTTACGGCCATGCCGTGCGGCAAATGCTGCGCATAGGTGTTTTCCACGTTGAAAAGGCCCCACGTGGTTTTGATTCCGGCACGGCGCTGCTCGTAGCGGAAGCCCGCAAGCTGCTCAAAGCGGGCCAGCGTGCTGCCGGGCGCAACCTTTTCCTCCGTGCGGCGCAGGCGGAAGCACGGCTGCTGCGCCAAAGGCCACAGCGGCGCTTCCGCCAGGGCGTACAAAGAGAAGCCCGCCACATAGGCGTTGATGGAGAGGGTATCCAGCGATGGGGAGGCGGTTTGCAAAAAGGAAACCGGCCCAAATAACAGCGCGGGATTGGCCACCAGCGTGCGCACGGGCCCAGCTGCGCATACCAGCGGAAGGCCCCGGCTGATGAGCACGCCGTCCTCACCAAAATCCTCAGCTAGGGCTGGAAGATAGGCCTCGGCAGGCAGGGGAGGGCTTTTAGGGCTGGCGGCTGCGGAAACGGGAAGCCTTTGCACAACGCGCGTATCCCCCTCCGCCATAAGCGGCGCGGCGGTTTGCCTGCGAGCGCGTCCAGAGGCAACCGCGCTTCGCAAAGAGGTTAAGCGCCTTCCGGCGGATCCCGAAGGCTGCACGGGGGAAACCTGCCCGCGCGGCGGGCTTATGCTGGCCGTAAGCAGCGCCTGCCGTGCGGGCAGGGCGGCGTACAGCGCCGCGTCCCAGCGCGGAGAAAAGCCATGCTCCCCGCATAGGAGCAAAAAGTGGCTTTCTCCGCTCAAAAGGGGCAGTACGCCTTGCAGCGGGTCGCCCTCGTCCGGGTAAAAGGCCAGGCTTTCCATGGAAAGGCCTGCGCTGCCAGGCGGTATATCCTCCACGGCCGCTTGAAAGGCGCGGGGCAGCGCAAAGCGCAGGCCATAAGGGCGCGCGGCGGCCTTGACGGCGGCCGCGGCCGTGCGCAGGGCGCTGCCCGCATCCAACGGGCCCGCGAGCACAACGAGCATCCGCGTGGCCAGCACCTCCACGCACCCCTCTTTCTTTCAAAAATAAGCGGTTTTATTATAGGGGATGGGCGCGGCCCCGTCAAGGAAGGGTTTGGGGAAAACGCCATGCCTGTTATTGACAGGTATGGGCCGTTCCTGTAAGATAACAGGGACGCGGCGCATGCCGCCGTGCCGGAGGAGGAAAAACCATATGCAAATAATGATTACGGGCGCGAACGGCTTTATTGGCCGCAACCTGCGGGAAACGCTTGCCTGCCGCCGCCCGGAGGATACGCTAAGCCTGATTGACGTTCAAACGCCGCCGGAAGCGCTGCGCCGCGCCGCCAAGGAGGCTGATTTTGTGTTTCACCTTGCAGGCGTGAACCGGCCGCAAACCCCGGGCGAGTTTATGGAGGGCAACCGGGATTTTACCCTGGAATTGCTCAAGCTGCTGGAGGCGGGCAAAAGGCCGCCCGTGGTTTTATCCAGCTCCACGCAGGCGGCGCTGGACAACCCCTACGGGGCTAGCAAGCGCGCGGCGGAGGACGCGGTTTTTGCCTATGGCCTGCGCACGGGCGCGCCGGTTTACGTATACCGGCTCACCAACGCCTTTGGCAAGTGGAGCCGCCCCAACTACAACAGCGCCGTAGCGACCTTCTGCCACAACATCGCCCGCGACCTGCCCATCACGGTGAACGATCCCGCGGCGACGCTGCGCCTTGTGTATATTGACGATATCGTAAAGGAATTCCTGCGCGCGCTGGAGGGCATGCCCACCCGGGCGGAAGACGGCCTGTGCGCCGCCGGCCCCGAGCATGAGATTGGCCTTGGCGAGCTGGCGGCAAGGCTGGGCGCTTTCCGCGATATGCGCAACCTCCTGGACTGCCCTGACCAGAGCGACCCGCTTACGGCGAAGCTGTACGCTACGTACCTAAGCTTTTTGCCCCCGGACGATTTTTCCCGCGCGCCGGTGGCGCATACGGATGCGCGCGGCTCCTTTGCGGAGCTTTTGCACCTGGGCGGCCATGGGCAGGTAAGCGTGAACGTAGCCAAGCCGCATATTGTAAAGGGCGAGCATTGGCACCATACCAAGCACGAAAAGTTTGTGGTGGTTAGCGGAGAGGGCGTTATTCGCCTGCGCAGGCTGGGGGACGAAACGGTGATCGCCTACAAGGTATGCGGCGATGTGCCGCAGATTGTGGATATTCCCCCCGGATATACCCATAACATTGAAAACACGGGCGATACGGATATGGTTACCCTGATGTGGGCCAACGAGTGCTATGACCCCGCCAACCCCGATACCTTCCGCCTGAACGTGCAGCCCGATAAGGAGGCCTGAAAATGAATAAGCTGAAGTTGATGACGGTGCTGGGCACCCGGCCGGAAATCATCCGCCTGTCGGCGGTGATGCGCTGCGCCGACAGATACTTTGACCATGTGGTTGTGCATACGGGGCAAAACTACGATCCCGCGCTCAACCAGGTGTTCTTCCGCGAGCTGGGCTTGCGCACCCCCAATTATTATTTGGACGCCGTTGGCAGCGACCTGGGCGAAACCATGGGCAACATCATTGCCCAAAGCTACAAGGTTATGGCAAAGGAGCGCCCCGACGCGGTGCTGATTTTGGGCGATACCAACTCCGCGCTTGCGGCCGTTTCCGCCAAGCGGCTGAAAATACCGATTTTCCATATGGAGGCCGGCAACCGCTGCTGGGATTGGAACGTGAGCGAGATGATCAACCGCAAGATCGTGGATCATATCAGCGATATTAACCTGCCCTACACGGAAAACAGCCGCCGTTATCTGCTTAGCGAGGGCATCGATGGGAAGACCATCTTTGTGACCGGCTCGCCCATGCGGGAGGTGCTGCAAAACCACCGGGAGCAGATTGACCAAAGCGACGTGCTGGAGCGCCTGGGCCTTGAAAGGGGAAAATACATTCTGGTAAGCGCGCATCGGGAGGAAAACATCGACCTGGAGCAAAATTTCCTATCCCTGATGCAGGCCATCAACCATATGGCGGAGGCCTACCAGGTGCCGGTGATTTACAGCACGCATCCCCGCAGCATGAAGTTTATCAAGCAGCGCAACTTCACCTTCCATCCCCTGGTGCGCAATGTGACGCCCTTTGGCTTTTTTGACTACAACCATTTGCAGATGAACAGCCTTGTTGTGCTTAGCGACAGCGGCACCCTGAGCGAGGAGAGCGCGATGCTTGGCTTCTGCGGCGTGCTGATTCGCACCTCCACCGAGCGCCCGGAGGTGCTTGACAAGGGCACGGTGGTTATTGGCGGCATCACCCAGGAAAGCGTGCAGCAGGCGGCGGAATTGGCCATTGCAATGCAAAGGAACGGCGAGCCGCGCGCCATGCCCCTGGATTACGAGGATGCGAACGTAAGCGTTAAGGTGATCAAGCTGATTCAAAGCTACACGCCCATTGTGAACCAAACGGTATGGCTGAAGCGGTAACGTTCAAACATCATTTTGGACGTTTGAACCCTCGGAAATTGGCTTGTATTGTCAAAGGGATGACAATCCGCCGCCGCTTGCGTTATACTATGGAAGCATTCCAAGGTGACAACCCAGGAAAGATAAGGAGGAAAAACAAATGATCCGCAAAATGATGAAGGCGCTGTGCCTGGCACTTGTGCTGGCGCTGGCGCTGCCCCTGACGGCGCTGGCCGATACGCAGCATGTTCTCAAAATTATTCCCGGCAGCGACATGGCTTCTGAGGAAATGGTGAAGGACATACTGGATGCTTTATCGTTCAGGCTGACCGTGGGCGAGGACAAAAGCGCCGCTTTGACGCTTACGGTCAACGACGTGGATGTGGCTACCGTAGCGCTGGGCGTGGATAAAACCGGCCTGTATGTGCAAAGCAACCTGCTTAGCGAAGACGTGCTTTACACAACCTGGGACGACGGCTTCGATTTCCTGACCGATATGATGAAGTCTAGCATCCAGGCGCAGGCAAGCGCCAATGACGCAGAGGTGGATGAGGAAGCCGTCGCCGCGCTGGAAGAAATGATGGCCCAGTACAAGAAGCAGATGACGGCGGCGATTGCCGCAGCGGTGGAAAAGGACGGCGCCATGGCGGTAAAAACGCCGGAGGAAGTATCCGCCATGGCAGAAGAGATGTTCAAGGACGATCCTGAAATGGCCGCCTACATAAAGGATATATATGGCAAGATGACCCTGGAGGAAGGCGAATTTACGGATGAAGCGCGCGACGCCGCCACCGAAAAATATACCATGACTATGAACGGCGATGATCTTGCGGCGCTTTGCGATACCGCCTATATGCGCAGCATTATGCAAAGCACGATTCAGCGGCAAAACCCCGACCTGACGGGCGAGGAGCTGGAGGCCGAGGTAAAGAGATGCTTGGAAGAAGCCCGCAGGATTTACAAGGAAAACGACATTGATATGACAATGGCGCTCTATTCCACCAATGAGGGCCAGGAGGTTGTGGGCATGGAAATGGGAATGAACATGGCCATAGCCGAGGAAGCCAGCGGGGATGAGGAACCCGAAACGATGAAGATGGCCATGAACATGAATTATGACCGCCTCACCAAGGAAAACGGCGTGACGCACACCGGGGACATGAGCGTGGAGGTTAATGACCAGAGCATGATGCGGCTGACCTTTGACCTGCTTAGCGGCAGGGATGGCACAAGCGACGGCATGCTGGCCGGGCTGGCCAACGGCACGCAGATAACCTTCCTTTACCATGGCGAGAATAAGGGGGACAGCCGCGTGCGCAGCGTTGCGGTCTATGGCCGCGAGGACGCGACCGCCATCACCGAGCCCGCCGCGGCGGAGCGCCCGGTCGTTACGTTCAAGCTTACCTCCGGCGAGGCCGATTCCGCTTTGCTTAGCGATATTGAAAAGGCCACGCCCGATACCGCGGTAAACGTGACGGAGCTTTCTGCCGATGAGCTGCAAGCCCTAGCGGTTGATGTGCAGAACCGTGCGTTACAGGCGTTGTTTACGGCGCTGGGGCAGATGCCCGCCAGCGTGCAGCAGCTGTTTGCAGCAGGAGTAACCGCCCAGTAAAAAAACCCCCGTGCAGCCGCCTGGACTTGGACTGCTATAAGGCAAGTAGACACAAAAAAGAAACCCTGTCGTAGAATTACG